>JANNNG010000227.1:0-5887 GCA_031398425.1 Hyphomicrobiales bacterium | reverse complement strand
GCCATGATTGCCATGGCACTGTCATGCCGACCAAAAGTGTTGTTCGCAGATGAGCCAACAACTGCCCTTGATGTAACCATACAAGCGCAGATTTTGCAGCTGATCAAAGATTTGCAAAAGGAATTTGGCATGGGTCTTGTGATGATTACGCATGATCTTGGTGTCATCGCTGAAACCGTTGATCGTGTTGTTGTGCTTTATGGTGGCAAAGTCATGGAGCAAGGCCCGGTGCAAGCCCTGTTTGATGCGCCACTCCACCCCTATACTATCGCACTGCTCAATAGCATGCCGGGCGGCAAACCAGGGCGGCACCGCCTGACCGAAATCAAGGGGTCATCGCCAAATCCAGCGCAACCACCGACAGGTTGCCCCTTTCACCCGCGATGTGAGAGGGCGGAAAAGCGCTGCGCAGAAGAAGCGCCATCCTTGCAAACCCGCGACGGCAATCGCCAATCTGCATGTTGGGTGATGTGATGTCGCCTGCTTTGGAATTGCGCGACATCTGCAAAGACTTTGCCATTCGCACGGGCGGCACTTTTGTTCCAAAATATGAAACAGTGTCTGCCGTGCAAAATGTGAATTTGATTTTGCCCGCAAATAAAATTGTCGCTGTTGTGGGCGAATCCGGATCTGGAAAAACGACCACGGGCATGTTGGCGCTGCGCCTTTTGGAACCCACATCTGGCCAGATCTTTCTTAACGGCACCGATGTGACCAAACTCGACCGCGCCGCACTGAAGCCTTTTCGCCGTTCCATGCAAGTCATCTTTCAGGACAGCTATTCGGCACTCGACCCTATGATGACCTTGGCACAGACTGTTGCTGAGCCGTTACTCATTCATGGGATTGGCACGGCCTCTGAGCAACGCGCATCGGCGCTGGAATGGCTTGAGCGTGTAGGGTTGCATCGGAACTATGGCCAGCGTTACCCTCACGAACTTTCGGGTGGCCAGCGTCAACGTGTGGCGATTGCAAGGGCTCTGATTCTAAAACCAACCGTGCTGATTGCGGATGAACCAACGTCAGCACTTGATGTTTCTGTGAAAGCGCAAATCATCAATCTGTTGCTGGACCTGCAACGGGACATGGGCCTTGCCATTATGTTCATCAGCCACGATTTAAGTGTGGTGCGGTCACTTGCTGACAGTGTGACCGTCATGTTCAATGGCCGTGTTGTTGAACAGGCTGACACGGAAACCATTTTTGCCAATGCGCGCCACCCCTATACGCGTTCCCTGCTCGATGCGATTCCTGTTCGCAATCCCAGAGATCGGCGGGTGCGCGCATTCCTATCGCGGGATGAGATTGCGTCGGCGATTCCAGTCGTATCTCACCGGGATATCTCTAGCACTGTTGAACCTTCACCACGACCACAACTTGTTCACCTCGATCAGACACATCGTGTCGAAGCCATTGTAACAGCATAGGAGCGCAGCAGCATGACCATGTTCATCATCAAGCGCCTGATCTCAATTCTGATCACGTTCTTCATTGTGTCAGTCATCATCTTTTTGATGATGCATGCGGTGCCCGGCGGTCCATTTGATGGCAACGACATGCCTGTGTCTGAGGCGGTCCGCGCCAAGTTGATGGCTAGTCTTGGGCTCGACAAGCCACTGCACATGCAATACCTGAACTACATGTGGGGCGTCATGCAGCTTGATTTTGGCGTGCCGTTCCAAAGCCCCGGAGAAACTGTGCTTGAGCTTTTGGCCCGCGCCTGGCCACCAAGTTTGCTTCTTGGTGGTATGGGGATGCTGATTGGCGTGCCGCTTGGCATTCTCCTTGGCATGGCCGCTGCCTTAAGGCGTAACAGTTGGATTGATTATCTGGCGTCTGCAGTTGCAACACTGGGGCTTACGATACCTGTTTTTGTGATCTCAATGATCCTCATTCTGGTCTTCGCAGTCTGGTTGCAGTGGCTTCCGGCTAAGGGCTGGGGCACGCCACAAAGTTGGATATTGCCGATTGCAGCTTATGCCATGATCCCGATGGCAACCTATGCCCGCTACACGCGTTCTGCCATGCTTGATACGTTGAACAAGCCTTTCGTTACGGTGTTGCGTGCAAAGGGTTTGTCGGAACGTCGTATCATCTTTCAACACGTATTGCGCAATTCAGCGATCCCCATGGTCACTGTGTTCTTGCCGATGTTTGTGGGCATTGCGACAGGCTCCATATTCGTTGAAGCCATGTTCCGCGTGCCAGGGCTTGGTGCCTATTTTGTGTCGTCCATTCGCAATCGTGATTACCCTTTGGAAATGTCACTGATCCTCATGATCACAATCATGTTTTGTCTGTCTTATCTAATATCTGACATTGTTTACGCTTGGCTCAATCCCCGCATTCGCATTGAAGGACGCAAGGAATGACCGCGTCGGATATAACAGAAGAAAAACACTATAGTCCGCTTTACTTCATTTGGCTGCGCTTCAAAGGAAACCGTGCCGCAGTTGTGTCGGGCGTTGTATTGCTCGTGCTGATTTCTATGGCGGTTTTTGCGCCCTTCATCACGATTGCTGGTTATGACGAGCAAAAGTTCCTGGAACGCGGCCTTGAAGGGCCGTCCTCAGAGTTCTGGTTTGGCGTGGATGATCTGGGCCGCGACTTCTTCTCGCGGATCATCTACGGCGCGCGCATTTCACTTTCCATTGGGTTTATCTCAGCTCTCTGTACAGTTTTGATCGGCATTCCGCTTGGTGCAATCGCCGGTTATTATGGCGGATGGATTGACTGGTTTATCATGCGCATTATTGAGATTTTTTCAGTCGTTCCACCTTTGCTTGCCGCGATGTTGCTTGGCGCGTTGACGCAAGGCGGTTTCCTCACTGTCGTTTTGATTGCAGCCCTTTTTGGTTGGGTGCAGGTCTGCTTGCTGGTGCGCGCGCAGGTGAGGTCATTTCGCGAAAAGGAATTCGTTCGCGCGGCCCATGCCTTGGGTGCATCACCGGGCTATGTCATCTGGCGGCATCTTCTGCCGAATTCAATTTCGCCGATCATCGTTGGTTTCGTTCTCGCAATCCCGCTGGCCATGATGCTGGAAGCAAGCCTCAGCTTTCTCGGCATTGGCGTACAGCCTCCTCTTCCCAGCTGGGGGCAGATGATCAACGTCGGCATGAACTTCATGTTTTTCTATTGGCATTTGGCCGTGTTCCCCACTGCTGCACTCGCCATTACCGTTCTTGCCACCACGTTCTTTGGTGATGGCTTGCGCGATGCACTCGATCCGACGCTGAAGGATCGCTAAGTCTTGAAATGCACGGCCAGTGCATTCATAAGCTTGTCCATGTGCGCTTGCGTGTTGTAACCTTGGGCTGATACGCGAACGATGGTGTGATCCTGCCAATCGAAACACGGAAGTTCAATTTTGTAGTCACGGTAAAGCTTGGCTTGCAGCGCCTTCGGGTCGCATTTTGGAACTGGCATCGAAACCATTTGCGGGGCGCAAAACTCAGGGCTGCTGATGGCGGGAAGACCCGTCAACTCTGCAACACGGTTTGCTGTTTCTTGAACCAAGACTTTGCACTGCCCAGCCACCTTCTCCCATTGATGCTGTTGCGCAAATGCAATTGCGTCCGGCACTGTAAGCCAAGCTGAAGGATCGCGCGTGCCTTGCATTTCCAATCCGTCAATGAAAGGAGTGTTTCCGAACACCCCTTTCACACCTGGCTCACTCGCATCTTCCGTCCAGCCATGGCTGATCACAAGCGGGTTGATCATAGTTTGCAATTCGGGCCTGATATACAAAAATGCAGACCCCTTCGGCGCCATCATCCACTTGTGGCAGTTGCCTGCATAAAAATCTGCGTCCAATACATCCAGATTGAGCGGGATATGCCCCGGTGTGTGCGCTCCATCAATCACTGTCCATATACCTCGGGCCTTCGCCTTCGCCACGATGTTTTCGATTGGAAAAACAAGTGCCGTTGCCGATGTAATGTGACTGAGAAACAAAACCCGCGTGCGCTCAGTAAACTTCTCGAAAAGTGCCAATGTGAAGGCCTGCTCGTCAGTCAGAGGCAGCGGAATTTTGGCAACAACGATTTTAGCTCCCGTGCGCCGTGCAACGTAGGCCCAGGTTTTTTCCAGCGCCGCATATTCATGATCCGTCGTCAAGATTTCATCGCCAGGCTTCAGTGCTAGGGATTGTGCCACCACATTCAGACCCACCGTTGCATTGGTAAGGCCGACGATGTTGTCCGCTGATGTGTGCAACACACTTGCCAACGCCTTGCGGGAATCGCCCAGCCAACTGCTGAGACCGCGATAATAGTCGAGGAAGGCCACGGGTTGCCTTTCGAGCTGCAGCTGCCAGCGCTGGTACCGGTCGAAAACAGGCTTTGGGCATGCACCAAAAGAACCGTGGTTGAGAAATGTTACTTCTGGGTCAAGCAGAAACAGCGAAGCGAGGTTATCAATTGAGTGAGTCATGATCTCTTGTTGAGAAGGAGTTGCGGCGGGATGCCAAACAATTTGGCAGCGTTGTTGTAGTAGATATTTTCAAGCGCAAGTGCAGGCAAATTCAAACCATAAATCTGCCAGCGCCCCTGCTGCGGCACGGGGCCGTCATCATAATTGAAATACTCATCATCAGTTTCGAGAAATCGATAATAGGTATGATACGCGGACAGCGAAGGGCCGCAATCTATACCGAATAGCACACGATCAGAAAACCGCTCGATGAAGCGTTTGGCCGAAAAGGGCTGGCGGCCCAGTTCGCTGATGCGCGCACTAATATCGACAAATACATTCGGGCAGCGATCCATCAATGCTGTGACCCACTCAAGATTTTCTGCGTAACACCCAACATGCGCAATGACAAATTTCAAATCTGGAAACCGCGCCACCAGTCTGACCAAAGCTTCCATGATGGACATGAAAGATGGAAAAGGCGGCGAAGAAAACTGCCATTCCGGGTGAGCGTGGAGTTCATCCCATCGTTCATTCGATGCATCCAGCGGGTCAAAAAATGCTGGTGGATCTGCCACATGAATAACCACAGGTACTTTCAATTCACTCGCTGCGCTCCACAACGGATCGATACGCGCATCATCCACTGCAACGAGAGCTCCTCTCTCATCGCGCACATGCAAGCCAAAATCTTTCCAGATTTTTAAACCTTGCGCACCCCTTGCCACTTGCGCCCGAAATCGTTTGGCAGCCATCTCCCCAAAACGCGGACCATCACTGTCCCAATTTTTCCAACCTGGGCCCCCAAAGAAAACAAACCGATCGGGTGCCATGGCTTTGAACTTGCGCAATCTGGCATCAAGAATGGCTTCACTCCACCCACCATCAAGATCAACGTATGTTTTGACATGGGCTTCATCAAGTCGGTCGAGCAGTTCTTTGGGCGACCGCTCACTCCATCCCCCACCAAAGTCAGGACCCAGATGATTATGCGCATCAATGATTTGGCAGTGCGGAGTTAAAACCGTCGTTGCCTTCACCACAAGCTGAGAGCGAAGTCGAAAGTCAGTGAGACGTAATGGTGTGTCGTCCGAAGTCATCCTCTGCGCCCAAAGATTTTTTGACGATGGTTGGCGATCTTGCCACTGTTTCTCAGGCAGGGTCAATAAAAGGACCGTCATATTAATTTGGCGTCAAACTTTTGCACATAACCGTCCAATGCCGCTTCCAATTCATATCGGAAATGTGTTTTTAGTTTTGAGCAGTGCAAACGGTTTGCACCACAGCAAAAAACGCTGATGAACACAGACCTGCAATACGTATCAGGCAAGGCACGCATTGCGTTTCTGTTAGCCGAGCACATCATTTCTTAAAACATACAAAAAGTACACACAAAGTACTCTACCTTGCTGCATATGTTGCGCGCACACTGTATTCTAGATAATTGATTTAATTGAACTATCGTCCCAATCCATCA
>JANNNG010000178.1:0-7220 GCA_031398425.1 Hyphomicrobiales bacterium | reverse complement strand
GAAGAGGCCCATTCAGCATCGCACCTGCTCGCAGGCGATCGATTGCGATTCGAGAGGCTTGGCACCGAATTTGAGCCCGAGATGGTGGATCGCGTTGTCCAGCGGACAACTCTTCTCCCTCGGCCTCTTGGCTGGGGGAGTACCCCGAAGGGGGGAGGGGGTGTTCGAGATTGAGTTTACACCCCACCACAAACCGCAACCCTGCATCCTTCGCCGCACCGTGGGCCCGCACCACGCCTGCCAGGCTGTTGTGATCCGTCACGGCAAGTGCTGCGATTCCCAAATTCCTTGCCTGCATCACCAATTCCTCCGCGTGCGAGCCGCCGCGCAGGAAAGAAAAATTCGTGACACAGCTGAGTTCAGCATAGGCCGTCATGCGGATAGTCCGTGTACGAACCATTTTGGCGGCTCACCATCGTCCTCGCCATAGAGACCATCACGATAGAGCCAGTAGCGGCGGCCCTGCGCGTCTTCCACGTGATAGTAATCCCGCGGGCGTTCGCCTGATGTGAGGTGCCACCATTCCGGCGCGATGCGTTCGGGGCCTTGCGAACGCACGAGCTTGCGCGTCACACGCCGCCAGGTGAGCCGCATGGGTGGACCATCGGGCACGGACGCAATGACGCGGGCGGGCTCCGGGGTTTCGAAGATGAGCAGAGGGCGGGGCTGCAAGGAAGGCCCCCATCGCCCTTCGGGCACTTCCCCAACAAGTTGGGGAAGGACTCGCGGCACGCTCTCCCCCAACTTGTTGGGGGAGTACCCCGAAGGGGAGAGGGGGGCCTTCGCCACGCGCTCCGCTCTTTCCGGCACATGACTCGCGACAGCCTGCAAACTGGACAACCCCAGCACCTCCCGATTCAGCACACGGTCATTGAATTCCGCCAAGGATGTGCCGCCATCATCCTCCATGAAGCCGTTTTGCTGCGGCACTACGCCAGCGGTTTCGCGCGCTTCCAGCGTCATGGCATCAATGCCGAAGCCTGCATCCAACGTATCAAGCTTGGGCAGCAGCAGGCGCAGGATGTGTCTGGGGTCATGGCTTGCGGCAGAAAGGCCAACAGGAATCTGCGCCCGGCCACCATCGCTTTTGAACAGCTTGAGAATGAGGCGGATTGCACCTTGCGCCTTGGCTTCAAGATCAGCGACCAAGGCGTGAACAAGGCCGCGCAGCACTGCTTCCAGCCCATCATGGCTGATCACGGGTTCCATCAGGGCGCGGTGCGCCATGAAAGACGAGGGCGGGTTGATGGCGTTCAGCGCCTCATGGCGCTGGCCTGTGAGTTCGTCAAGGCGCAGCAGCACGTTTTCATGGATGGATTCACCGCGAAACCGCCGGGCAAGGCTGGCGCGGGGGAGTGCCTGAAGGGAGCCGATGGTCTTGAGGCCGAGACGGCGCAATGTGCGGATGGCGTTGGCGTCGATGCGCAGGGCTTCTATCGGCAAGAACTGTATTCCCTCTCCGTCATCGCTTCGCGATGCCACCTCTCCCGCAAGCGGGCGAGGATATGTTTTTCCTCGCCCGCTTGCGGGAGAGGTGGATTGCGCGTCAGCGCAAGACGGAGAGGGAAATCTTGCCAGCGCCCAGGCGGCACCGATGGTACCTGCAAAGGCAATCCGTGTAGTGAAGCCATACTCGGTGAGCCGCCTCGCCATATCCTTTCGCATTTCATTCTCACCCCCGAAGAGATGGGAAACGCCAGTTGAATCGAGCAGCAGCCCATCCTTTTCATCAGGCGCCACCCAGGGGCTGTAGCGTTCCATCCAGCTGGCGAGACCCAAGAGACTGGCCATGTCCTTTTCAGCGTTATGTTGTTCCGTTAAAAGTTCGGGTACAGCGGCGCGGGCGTCGGCCAGCCTTTGGCCTAATCCCAAGCCGAAGTGCCGCGCCGAAATGTTGACAGCGTAAAGACGCAGGCCTTTCTGGCCTTTTTCAACCAGTGCGAAAGGCAGGCCTTTCGGCGGCAGGGGCAAATGCTGCTTCCGCCGTTCCCTGAGAAAGCGCTCCACCGAAAATTCCGGAAACCAGACTGAAGTGATGCGACGCATGGGGGTATCGTGTGGAAAACTGTTGATGGGGTTGCCAGGTGAGGTTCCAATTGCCGGGTCTGCCGCCTCGAATTCGGGACAGGGTCACCGCCCAGGCAGGGTGCCCCGGTGCCCCGGGTTCCAGTGATTGCGGTGGGGATTGCGCTGTGGCCAGCTTCCAACGGCTGAAACTGGCCGTAGCCTCCTCATGGTTTCGATTAAATACTAACAACCCTGAAGATCGACCTTCACCGGCTGACAGGCTGAGGCGACGGGTGATGGTGAGGTCAATATGTTGCGACGCAGCATCAGAGATGACGCTGGAGAAGCAGCCGGATTTCAGGGCCTCTTCCATTGTCCAGAACAGGGAAACCTGCTTTTTCAGCGATAAAACCAGCAGTTTTTCGCGGGATAACCCCAGCCACTCCAGTCCATGGCCGCAGAGCTTGCCATGTTCAAGACATTCAATAGCGGATCGACACCAAAGAACAGGACGTTGCTTTTGGTCGACTTTCAAGCGCTGGATTGCAAGGGCCATGGTAAAACCCATGGTGGCCGCCGTGTCGCCATAACTTTGTGGGGCCATGTCATGCAGGGCATGCCGGGCGAGACCCTGCTCCGGCAGATGGGCGTCCACAGCGGCGATCCCGAATCTCCAGGGGGTGGAAGGTCTGGTACTGGATTTCCGGTCCAGCCGTTGATGCGACTGTTCCATGCGGGCAATGCGCTCACGCAACCGCGCCACCAGCGCTTTGGCGTGGGTCTGTTCTTCAGGCCGACGGTGCAGGGCAGGGCCGGCAACGGGCAAGCCGCCGCCTGCCGCGCCGGAAACGGGCAACGGGTGGATACGCATGACAATGGGCTTTCCGGATGAAAAAGTTCTTGCTATGTTCTAACACTAAGAATGTAAGGAGTCAAACGAGAAAAGATTAACAGGGATACGTCGCCAGTGGCCCCTCATCCGGCCTTCGGCCACCTTCTCCTGTTAGAAGGAACGGGAGAAGACTCATCCAGTTGCCTTCTCCCGCCCCTTTTGGTGGGAGAAGGTGCCCGAAGGGCGGATGAGGGGATACGGGCGAAGTTTCAATTCATCATGAAAATCGCGGCATTCAACGCTGCGGCAAAACTCACCCAGCAGAGATAGGGCACCATCAGGAACGCGGCCAATCTTGATCGCATCGCAAAGGCGAAGATGGTGGCGGCGATGGCGAGCCACATGGCGATGACGTCAATGAGGCCAAGGCCCGGTGAACGGGCACCGAAAAACAGGATCGACCAGGCGATGTTCAACAGCAGTTGTGCCCCGAACAAAATCAATGCGGTGCGTGCATTTCCCGCCCTCCACACCAGCCAGGCGGCCACCGCCATCATGATATAGAGCACCATCCATGCGGGACCGAAAAGCCATGACGGTGGCGTCCAGGAGGGCTTGTTCAGCGACGGATACCATTCCGCAATCGCCGGTGCCGTTATATAGCCGCCAAGGCTGCCCAGACCCAGACACAGCGCCAGAAAACCCGCCAACACCCACCACTGTTTCATCTAAATTCCCAAATTGTTTGAACCGAACGAACTTACGAACAACAAAAGCCCAAACGCCACAATCAACGTGCCAATCACAACCTTGCTCCATTTAACGGCCAATCCGGTCCAGCGGTTGTCAGCGCTCACCAGGCGCAATGCAGCAGCTTTCGCATAGACGGCGAGGGAGGCAATCACGGCGATGGTGATGAAAACGCCAAACCCCATGGCAAGCGTCGAAAGAACCCCTGCCCAGTAGAGCCCCAAAGTATAAGACGCCACAAGCACGAGAATCGCACCGGAACAGGGCCTGATCCCCACGGCAAAGGCCATGGCAAAGGCCCGGGTCCATGACCAGTCGCCTCTAAGCTCCGAGGCCACGGGCGCATGGGCGTGGCCGCAGTTTTCATCATGGACGTGATCAAGGGCAAACCCATTGTCCGGGCGCGACATGAGTTCGAAGGGGCCGGAAGCTGCCGCTGACACGCTTGCAGGCTTGCGACGGAAGCTGCCAAAACCGTTCCACACAAGATAGGCCCCCATGCCCGCAATCATGAGATAACTGGCACTTTCCAGATAGCCCGCTACATTCTTCGCCATGGCCGCAGCACCGTTCACGAACAGCAGGATCAAGGACACGGCCACAATGGCGGTCAACGCCTGAAACAGCGCCGACAAAAACGCGATGGCGATGCCGCGTTTCAACTCATTCTCCGTGGCCAGCACCCAGCCTGTGACCACGGCCTTGCCGTGACCAGGGCCAGCGGCATGAAATACGCCGTAGAGAAAGCTGATACTCAGCAATGTCCATGCAGCCGTCGAAGCCGACGACGTTTTCAATTGCCTGATGGAATTAGCTATGCGGCCATAAAAGTTCTGCTGCTTCGTCTGCATCCATAGCACGGGGTCTTCGGTAAAAGCTGTTTCGATGATGCTGCCGTCGGCATTGCGGGGCTGCACAAGAAGCTTGCGCTTGTCGATGACGACAGTTTTCTTTTGCGGGTCGGGTGGTATTTCCTGCGCATGGGCGTCCGGAAGAGCTGACAATAAAACAAGCAGAATCAAAACCTGAAGAACGACCCCCATCGCCCTTCGGGCACTTCCCCAATGAATTGGGGAAGGACTCGCGGCAAATACCTCCCCCAACGTGTTGCGGGAGTACGCCGAAGGGGGGAGCGGTGCCTTCTTCACTTGCATGTCACCACGAGCGGCTGGGAAAACATGGCACCGAAGTCGGTAGGCGTTTCGGGTTTCCAGTCCTGAGGCTTGTCGGCCAGCAAGGTGCGGGTCCGTTCGATTTCCTCATCGCTCATCAGCGGTTTCAATTCCATGGCACAGTCTGCGGGTAATGCGCCTTCGATGGTCGGTGGTGCATCCGGCTTGTAATCAAAGGCGATGAAAAAGTCGGGATCATAAATGCGCGCTTCAAATGTTCCCGACTTTGGGTCCACCGGCGCTGCGAAAGGCAACTCGAACCACAAGGTCAGCTTCGCGTTCTCCATCTCTTGGCCATACACCGTGACTGGCGATAGCGGAATTTCAGCCCCTGCCTGTTTGGCGACGGTAAAGTATTTCGATTCCAGCAGGTTCTTGATGTTCTCGTCGGTCAGGGGCTGGATTTCCTCAGGCTCATAGGTGCCATTGCCATTGGCATCGAGCCCTTCAAGCGAGAACTGCGTGTAGACTTCATCGAAATTCCAGCGGATGCGCAAGGCCCGGATCTTGCTCTCAGGTGTCATCAGCAACGCCGTTTGCATGGTGGCAAAAAGATGCGGGTGCGCCAGGGCTGGCGCACACAGGGCGACGAAAAAGCTGAAGGCGAGCAGTGGCGTTTTCAAGAATCCATCCTCAAATCAGTGGTCTCCCATGATCGGCCAATGTGGCGACAAAGTGAAGCCCGCACACGCGGGCGTGACAATGCGTGGCTTGCGATTTTTCATGCGGCCTGCCAGTGATCATGGCATGGACTTGAATGTCACATTCGGTGCTGCCGTGCTGGCAGGTGTCTTGAGCTTCCTCAGCCCTTGCGTATTGCCACTGGTGCCGCCCTATCTCGTCTATATGTCTGGCGTGTCGCTGGAGGATTTGACAACGGAGAGCACGGGGCACCGTCGCCGCGTCATGCTCTCGAGTCTGTTGTTCGTCCTTGGTTTCACGACTGTGTTCGTTCTACTGGGAGCGACGGCGTTTGTATTCGGGCAAGTGCTGCGGCAGAACTTGCCGCTGCTCTCACAAATCGCCGGTGTCGCCATCATTATAATGGGACTGCATTTCCTGGGTGTGTTCCGCTTCGCATTCCTGATGCGGGAGGCGCGCTATCAAGCCAATCTCGGCGGCGCAACTTACGTTGGAGCCTATGTCATCGGTCTTGCCTTCGCCTTCGGCTGGACACCCTGCATCGGGCCTGTGCTGGCGGCAATTCTTTCCGTTGCAGGGTCAACCGAAAGTGTGGGGCGCGGCATGGCGCTGCTCGCGTTCTATTCGCTTGGTCTTGGCATTCCCTTCATGCTTGCAGGCCTCAGCATCGACCGTTTCATGGGTTTCCAGCGCAAATTCCGCCGTCACATGGTGATGCTTGAAAGGGTCATGGGGGGGTTGCTTGTCTTGACGGGAATCATGTTTCTCACAGGGTCCATGCAGACCATCTCCTATTGGCTGCTCGAGCAATTTCCGGGGCTGGCCTCAATCGGCTGAATTTGCTTAAGTCTGTGCATGGGGAACACAACGGCCAGACTTGAGGGCATACAGGCGATTGTGTTTGACGCCTATGGTACCTTGTTCGATGTGCACTCACCGGTTACCAAGCTGGCCTTTGAAATCGGCGACAAGGCGGCTTCACTCGGTGCGCTGTGGCGTCAGAAGCAGCTTGAATATACCTGGCTTCGCAGCCTGATGGGAACACATGCGGATTTCTGGGTGGTCACACGGGATGCGCTGAATTTTGCGCTGGCGGAATTGCAGATCGACGAAAGTGGCCTCGCCGATGAGTTGATGACTTTGTATTTGAAACTCGATGCATTCCCGGAGGTGGTTGAAGCCTTGGGTGCATTGCGCCAGCGCGGCAAGCGGCTCGCAATCTTGTCCAACGGGAGTCCGTCCATGCTGGACTCCGCTGTACGCCATGCCGGATTGGAGCATGTGTTTGAGCATGTCTTGTCGGTTGAAGAGGTCGGCATCTACAAGCCATCGCGCCGGGTCTATCGTATGGCCATGCAGAAGTTTCATGTTCAGGATGCGCCGTCGATCTGCTTTGTGTCGGCAAATACATGGGATGCGCAGGCCGCGGCACAGTTCGGATTTCAGGTCGTGAGAATCGCGCGGGTGCCCAAGCGAGATGATAACGTGCCGGGGAAAGTGGCGCGGATGATTGGGGGTTTGGGAGAGTTGACGGGGTTGGTGTGAGGCTTTCCCTCTCCGTCTTGCGACTGCGTCACAATCCACCTCTCCCGCAAGCGGGCGAGGTGGAAGAATCTTATCCTCGCCCGCTTGCGGGAGAGGTGTCGCGCGGAACGCGTGACGGAGAGGGAATTCTGCGGCTTACTCAACCTTCGACGCAATAAGGCGCCCTCCATTCACACCCGTTACCTTCACCCGTGCGCCCACCGGCAAGTCCGGACCATCGACATCCCACAGCGTATCCTCGATCCTGATCTTGCCCGATCCAGTCACGATGG
>JANNNG010000176.1:0-10929 GCA_031398425.1 Hyphomicrobiales bacterium | reverse complement strand
ATGCTTTCCGCAGAGTTCAACGACACGCTTGACCAGCGCTGCATTCGAAGGCGCAAGCCTGTCACGGTCCAGTCGCACATTGTCTTCCAGTCCGGTACGCGCATGGCCTCCTGCTGCTACCGACCATTCATTGATGGTGAGTTGCTGCGAACCAATGCCAGCAGCGCACCAGGGTGCTCCCGGCCAGAAGCGGTTCACGGTCTTGACGTAGAAATCAAAAACCTCGCGGTCCACCGGCATGGCATTGCGCACGCCCATGACAAATTGCACGTATGGAATTCCGGCAAGCGCGCCCCTGTCGGCCATGTCCTTGGCTTTGAAGATATGGCTGAGGTCGAAAGCTTCGACCTCAGGCTTTACATCGTAACGCAACATTTCCGCAGCGAGCCAATCCACCAGATCAGGCGGGTTCTCATAAACGCGTGTGGGAAAATTATTGGACCCAACCGACAGCGATGCCATATCGGGCCGCAACGGCAACATGCCACCACGCGCTTGCCCCGCACCTGACCTGCCGCCCGTCGACAGTTGCACGATCATGCCCTTGCAATGTTTTTCAACGCCCTGCTTCAGCAGCGCAAAGCGCGCAGGGTCGGACGTCGGCTTTCCTTCATCATCGCGCACATGAGCATGAACAATGCTGGCTCCCGCTTCAAAGGCCTCATGGGTCGATTCAATCTGCTCGGCAATGGTAATGGGAACAGCCGGATTGTTCGCCTTGGTTGGCAGGGATCCAGTGATGGCCACACAGATGATGCAAGGCTGGGTCATGAGATGTTCATAAATGCGGCTTCGTCTTTAAGCTTTGGGTTATCTCGGCGAGTTTCACGTTCGCGTCAATTGCTGGGATGTGGCCGCGACCTGCCATGTTGTGGACATTTGCCGAACTTGCCTTTCCCATCATGGGAAACCCCATCGCACAAGTTAAAATCCACAGGGCTGGTATTCTGCAGACCAGGGACATGCGGCTTCAATGCAAGGTCCAACATTTCAAAACGCCTCTCGCATGATGGCGCGATAATCTGCAACCGTGGCAAGCCGTGGGTTGGTGGCGTGGCAATGGTCCAGAAGAGCCGCGTGCGACACGCTTTCCAGCATGGCCTCTGTCACACCCATGGCCCCAAGGCCAGAGGGTAAGCCGATGCGGCGGTTGAGACCCGCAATGGCCTGGTCTGGCGCTTCACCAAAAAACTGGCGGAGCACATCCCATTTCTCGCCAATAACAGCGCGGTTGAAGCGCAGCACGGCTGGCATCAACACAGCATTCAAAGTTCCGTGATGCAGGTTGAGTGAGCGGATCGCCCCGAGTGGATGCGTGAGAGCATGAACAGCACCCAGCCCCTTCTGAAACGCCATGGCACCTTCCAGCGCACAGACCATCATGTCATTGCGTGCAGCCTTGTCCGCGCCATTCGCAACCGCCTTCTCCAATGAACGCCAGCCCTTCGCAAGGCCATCCATGGCAATGGCATCGGCGGGCGGGTTGAAGGCCGAGGCCATGAAGGTTTCAAGACAATGGGAGATGGCGTCCATGCCCGTTGCAGCGGTCAAACCCGGTGGCAAGCCATAGGTGAGTTCGGGATCGCACAAAGCAATCGACGGCAACATATGCGGTGAGATGATGCCGAGCTTGCGACCTTCGGCGGTGATGATGACGGCAGCGCGACCCACCTCCGACCCCGTGCCCGAGGTGGTGGGAATGGCAATCATCGGGCCTATTCGGTTGTGAATGCGCTGCATGCCGCCAGCGACAAGTGTGTACTGTGAAAGCGGCCCCTCGTGACCCGTGAGAAGGCGAACAGCCTTGGCCAGATCAAGCGCGGACCCACCGCCCAACCCGATGATGCCATCGCACTCCGACTGTTTGTAAATGGCATGGGCCTCCAGCACAGCAGCTTCTGTGGGGTTGGCCGGGGTGCCATCAAAAACCACAACTGCACGCTTTGTGAGGTCCGCGACCATCTGCACGAGCTCAGTGGCGACAAGCCCCTTGTCGGTCGCAATCATGGGCCGTCTGATTGCAAGCACATCGAGAAATTCAGGAAGTCGGGTAATCTGCCCTTCACCAAATTCAATGCGGGTAAGATAGCTGATACTGCTCATTGAAGGTGTGGATGTGCCATATCACTCCGCCTTGGCCACGCCCACCAGCGCCGGACGCAGACAGCGCTCACCCACCACATAGCCGGACTGGATTTCCTGCATTACAGTGCCCGGTGGCTTTTCCGATGTCGGCACTTCGAACAGCGCCTGGTGGAAGTTGGGATCAAACTTCTGGCCGATGGTTTCAAGCTTGCGCAGGTTGTGGCGCTGGAACACGTTGAGCAATTCCCGCTCGGTCATTTCAATGCCGATTAGAAATTTCTTCATCACGTCATCAATGATCTCGCGTTCTTCCTCAGGCACGGCAGCCAGCGTACGCGACAACGTGTCGGCGACACCCAGCAAATCCTTGGCGAAATTGGAAGCCGCATACAATGTCGCCTCGGCCTTTTCGCGCTCCAGCCGCTTCTTGGTGTTTTCAGCCTCGGCGGCAAAGCGCAGCAAGCGATCTTTCGAAGCAGCCACTTCCTCGCGCAGGGATACAACCTCTTGCTCTAGAGGATCGAGCTGATCCTCCGCCAACAGCTCATCAGCCATCTTCTCGAGATTCATGGCGTCAAGGTCAAGGTTTTCGTTTTCAGGCGTATCGCTCATCAGGTTATCCAGAATGTCGTTGGGTTTCGCAAGCTGCATATCGGCTGTGCGCCAACAAAAATCAAGCCTGTGCCTTGCCCACGGAAAGTAAGGGGCATAAAACGACGTCATGACTGTTGAGCAATACATCACTGATGCGCCGGTTCAGGCCCAACCCATCCTGCGGAAAATCAGGAAGATGACGTCGCAACAATGCCCCGCTGCGGAAGAAACCTTGAGTTACAAAATACCGGCCTTCAAGCAAGGCCAGGTTTTCATCTATTATGCGGCTTTCAAGAAACACATTGGAATTTACCCGCCGGTGCTGAAACCCCAGGAACTTGTGGAAGCGCTCGTGCCCTATCGCGGACCAAAAGGCAATTTGCAGTTTCCCTACGACAAATCCATTCCTTTTGAGTTGATCTCCAAGGTCATCGATGCGCTTTATGCAAACTACGCCGTCAGGAAATGAGTTTGCCCACAACCTTTGCCGTATAGTCGACCATTGGAATGATACGCGCATAGTTGAGGCGCGTTGGTCCGATAATGCCAAGGACCCCAACGATTTTGTCATCATCATTGCGAAACGGAGCCGCGATCAGCGATGACCCTGAAAGCGAGAACATCCGGCTTTCAGCGCCGATGAAAATCCGAACGCCGTCGGCCTGTTCGGCAGAGCCCAATAGCCCGGCTAATTCCTTCTTGTTCTCGATATCTTCGAAAAGGCGGCGGATGCGCTCGAGATCAGCAACGGCCTTGGCATCCTCCAGCAAATTAGCCTGACCCCGCACGATCAGCGATTTGTCATCGGGGTTGTTTTCACCCGACCAGACGGCAAGCCCGCCCTGCACCAGCCGCGCCGACACATCGTCCAATTCGCGGCGCAGATTTTCAACTTCGCGCGCGACAAAATTTTGCACTTCCACCAGAGTCTTGCCTTCGGCCTTGGCGGAGAGATAATTCGTGGCCCGCATGAATACCGACGCTGGCAGTCCTGCAGGCACATCAATGACGCGGTTTTCCACATTGCCGTCTTCCGTCACGAGAATGACAAGCGCACGGCCTGCTGACAGGTTGACGAATTCCATATGCTTCAAACGTGCATTGAGCTTCGGCGTAAGCACAACGCCCGCGTGCTGCGATAACCCTGAGAGCAATGACGTGGCATCACCCAAAACATCTTCCACCTTGCGCTGTCGGTTGGAAGCCTTGACCTGGGCATCAATGCGGGCTCGTTCATCCGCACTAATGGCGCCCACTTGCAACAGCGCATCAACGAAAAACCGAAGACCGATATCGGTGGGTATGCGCCCGGATGAGGTATGGGGTGATGCAATCAGACCCGCCTCTTCCAGGTCCATCATCACATTGCGGATGGATGCAGGCGACAGGCTTGCCGGCAACGATTTCGATATTGTACGCGACCCCACAGGCTCACCGGTCTCAAGATAAGTATCGACGAGATGCTTGAACACATCCCGTGCCCGCTGGTCCATGGCAGTCAAGAGGCTGCTGGAGGTTTCGGTTGGCTTCTGCATGGTCATGTCGTCAAGATAGTGTCAGCGTGCTTTCCTTTACAAGCAAACTTGTTCTAGAAGGCCCGCGAACCAGAAAGGAATTCCATATGCGCCCCTCCGGCCGTCAGCCCAGCCAGCTTCGCGACGTCTCCTTCACGCGTGGTTTTACCAAGCACGCCGAAGGCTCTTGCCTGGTGAAATTCGGCGATACCCACGTTCTTGTCACAGCGTCGCTGGATGAAAAAGTGCCGCCATGGCTCAAGGGCAAAGGCCAGGGCTGGGTCACGGCGGAATATGGCATGTTGCCAAGGGCCACCCATGAGCGCACACGGCGCGAAGCCGCCCATGGCAAGCAATCCGGCCGCACCCAGGAAATCCAGCGCCTCATTGGTCGTTCACTGCGCGCTGTCGTGGATTTGACGGCTCTTGGCGAACGCCAGATCACTCTGGATTGCGATGTGCTGCAAGCTGATGGCGGCACTCGCACCGCGTCGATCACCGGTGCCTGGGTCGCGCTCAACGATTGTTTGAAAGGCATGGAAGCGCGAACCATGTTCAAGACCTGGCCCCTGAAGGACAATGTGGCCGCTCTGTCCTGCGGCATTTACAATGGTGTTGCCGTTGCTGATCTTGACTACCCTGAAGATTCGTCGGCACAGACGGATGCGAATTTTGTCATGACCGGGGCAGGTGGCATTGTCGAGATACAGGGCACAGCGGAAGGCGAGCCCTTCAGCGAGGAACAATTGCATCAACTGTTGACTCTCGCAAAATCCGGCATCGCCGACCTCGTGCGCCTGCAGAAAGCAGCTGTTGCATGATGCGCAGTCTGCGCGGTGAAAAAATTCTGATCGCCACCCATAACAAGGGCAAGCTTGAGGAGTTCCGTGAGATACTGGGACCGCTGGGCGTTGACGTCACAAGCGCTGGTGAAATGAATTTGGTTGAACCCGAGGAAACTGAAACCACCTTCGTCGGCAATGCCCGCATCAAGGCCACCTCGGCGTTGGCCGCGACAGGCATGATCACGCTGGCCGATGACTCAGGCCTCTGCGTTGACGCCTTGAATGGCGACCCTGGCGTTTACACCGCTGACTGGGCAGGGCCAAACCGCGACTGGATGATGGCCATGCGTAACGTGGAGGAAAAACTGCAAGCCGCAGGAGCCGTTACGCCTGTACAACGCACAGCATCTTTCAATTGCACATTGCTCGTGTTGTGGCCGGATGGCGAAGAACGGATTTACGTGGGCACCGCCCCCGGACATTTGACATGGCCCCCCGCTGGCGCATTCGGCCACGGCTATGATCCGGTGTTTGTGCCGGAAGGTTCATCCATCTCATTCGGGCAGATGAGCCACGAGGAGAAAAACAGGATCTCGCATCGGGCGCGGGCGCTGGGGTTGATGCTGAGGGATTTGTTTTGAGTGCCTTCGGCATCTACGTCCACTGGCCTTTCTGCAAGGCGAAATGCCCCTATTGTGACTTCAACAGTCATGTGCGCCATGACGCCGTCGACGCCACCAGCTTTGCCGATGCGCTCGTTGCCGAACTCCAATACATGGCGATGCGCACACCTGGACGTACCGTCACAAGCGTCTTCTTTGGCGGAGGCACACCGTCGCTCATGCCGCCAAAAGCCGTGGCGCAGGTGCTCGATGGCATTGCTGGCCTGTGGCCCATGGCTCCCAGCGCTGAAATCACTCTTGAGGCAAACCCCACAAGTGTCGAAGCAGAAAATTTCCGTGGCTACTGCAGTGCAGGCGTGAACCGTGTATCCGTCGGCGTGCAGGCGCTGGATGAACATGACCTCAAAGCGCTTGGTCGCCAGCACACACCGGATGAAGCCCTGGCCGCCTTCAAACTCGCCGCAAATATTTTCCCGCGCGTATCCTTCGACATGATCTATGCGCGACCCTATCAATCTCTGGAGAAGTGGAAAGCAGAGCTTACGCGTGCCCTCGGCGAACAGCAAGGCCACATGTCGCTCTACCAACTCACAATAGAGCCAGAGACGCGTTATGCTGATCTCTACAAGGCTGGAAAATTGACAGTTCCCGGTGATGACCTCGCAGCCGATCTCTATGACCTTACACAGGAGCTCACAGAAAAATCAGGGCTGCCCGCCTACGAAATATCCAATCATGCAGCACCCGGTCATCAGAGCGAGCATAATCTTCTGTACTGGCGCTATGGCGAATATGCAGGCGTTGGCCCCGGTGCCCATGGGCGGTTGATTGATGGTGACATCACCCATGCCACAGCAACCGAGAAACACCCCGAGACCTGGCGTCAAATGGTGCAGACACAAGGTCACGGCATCAATCAGAATGAACCAACAGATCATGCCGCCCAGGCCCGCGAAATGCTCTTGATGGGCTTGCGCATCGAAGAGGGCATCGACCTCACCCGTTACGAATACCTCGTGGGTCGACCTATGGCGCAAGACAGGATCACCGCCATGGCAGATTTGGGTTTTGTGGAAATGCGCAGCAATACCCGCCTTGCCGCCACGAAGGCGGGCCGCCGCCTGCTCAACGCTGTCATTGCTGAACTCGCGGATTGATCTAAGCTGGGCCCATGAGCCATAAAACCTATCACATCGGTGCCCATGCCATCACTGCGACATCGCTTGCGGCCGGTCTCTATCTTGTCTCAACGCCCATCGGCAATCTGGGTGACATGACATTGCGCAGTCTCAATGCGTTGGCAACAGCCGATATGATTTATTGTGAGGACACCCGCGTGACGCCCCGCCTGCTCGAACGCTTTGGCATCAAGAACAAGCTGAAACCCTATCATGACCACAACAGCGACGCTGCCGGAGCTGCCATCATGGCAGCCATTCAGTCCGGCCAAGTCGTCGCCCTTGTGAGTGATGCGGGAACGCCGCTGATTTCCGATCCGGGCTTTGCTTTGGTACGCGATTGTGTTGCAGCAGGATTGAAAGTGGAAGCCTTGCCCGGTGCATCAGCACTCTTGCCCGCGTTGCAACTCTCCGGTCTGCCCACGGACCGGTTCACATTTTTGGGTTTCCTGCCGCAGAAGAAAAACGAGCGCCTGAAAATGTTGGCCGATATTGATGATCGCGCTGAAACCGTGGCTCTCTATGAAACGCCCCACCGCATTGTCGATGCCCTTGAAGACATTGCCAAGGTATTGGGCGATCGCCCCCTGTCCGTCTCACGGGAAATCAGCAAGCTGCATGAAGAGACTTTGCGTGGTACGGCGGCGAAGATTGCCAGTGTGCTTTCTGCAAAACCCAGCATCAAAGGCGAATTCGTCATCATTATTGGCGCACGGGAAAAATCGCCTGAGAGTCTGACAGATGACGACATCATCAAGGAAATAGAAACAGCATTGCTGGACCACCCGTCAAGCAAGGCGGCGTCAATTCTCTCCAGAAAACTGGGCTTGCCGCGCGAGGATATTTACGCCCGCATCCTGACACTCAAGGGCAAGGCATGAAACGGTCGCGCAAGGCGGCGCATGATCACGGCCACCGCGCCGAAACCATCGCACTCTGGTATCTGCGCCTGAAAGGTTATCGCTTGCTGGCGCAACGCTTCAAGACGCCAACAGGCGAAGTGGACCTGATCATGCGGCGCGGAGACACCACCGTGTTCATCGAAGTCAAGGCCCGTGCCACGGTTGATCAAAGCATGTTTGCCGTCACCGAAAATCAATCCCGCCGCATTGCGTCCGCTGCTGCGGGCTATGCCATGCGCGATGCGAAGGCGGCCCAGGGCTTTCAACGGTTTGACATCGTCGCCGTTCCTTCCTACCTCTGGCCAACCCACATTCAAAACGCCTTTGACGGGAACACCTGACCCATGAAACTCAATGTTGCCGTCCAGATGGACCCGATCAGTTCAATCGACATCACGGGCGATTCCACCTTCGCCATGATGCTGGAAGCCCAGCGGCGCGGGCATAGTCTGTTCCACTATCACGTGAAGTCACTCGCATTGCAGGGCGGCGTCTTGTCGGCGCGTGGTGAACACGTCCGAGTGCGTGACGATAAGGGCAATCACTTCACGGCCTCTGCTTCGGAAAGGATTGACCTCGCATCCCAGCACGTCATCCTCCTGCGCCAGGACCCACCCTTTGACATGAGCTACATCACCGCAACACACATGCTGGAAACGGTGCATCCCAAAACGCTTGTCGTGAATGACCCAGCAGAAGTCCGCAACGCGCCGGAAAAACTCTACGTGCTGAACTGGCGTCAATTCATGCCGGATACTTTGATCACGCAAGACGTGCAGGAAATCGAAGCGTTCCGCCGTGCCCATGGCGACATCATCCTGAAACCACTTTACGGCAATGGCGGTGCAGGCGTGTTCCGCACCAACACGACGGACCAGAATTTCTCTTCGCTGCTGGAACTGTTTGCGCAAAGTTACAGGGAACCCTGGATTGCTCAGAAATATCTGAAAGACGTGCGCAAGGGCGACAAGCGCATCATTCTCGTTGATGGCAAGGTGGCAGGCGCCATCAACCGTGTGCCAGCCGACCACGACAACCGCTCGAACATGCATGCGGGCGGTGTGGCCGAACCCGCAACCCTCACGCAGCGTGAACATGACATCTGTGAAGCGCTGGGACCGGATCTGAAGAAACGCGGATTGATTTTCACCGGCATCGACGTGATCGGCGATTATATCACCGAAATCAATGTGACCTCGCCAACCGGCATTCGCCATGTCAAACGCTTTGGGGGTGAAGATATTGCTGCCCTGATCTGGGATGCCATTGAGGCAAGGCTGTGAGCGCACTCGATCTCGTCGCCTTTGATGCCGACGATACACTCTGGCACAATCTCATACACTTCGATGTGGCGCAATTGCGCTTCGGCGAAATGTTCTCAAACTATATGCCCGCCATTGAAGCACGGGCACAATTGAACACGGCAGAAAAAGCCAACATCCAACTTTACGGCTTCGGCATCAAGAGCTTCACCCTCTCGATGATCGAAACCGCCATCGCCATTTCAGGCGGTGCCGTCGATGCCGCAACCATCAGCCAGCTCATCACCATGGGCCGTGACATGCTGGACCACGACATCGAACTGCTGCCCCATGTCGAGGATACATTGAAGGCACTGCACGGTCAGCATCGCCTGCTGCTCGTCACCAAAGGCGATCTGCACCATCAGGAGAGAAAAGTGCTCGCCTCAGGCCTTGCGCATTATTTTGAAGCCGTGGAGATCGTGGCCGACAAAAAACCTGAGACCTTCCAGAAAATCTGCAAGCGCCACGGCGGCAGCACAGAGCGCACCCTGATGGCCGGAAACTCCATCCGCTCCGACGTGCTGCCGATGATCGCGGCAGGAGGCTACGGCGTCTATGTGCCCTATGATATTCTCTGGGACCATGAGCACGAGGAAGTACCAGAAGGGATACCTCGGTATTTTCAAGTGAAAGACATGCTTGGTGTAGTTGAAGTTGTCCAGTTGCTGGATACGTAAAAGAGCGCCATGATTCGAAATGCCTAGTGATTACAACTCGATACGATTCTCCACATAACTTATTGATTCCAATGACTATATAGCCTATATTAATGGTGATGCGCTAGGAGTTGCGAAGGCGACCACCGGCGTGTCAGCACAATGATAGCCCCAGGAGACTGGGGCTATCTGATTATGCCCATCGGATCTTTGGAATAGGCCGCTTTCACCAGAATGCGTTCCAAGATGTAAAATGATTTATCGAGGCCCAATATAGCTTTTGATGGTATCGGTCGTTCTCTTCTTAACAAAGCATATGCGCATGCATCTGCCGCTTGTACGAGAATTGATTTTGCGGAATCGCGATAGACGATGTCTTCCAGAATTCTATCAGTTGGAATGTTTTTTGCCTGCACACCGTCTGACCAGTTGTCTAATTTGCTCGGTAGGAAATTGAATACTCCAAGTTTCCTGCGTATGTGATCATAGCTTTTGCCTTCATCGCAAAAAATGACCGCCTGACTTCCTGCCTTGCGCATATTGTTTTGCACACGAACAAGCAAATATTCGAAAGCACGGTCTTGTTCTCCGTAAGGTACAGCAGCATTGATGACTTGTGCGCCCGGCAGGAGAGAAACTCCAGACAGGAAAAAATCAAACAACTCCGCGCGTCGTTGTTTTGAAATTGGATGACGCGCCAATGCGCCTTTGCCACCAATCCAGTCAGTTGAGTGCAGTTCTTTTTGAATGCGAATTCCATCTGAGTCTCGCATCATGCGCCGCACTCCGATAAGATGTAGGAGTGCCTCTCTCCATTGGTCTGCTGGAATTATGAGCGCAGAGAAGCAAGACATGCCGCCATCCCCTGAATCGTCAATGTAAACAAAATGCATGTCTTTTGATGAACAATGACCCGGGGTGATGTCAATTAATTCTTCTGTTTCAGTTGCAAGTTGCGTTCTATTTTTGTTCTTGCGCGACGGAATTCTTCTGTTCTAACGTCCTATCTCCAACGACTGGGGAAGTGGACGGGAACCAAGATCATGACATCACGCTGTGCAACGATTGCCTTTCAGGGTGTGGAAGGGGTGGTGGTGGATTGCCAGGCGCAATTTGTGTCGGGGCAGCCTGCTTTTACGGTCGTTGGTTTGCCCGACAAGGCAGTGGCTGAAAGTCGCGAGCGTGTACGTGCCGCTCTGCATGCGATTGGCCTCGCACTGCCGGGCAAGCGACTGGTGGTCAATCTCTCGCCAGCGGACCTCCCCAAGGAAGGCAGTCACTATGATCT
>JANNNG010000021.1:0-5219 GCA_031398425.1 Hyphomicrobiales bacterium | reverse complement strand
GATGGCGCGTTCCACGTCGGCTGTGTCGAGGGCAAGGCAGATGGGATTTTGCATGGGCTGACGTTCAGAGAATGCCACCGTTGAAAGGCACCACGTCTTGATTGCCCGATGGCGCTGCGGGCTTGCGCAAATCTGCGAGTTCGACCTGCAACTGCTGGGCCTCGCGCCGGGCTTCGCGCGCTGCCTTCCGGTGTTTGCTCTGGGCCATCCATGACCCGATCCAACCCACGACGATGCCAACGAAGATGCCGATGAAGAACAGGATCCACAGCGGCAGGTCCATGGCAACGCGAGGTGCTGACTGTGTGAAAGGATCAAATGACAGTGTCACCCAGCGCCGGTTTGCCACAGCAAAAGCCAGCACCACCACAACAATCGGCAATCCTATGGCCCAACGCAAAATGCGACGCAACGTTCAACCCTTCTTGTTGAGGCGGGCGCGAAGTTCCTTCCCCGACTTGAAAAACGGCACGCGCTTTGGCGTGACATCAACGCTTTCGCCGGTGCGCGGATTGCGACCGGTGCGGCCATCGCGCTCTTTCACAGAGAAGGCCCCGAAACCACGTAGCTCTACCCGCGAGCCCTGCTTCATGGCATCCACAACATCATCAAGCACGCGGTTGACGATGCGTTCGACGTCGCGGTGATAGAGATGGGTGTTCTTGTCGGCAATCTTCTGCACGAGTTCGGACTTGATCATGATTCGAAACGGGCCTCCCTGTTGAGCGCGAGGTTAAGACGGCAGTCGCGAAAGCACAAGCGCGCGTGGAACGGGGCCGTATGCCATGGCGATGAGGCGGTTCAAACAGTCGCTGGTACTTCCCAAAAAGCGACTGACTTGCCTGTTGCACTGCACACAATAAGTAAAGTTCTTGAAGCAAGTTCACGAAATTTGATGCCCGAGTTCATTTTTCTGCATCCGGATTACGTCAAAAACTCAATTTTACCGGCATATTTTCCAATGATGATTTGAAGACCACACGATTTTTTCACATCTCACAGATTCAACTTTACTGAATTTGTATCGTATGTGAAGTCAGCCTTTATGCCGAAGTCAGCAATCACGCCATCCTATCGCTATGCCGCTCGCCTGAACTCGTTCAGGATTGCGGGGCAAGGTTCCGGTGTATTCGATTTGCTGTCGCGCGCTGCGACGGTGCCAGGCTTGACTGCGGTTGATCTGAATTACCCTGACCATCTTTCCGCTGTGAAGCTTTTGAAGTTGAAGCAGCATCTCGACGGCCTTGGTCTGTCAGTGAATGGTTTTGCCATGCGCTATTATAGTGACCCCGGTTTCAAGATCGGCGCCTTCACCAACCCCGACGCAAGGCTGCGGCGCCTCGCCATTGATCAGACCAAGCGCGGCATCGACCAGATGCTGGAGCTTGGCGGCTCGCTGATGACGCTGTGGATGGGGCAGGATGGTTTTGATTACTCGTTTCAGGCTGACTATGCGAGGCTTTGGGATCAGACGCTGGAGGCAATCTCCGAGGTCGCCGACCATGTGTCATCCTGCGAAGTCAGCATTGAATACAAACCCAATGAACCGCGCAGTTTCGCACTGATGCCAGATATTGGAACGACACTGCTTGCCATCCATGAAATGGGCCGCAGCAATGTGGGTGTCACCATCGACTTTGCCCATGTTCTCTATGCGGATGAAATGCCCGCCTATGCGGCAGCACTGGCTGCGCGCTCGTCCAGGCTGTTTGGAGTGCATCTCAATGATGGCTACGCAAAACGCGATGACGGCTTGATGGTGGGCAGCGTGCATCCGGTTCAGACAATGGAGCTCCTCTACATGCTGGAAGAGATCAATTACGACCGTCCGATCTATTTCGACACCTTCCCCGACACGACGGGTATGGACCCGGTTGCCGAATGTTCCGCCAACATTGCCACCGTTGAAGCCATGCGCAATGCCGTCAGAAAACTGCAAGCAGACAACCGCCTCAAGACGGCCATTGCCGGACAAGATGCTGTGACCAGCAACAATGTCGTGCGTGAGGCACTTTATGGAGGACTGACCGCAGACACAGCAAAACCCTGAGTGCGGAGGCAACCATGTCACGCGCTCGCATGAATTTTTGAGAGGTGCACTGACCGCCAAGGATGGCTTCGGCAGACCTGAATTTTGTACGTCCTTGATTTTAGGCCTACTGCACAGCTTCCACGCCTTCTCAAGAACAGCTCTCAGATGGCTGGCAAAGAAGCGTAGGTGTGGTAATGTTCGGCCATGCGCAAAACCATAAAACTTTCCTCGCCCGGCCCCAAGAACGGCGGAACCATCAAGATCGGACTTGCCGCCTCGGCTTCCATCAGTCGGGTAGAGGGATTGACCATGTCCAAGGACATGATGCGGACATTTGAGGGTTTCGAGAAATCAGGCAAGTCTCATGAAGCCCGCCGCGCAGCTCTCAAGAACAAGTATGGCAAGATGAGGGGTTAAGCAGCGTCAATGTATGACGCCTCGCCCGATCCCTATTGTTATCCAGGCACCAAGCTTCTCAAGAATTTAGCCGATCATCGCCGCCAATCTGATCTCAAAACCTTTGAACTTGCCCTGACCACGCAACGCTTTGCAGAAGGCTTGCCGCGCGGGCGCTTGAGTGTGACCCATTACTACGCCGTTCACCGACATCTCTTTCAGGATGTCTATGCCTGGGCTGGGAAGCCGCGCACCGTCAGGATTGCAAAGGGGACAAGTTCGTTTTGTTACCCCGAGAACATTGCTGCCGAAATGCGTAAACTCTTCACGTGGCTGAAACAGAATGCCTTTTTGCGGAGTGTAGAGCCACCAGCCTTCGCCAAGGGCGCAGCCCACTTTCTATCAGAACTTAATGCGATTCATCCGTTTCGGGATGGCAACGGTCGTTCGCAGTTGGCCTTCATGGCTTTGCTTGCCGACCAGGCCGGCCAAGAGTTCAATGTTCAGAAAATCAAACGTGGACCGTTTTTGGCGGCCATGATTGCCAGTTTCAATGGCGACGAAAGGCTTTTGGTTGCGGAAATTGGCAAGCTGATTTGAAAGCCAAGAGAAAGCAAAATGCTGACTTATTGCCGGGCCCTTTTCGTCAGTATCAGGACTCGGCAACATGTTTAGGCTGGAAATGCGGAGAAATTCATCAGAGCAAAGAAGCGAGAAAACTCGTTGGCGTCAAAGCGACATGCGTTTGCAATGGCGGCCTGATTAAGAATACATTCGGTTTCCTAACAAAATTCCAGATACGGTAAAGATGCCAGGAATCGCGATTTTCCTCTGCCACTGCGAGTTCATTTCTGCTGATGTGAAAAGGTGTTCTCTCCCAACCGTTCGTAGTCTTGACTTCGATGAGCATTGTCTTTCCCAGATCATCAAAACTTTCTATGTCGAAGCCCGTTCCATCACCGATCTCTTTTGAGGTCCAACGCACTCTGTCGGCGAGGTCAAATCGACCTAGCAGACGCAACTTTGATTTCTCATGATCGACAACAAGTCTTTCGCCAGCTTCACCCAAATTTCTATTTCTTTCATCACGTTCAGCAACATCACACTTGCGGCCGATGGCAGCCATGAGATCGAGATCGACAGGTGGACGTTGGTTTGTGTGCGTAGGCGGCGGACCAAACCATAGAGTCTCAGGTTCTTCCAATTCAGAATATGGTTCATTTATTTTCTGTTTTCGCAATTCAACAAACTGGGTCCAATCGCAGCTTTTCGCTTTCCTTCGTAAAACGGCGTCAACCAATGACATCTGAAACCGAGTTGCAGGTTTGTAGCCCTGGATACGAGGCTCCCCAAGACCCAACATGACTGCGGAAATATTCTGGTGCTTGAACTCGATGGAGCCTTCACTTCGTCCATTCAGCTTTGGCAAAAGGCTTCTTCGGTGATGTGCCTTGACATATGGCTGGTTCGCCAAGTCTGTGGCCAGCATATTAAAATAGTCTTCGACAATCAGGTCGTTCTCGTCGTCGGTCCAATCTGTTTCTGACAAAGTTCGCACCTGCTATCGCCGTGAATTCGACAATAGTCGAACATGCTGAGCACTGGCAAGGCTTTGGCAGTGATGTGAAGTCTGCTATTCGCAATCGCCTGCAATGGCTGACAGAGCGCGGCATGACTGGGCAAACGCCAGACGGAGTTGCCTGGCCCACTGCCAATGCCATGAAAGCATTGACCCGCAATGGGATGAACCAAGCAGTTGCCAAGCATTCTGTTGCTTCCGGCTTGCAAGCAGCTTAGCTGATGGAGGGGGAACGGTTTGAAGGAGCCTACACCCGATCCATCTCACTCGCCTCAGGCAAGTACGCTGTATTCGAAAACAGCAAAGAATTTGCGCTTGTTCCGTGGCGACTGAGCTTCGAAGACATCAGAGGCAAGTCTGTTCACAAGGGGTTTGGGTATCTGAGACAAACACCGACATCATGAACATCGCTTGCGGAGTGGGCGGTCGCTCCCTCCTAGGTCCGCTGCGGCGGACCGCAACTGCGCAAGTACGCCAAATTCCGCATGCTTGACTGAGCCCACATCCGCGCAGTCCTTGGCTTTGCTCGGCCTGCGGTGCGGCCCGCCTCCACTAGCGGGCCTGTCAGTCGCTCTTGCCGCCCACCCCGCTCTCTCGGTTCAATTATCTGAAGGAAACAGAAAACGGAGCGCGTCCAAGTTGGTACGCGACTGTGCAATTTTTCTTGTTCAAAAACGCGCTCACAAAAATTTATTTTTAGGGCTGGTTGCTAGTTGGTTGCTAGGGCACTTTTGCCACTTCCGTACCAACCGCTAAGTCATTGAAAAGACTGGTGGAGCCAGGCGGAATCGAACCGCCGACCTCTTGCATGCCATGCAAGCGCTCTACCAACTGAGCTATGACCCCTTTGAAACCAATCTAGGCCAGTGGCTTGGTAAACCAGGCTGGCAGGACGGGGCGGTGATTAATCGGCCTCACCGCCCTGAGCAAGCTTAATTTTCTTCTTCTTTTTCCGACGGACCGCCCTCGATCAGATCCGACATGTTGCCGCCCTCATCTTCTTCAACCACCAGGAAAGTGTCATCTTCTTCAGCGTCGTCGGCTGTGTCTTCGCCGAGATCGACATCTTCGATGCCTGCGGTTTCGTCGTCATCCTTGCCGTCTTCCTCGACGTCCTCAAGGCTGATCAGTTCAACGTCACCGGTTTCGGCATCTTCGGTTTCTTCCACCACGCGGGGCTTCTGCACCACGGGTGCTGCATTGGGATAATCC
>JANNNG010000148.1:0-3586 GCA_031398425.1 Hyphomicrobiales bacterium | reverse complement strand
TTTGCATAGGCATCGCCAAAATAGTTTTGAACATCGACTGCAAGGCTGAGCGCCGATCCTCTCGAGTCCGCAGCAATCACGACGACATAGAGGCCCGGTGTCAGGCGACCATAGTTGCCCGTGTCGATGAGCTGGGCATCAAAGCCTTGGGATCTTGCGGCCTTCAGGCGGCTGCGGGCCTTGGACGCTTGTGCCTTGGGGAAAGAGCCGACGATGACCCCCCAGCGCAGGTTTCCTGACGACTCTTGCTGCGCAACGGGCGGGTTGGTTTTCTTGCGAATGACCGGAGGTGGTTCCGGCTCTTGATCGTTCAGTGCTTGCCGGGCTTTTTCCTTTGCGACGCGTGCGGCGTTGTCACGCAACTCTTGGGCGCGGGCGGCTGCAAGATCGCCATAGAGCGTGCCACCATAACGCTTTGCCACCATTTCAAAGGGCGCAGGCGACGTCTGGTCCTTCACCGCTTCCCAGGCTTGCCGCGCTTCCTCGGTTGGGTCGCGCGTTGGTGGTGGTGTTTCCGAGATAATCTTGGGTGGAACATAGACGGCTTGCTGCTGCTGCTGCTCGCTATTGGCGGCTTCTGGGGCCAGGGAAAAATTTTCGGGCAGATCGTCATAATAGGCTGGCCGCTGGGTGTGGCCCACACTTTTTCCCAACATTTCAACATCGTCCCGGATTGAAGCGGCGAGGTCGCGCAGCTTGACGCCGGGGTTGGCAAGGCGCTTCAAAAGCACACGGGTATAGACCGACGTTGCCTCGCCGTCATTCTCGGACAAGCGGTCGAGTGCGGTTTGTCCAACCCCGGCCGAGAACATGATGAACATGCCTTTTGTGGTTGCCACATTCGCCATGCCCCTGGTTCCACCAACGGCGCGCTTGCCACCCGTGGCAAAGGGATTGTCGCGGCAGGCGTCGATTATGAAGATGCTTGAACCCGCACCTTTCTGCGTCACAGTTTCCATGACGGTGAACAAGCGGAGCGATTCTGACTTCAGCAATTCCGTGTTGCCGTCCCGGATGGCAGGCACATCGACGGGCAACAGGTAATTGTCGCTCTCGATCTGCACACCATGACCTGAGTATTGCACCAGAACCGTGTCGCCGGGTTCGATTGATGCATAGAGTTTGGACAGGGCGAGATTCAAGGTTCGCCGGTCAGCGTCCAGCGCGGCTGAAACCTCAAAACCCAAACCGGCAAGGGCCGCCGCAATAGCCTTTGAGTCGGCGACTGCCTTGTCGAGTTTAGGTACTTCCTTATAGTCATTGTTGCCGATGACGAGCGCCAACTTGCGTGCTGCCTCTGCCGGATGCACAAACACCGTGAGGCAGATCAGCGTCGCAAACAGAGTTCGAACCATGCGTGAACCTTAAGGACGGTTGATGATTTCAACGCGCCGATTGGCGGCTGATTCGCCGTCATCTACATCCTTGAGGTTTGACTCGCCAAATCCGATGGCTTTCAGGCGGACAGGTTCAATCTCGTGACGCGATACGAGATAGGCTACAACCGCGTCGGCACGACGCTGGGAGAGATCATCATTATAGGTGTCGGAGCCCTTGGCGTCGGTATGACCATTGACCAGAAAGCTTGATCCCGAAAGTCCGCTGCTTTTCAGGGCGCCGGCCAATGAGTCAAGCGTGGCATAGGAATTCTGCTCGATGTCGGCAGAATCATAGCCAAATGTGATAGCAAAATCGAGGTGTGGGGCCTCCACCTTTTCCGTGATCTCCACGATCTTCTTGCGCTCCACAATGCCGATGGAGCGGCTGAGGATATCATCAAGTTCCTGCTTGCTGCCCGTGTTGGCAACGGGTTTCAGGCTGCGTGTCTTGGCCTTGGGCTTGAGGGCCTGTTCGATTTCTTCGGGCGTCATCACTTCCTCGGCGAAAGCGGCTTGCAAGGGTGCGCCAACGAAGGCTGAAACAAGCAATAGGGTGAAGAGTGTTTTCAAGAGTGCCATGGTGTGTCGTCTCCCTTTAAAGGTTGCGGCATACGCGCAGTGACCGGCTGCCTCCGCATGGCCCGAAACTAGTCCGGCCCGCGTTGGGAGTCGAGCGCCATTGCGCAGTGGATATTCATGGGCCCTGTATTATACTTGGCAATCTGAACGGGAGTTGAACATGCAGATTGAACACATTTCCATCGGCCGCAATCCACCCAAGGAAGTCAACGTCATCGTCGAAGTGCCGGTGGGGGGTGAACCCATCAAGTACGAAATGGACAAGAAGTCGGGCACGTTGGTGGTGGACCGGTTTCTCTATACCTCCATGCGTTACCCCGGAAATTACGGTTTTGTCCCGCACACCTTGTCGGATGATGGTGACCCGATTGATGTGTTGATTGCGAACCAGCGAGGCATTGTGCCAGGGGCAGTGATCGCGGTTCGACCTGTTGGCGTTCTCAAGATGCAGGACGAGGCTGGCGGCGACGAAAAAATCATTGCCGTGCCGGTGCCCCGTCTGACCCGGCGCTACGAGAATGTGTCAAGCTACAAGCATCTCCCGGAAATCACCTTGCAGCAGATCGAGCATTTTTTCGCTCATTACAAGGATTTGGAAGGTGGGAAATGGGTCAAGGTGATGGGCTGGGGCGATGCTGCCGAGGCTGAACAGATGATTTTGGATTCCGTGGCGCGGGCGCAGAACTGATGGGCGTCATGGCAATTTCACTGTTGGACGAAAATCAACATCCTTGCTTTGTGTGACCCAATGGGCTATCTTACTGCAAGATGTTGACTGTCGCAGAAACACCAACGTTCACGAGGCAATCGGACGATATTTTTGACGTGGAGGAAAAGCAGGAGTTGATTTCGTTCCTGTCTCTTAATCCGCTTGCTGGTGATGTGATTGCCGGAACTGGAGGAGTGCGAAAGGTTCGGTTTGGCGCTACGGGCAAAGGCAAACGCGGAGGTGCTCGCGTGATTTACTATTACCACGATGAAACACTGCCACTTTACGCGTTGCTGGTTTATTCGAAGAACGCAAAGACTGATTTGACGCAATATGACAAACGGGCCGCATCGGCCATTGTCGATGCGATCAAGGCAACAAGGAGAAAAAGATGAGCGAATTTGGAACGGATCTCGTTCAGTCACTTGGCGAAGCATTGGCGCATGCGCATGGTAAGGGCCATGCTCTTGTTCATGAACCGCTTGATCCCAGCGTGGTCCGCAAACATGCCAAACTCACACAGGCGCAGATGGCACCGCTGATGGGAATGAGTGTTTCTGGCTATCGTAAATGGGAACAGGGCAAGCGTAGCATTAGTGGTCCTGCGGCCGCTTTACTGAGAATTATTGAAAAAGAACCCGAAGTCGTCAAGCGGGTTCTGGTTTTAAGTGGATGATTTACGGTGATTGCGATTTTGCATTTCAAGTCTTGATATCAGGTTTTTTCCTCCCACATGCTGCTGTGTATAAGGAGGTACTACAATGAATGAAGGTGCAAGTGCAGCGACTGCCGAACCCGGCATGGGCCAACATGAACATGCCTGGCGAGACAACTGCAAAAGCTGGAAGAAGCGGCGATGGTCGGGAACGGAAATTGCCGTCGTCGTTGGATCTTTTGTCATTTTCTGGCCGCTGGGTGT
>JANNNG010000062.1:0-10672 GCA_031398425.1 Hyphomicrobiales bacterium | reverse complement strand
GAAGCCACCCCATTCCTATCGCATTGAAGGCAAGGGCGAGGGCGGTCTGGCGGGTGCGGCCAGTGGCGGTGCCACAGTTCGACTGGAAGCCGTTCCTGAAGGCACAAAAATGACCTATGACGTGGACGCGCAAGTCATCGGTAAGATGGCTATGCTGGGTTCGCGATTGATCGATGCAACAGCACGCTCTCTCGCTGGACAGTTTTTCGAAAAGTTTGCCCAGGTGGCCGCCACTATAAAGGCAGCACCTGCTGCCAGAATAGCACGCTCGGCAAAGAAGAAAATTGCTGCGAAAAAAGCATCACCCAAGAAAGTCGTCTCTAAAAAGGCCGTCAAAAAGAAAGTCATCAAAAAGAAAGCTGCCAAGAAGTGATGAAGGCAGGGGCACCGGTTATGGTGCCCCGTTGGTCACACCATGATAAAATCGCCGACATCAAGTATGGTGCCTGCAGTGACGATCGCAAACTGGGTCTGTGCTGCGCCACCAAGGCCATCGGCATCAAAAAAGATGTTGCCGGTCGAGCCGTCGTAAATGATGCGGTCATTGGCGGTGGTTGCAGCGCTGCCAAGCTTCAGTTCATTCGCATCCAGCGTGATGCCGATGTTGGTGAAAATGGCTTGCGACAACTGAAAGTCATCGGTGCCGTGTACGAAGTCAGAAATCGTGTCCACATTCGTGCCGCCAGCAATCGCCGTATTGAAAAAGAATTTATCTGCGCCCAGAGCTCCCGTGAGGGAATCATTGGCCAGGCCGCCGTTGATTGTATTGGCGCCATTATTGCCAACGATGCGATTGGCCACGTTGTTGCCCGTCATGTTGAGCGCACCGGTCAGGCCCGTGTTGGTTGTTGTAAACAATTCGATCTGCTGGTCGAAGCCCAGTGTGTAGCTGACGGAGGTGTAAACGCGGTCTGCTGTTCCATTATTTGCAGATTCAATAACGGCGTCTCCAACATTGTCGACAAAATATTGATCAATGCCATTCAGACCCGACATTCGGTCTGAACCACCGCCACCGTTGATCACATTGGCACCGTTGTTGCCGAGGATGGCATTTGCCGAGTTGCTGCCCGTCAGATTGATGGCTCCTGTTCCTCCGCTGTTGGTCGTGGAAAACAACTCGATTTGCTGGTCTGCACCCAACGCGTAGTTCACCGATGTGAGCACGCGGTCTTGCGTGCCGCTGTTTATCCCGTCGATTACGACGTCTGCAATGTTATCAACATAATAGAAATCGTTGCCACTGAGGCCGGTCATCCGGTCAGCACCTCCGCCCGCTGCGAACACATCATCAAGCACACCGCCCGTCACCGTATCAGCGCCACTCCCTCCTGTGAAAAACATCCGCTCCACATTGATGATCGTGGTTCCATCGCCGAGGACCTGTTGCAGGCTTGTATTCTGCAGCGAGAATGTCAGGCCTAGGCTGCTTCCGCTGCGATTGAAGTAAAGGTAGTCAGCACCAATTCCGCCATCAATCTGGTCATTGCCTTCCAAGGCATCAACGAAAATAAAATCGTTATCGGCTCCACCATTAACAGTGTCGTTCCCCAAACCGCCGTAAACCTGATCAATTCCGGAACCACCGTTGACTGTGTCTGTTTCAGTGCCACCCGTCACATAGTCATCGCCAGCGCCACCATCCAGTTGGTCCTGGTCCGCCCCACCGATCAGAACATCATAATCATCGCCGCCATTCAGAATGTCATTGCCGGCATCACCCACCAGATAGTCCTGGCCCTTGCCGCCATTGAACGTGTCGGCGCCGTTGCGCCCAAAGAATTGATCGCCCAGATCACCACCCGTCACATTGTCATTGCCGCTGCCGCCACGAAAGATCATCCAGTCAATGTTGATGATTGTCGTGCTGTCCTGCAGCGTTTGCTTCACTGAAGGTGCAGCGATCGAAAATGTGAGGCCGAGCGTGGAACCCGTTCGGTCCAGCAGGAGATAGTCGACATCGGCGCCACCGTCGATTGCGTCAAAACCGTCGCCCGCCTCGACGAAGATGTTGTCAGCCCCTGCGCCACCATTCAGCGTGTCAATGTCGATGCCGCCCACGAGATCATCGGACCCGGCACCGCCGTTCAAAATGTCGGCGCCTGATTGACCAAAAAGAATGTCGCGACCGGCACCGCCGTTCAACGTATCGCTGTTGTCGCCAGCAACGATGGTATCATTGTCGTCAACCGGACCCTCATTTCCGGCGAGATTGCTGAAGTCCCAGCCATTGATGATATCCGCATCCGGAGTTCCGAAAATTGTTTCTCCGACATTTGTTCCAAACAAAACGGCCACGACAACACCTCACGGTCAAACAGTTCAAAGGGAACCGGTTCCGTGTCGACACATGACAACAGATTCCGGCGGTTGAAATGCACCCAACAGTCAATTGCCGCCAATGAATCGAATTGTGTACGATTGGTAATTCGGCAACGAATAGGGCCGCAATGCGACCAAAACGAGATGATAGTTTGACAACGATAAAGTGCGCAAATGGATGCGTGCGTCTCCCGCAGTTGGCGATTGATACTTACTTGCTGCCAGCGCTAGAGCGTGATCATTTTTGGTTGAAGCAGTTGGGGACTGCTTGCTTTCTCCTGCACGCTGTTCCCAAACTTCAAGTTCAGGGACAGTTTGCCAAAGAGCAAACAGTCCCTCTGTTTGCCGTTGAGCCAACCAAAAATGATCACGCTCTAGATGAAAAATGATCAGAACGATCGGCAAATGTCAGTCGGGAATTATTGGCGGAGGGGGAGGGATTCGAACCCCCGGAGAGCTTGCACCCCCAGCGGTTTTCAAGACCGCCGCAATCGACCACTCTGCCACCCCTCCGCAGGGGTCGTGGAACGGGCCGCGTTCTGCACCAGAGCGATGCCCTGGTCAAGTGGCGTAGCTCGCGTCTTCTGCGTCCAGCAGGGATTTCATTTCGCTGAAGTGGACGTGGAACTGGTCGCGGTCGGCTTCCCATTCCTGGGCGGTGTTTTCCGCCACCTCCGGCGTCATGATGTGGAGCGGTTGCCCGGTTTGATAGGCCAGAACCAGATTGCGACATGAGCGCTCGAGATAGTACGTCAGGTCATAGGCTTCAGCCACGGTAGCGGCGCAGACCAGCACGCCGTGATTGCCCATCATCATGATGGACTTGTTGCCCATGAGGGCGGCGACGCGATCACCCTCTTCATCGGTATTCGCCATGCCGCCGTAGCCCATGTCGACGGCCATGCGGTTGTAGAAGCGGGCCGTGTTCTGGTCGATGGGCTTGATTTCGGGATCGGCAAGCGATGCGATCACTGTTGCATAGGTGGGATGCAGATGAATGATGCAGCGGGCGTGGGGCAAGGCGGCATGCAGACGACCGTGCAGGGACCAGGCCGTCAAATCCGGCGCGTCGGCGCGCGACATGGTCGACTTGTCTTCAACATTCAAATGCAAAAGTTCTGATGCCTTGATCTTCGAAAAATGCCGCCAGCGCGGGTTCATCAGAAAGTTCTTGCCGTCTGGCGAGGTCGCCAGGCTGAAATGATTGGCGACGGCCTCGTTCCAGCCGTTGCGTGCGGAAAGCCGGAATACGGCAGCGAGGTCCACCCGCATCTGCCACAGATCAGCCTCAGTGGACCGGGAAGGTATCGACATGACGTTTGACATGAAACAGTCTCCTTGCGCGTGCTGTTTACGACAATATCAACAAGTCAACAAGCCGTGGCTTGCCACGCCTAGAACATCAGGGATTGCTTCGGCATATGAGAGTAGTGATGGGTGGATTGAAGATTAAGGTTGCGGCTTTGGCGCTGGCAGTTTTCGCCGGTGGCGCTTTTGCACAGAGTTCCGAGCTACAGGGACTGAGCTTCAGCAAACGTCTCAAACTTGCCCGGGCCGGCGATGATGTGGCGGCTCTGACCGTGGCAACCGACTATGAAAACGGCACCAACGATGCCCGCAAGGACAGCGTCGAAGCTGCCAAGTGGTATCGCAAGGCAGCGTTGTCGGGGAACATGGAAGCTCAGTACCTGCTTTCCAAACTCATCGCCAAGGGCACACCGGGGTTACCGATTGAGGCATCCGACGGCATCAAACTGCTGCAATCGGCAGCTGACAAAGGCTATGCACCGGCTCAGAATGAAATGGGTCTTCGCCTGCAAAAAGGTACGGGAGTTGCTGCCAACACGGCCGAAGCAGCCAAGTGGTATCAAAAAGCATCCGACCAGAACCATGTTTCTGCCCATGTCAATCTTGGGCTTTTGCTGGTCAAGGGCGAAGGCATCACGCAGGATTTTCCCAAGGCTCTTTTGTTGTTTCAGAAGGCCGCAGATGCGGGTGACAATTGGGGACTGAACAACCTGGGTTCCATGTATGAGATGGGTTGGGGTGTGACGAAGGACTTGAAGCAGGCGAAGGAGTTTTACAGGCAGGCCGCAGAAAAGGGCAATGCCATGGCTCCGCTCAACCTCAGCCGCCTGAGTGACGTTCAGTAATCCTTAACCAGTTTTGCCAACCGAAGCTTTACTTCAGCACACGATAATACCCCAAAGTTGCCTTTCTGCACGGCAGAGAACGGCGTTTGGTGGGGTCTGCTCGTATGCGTAAAATCACGTCTGTCATCATGTTGGCCTCGGCCCTGGCTTTGGCTGGGTGTTCTTCACAAAAATCTGCTGGCACAAGGGCTGAAAAGAACAGTTTTGGCGAAAGTCTTGCAGGTTTTCGCGGCAAAGGCAGTGCCTACTATACCGGGAAGGGTCCGATTCCGCGCGGCGGCGGCAGAATCCTGGTTGGCAAGCCTTATCAGGTTGCGGGACGCTGGTTCAAGCCAAAGCCACAGCCAGGCTACGACCGCAAAGGGGCAGCCTCCTGGTACGGCGAGGCATTTCACCGCCGCAGGACTTCCAACGGCGAATATTTCGATATGAACATGTTGACGGCAGCACACCCCACCTTGCCGTTGCCCAGCTATGCGCGGGTTACCAATCTCGACAATGGCAATGTGATTGTCGTGCGCATCAATGACCGTGGGCCGTTCGTGGGCAGTCGTATCATCGATCTGTCGAAGCGCTCGGCTGATGCCCTCGACTTCAAACGCAAAGGCAAGGCCAAGGTTCGCGTGCAATGGATTGGCAAAGCGCCCCTGAACGATCAAGGCTCGCATCTTGCCATGATGAACCGGAAGGCAACAAGCGGTGCAGGCATGGGCACACTGATTGCTGCAGCGGATGGTCCGTCACGCCGGGGTGATGACGGTGTACAGGTGGCTGATGCCGCTCCGGAAACACTGACCCAACAGGCAAGTTATGAACCACCAAAACGCAAGCCGAAAAGGCGTGGAGAATCAGATATCATCCAGGTTGGCAGTTTTGGTAGTCTGGATGCCGCCGAACAGGCGAGGGCCGCATTGTCGGCCATAGCACCAGTCCAGGTTTATGAATGGGATACTGCTGAAGGAACCGTGTACAAAGTTCAACTTGGACCGTTCCACAGTGACATTGGTGCCGCCGATGCCTTGAACGCCGTTCGCGAGCAGGGTTATGTGAAGGCCACCCTGCAATCTGCCCGCATCGAGCAGGTTGCCTATCGCCACTGAAGCAGCGGTTTGCTTTCGAAGACCGGGACCCCTATCTTGCGGGTCATGCTGCTTCGCCTGATCGGTCTGGTTTTTTGTTTGCTTTCTGCACCAGCAGTGTTGGCTCAGGAAGTTGCGAATACGCCGCCGGTTTTTGAAACTGCGGCTCCGCATGCCATCCTGATTGATGGAAAATCGGGCGAGGTGTTTTTTGAGAAAATGGTTGATGTGGCGGTGCCGCCTGCCAGCATGAGCAAATTGATGACGCAGTTGATCGTCTTCGACATGCTGAAATCCGGTGCCTTGAAGGAGGACCAGCAATTCACAGTGAATGAGGACGCCTGGCGGCGCGGTGGCTCACCCTCCGGCAGTTCCACCATGTATGCAGAATTGAACTCGAAGGTGCGCGTCATTGATCTGTTGCGGGGAGCCATCATTCAATCGGCCAATGATGCCTGTATCGCACTTGCAGATGGCATTGCCGGATCGGAATTGGCTTTCACCGAATTGATGCGCAAGAAGGGTGAAAAACTCAAGCTGCAAAACAGCACGTTCAAAAATTCAACCGGCCTGCCAGACCCGGCCCATGTGATGAGTGTGCGCGATCTTTCCATGCTAGCGCGGCACATCATCTACAATCATCCAGACCGATATAAACTTTATGCCGAGGGCAAGTTCACCTGGAACAAGATTGAACAACAGAACCGCAATCCTCTGCTCAAGGACTATGCCGGTGCTGACGGCATGAAGACGGGGTTCACCAGGGAAGCGGGCTATGGCCTGGTGGGTTCGGTGCAGCGTGACGGACGTCGATTGATCATGGTCATTGCCGGGTTGAAAACCGCGAATGATCGCAAGACCGAGGCGCAAAAACTTCTAGATTGGGGTTTCCGCCAGTTCAAGACCGTGGATGTGTTCGAGAAGGACGAAACTGTGGCCGAGGCACGGGTCTGGGGCGGTTCTGCAAACTGGGTGGAATTGCGCACAGCGCAAGCGTTTCAGGTGGCACTCACTCCACGGGAACAGAAAAGTGTTGAATTGAAACTGAGTTACACAGGACCACTGATGGCGCCTGTGAAATCCGGTGTGGAAGTGGGCAAGGCGCGGGTGATTGTTGCCGGTAACGTTGTCGCCGAAGTGCCAGTGCTGACTGCCGGGGATGTGCCAGCCGTTGACTCGATGGTGCAAAAAGCATTGGACAGCCTGTCGATCATGGTGTTTGGCGGTTGAATGAGCGGAGTGTTTATTACATTTGAAGGTGGCGAAGGGACGGGCAAAACAACGCAGATTGCGCGACTGGCCGCATATTACCGCAAACAGGGCAGGGACGTTATTGCCACCCGTGAACCGGGAGGAACGGCGGCAGCTGAAGAATTGCGCATACTTCTGGTCAATGGCGAACCGGGCAAGTGGTCTTCAACGTCTGAGGCCTTGTTGAACTATGCGGCAAGATCAGAGCATTTGCGCGAACTCATTCGCCCGGCATTGTTGCGTGGACAAACCGTGCTGTGCGACCGGTTCATGGATTCAACGCGCGTTTATCAGGCAATGGCTGGTGATTGCCCCGTGGCTCTGATCACTGCTCTTGAAACCGCCGTTGTCGGATCGACGCATCCCGATGTCACATTCATTTTTGATCTTGATCCAGCCATGGGTCTTGCACGGGCCGCCCAGCGTGGTTCAGGGCTGGAGGATCGTTATGAGCGCAAGGGGTTGGCTTTTCACACGGCTCTTCGACAAGGTTTTCTCAGCATTGCGCGGGACCAGCCTGACCGTTGCGTTGTGCTGGATGCCCGTAAACCCGTTGATGATGTTTGGGGAGCATTGCTGTCGACATTGAAAGAACGTGGTCATGGCTGACGACACGGATGATCCCCGGGAGGTGCCGTGGCATCCCCGTTTTGCGACGAAAATCTTAGGTCACGATGCAGCGGTGCTGACGTTCAAGACAAGCTTTGCATCGGGCAAGCCGCATCATGCCTGGATGATCACTGGTCCCATGGGGCTGGGCAAGGCGAGTTTCGCCTATGCCATGGCGCGCCATGTTCTGGCGCAAAGCATGGACGCCACTCAAGTTGAACGCTGGGTACACGGACGGGCGCATCCGGACATGGCGACTCTGCAACGGACCTTGAATGATGCCAAGCCAAAGCGAAAACTGCGGACTGAAATCGCAGTTGACGATGTGCGCAGTTTCATCGACTTCTTCGGGCGCACGTCGGCGGGCGGCGGATGGCGCATCGGGCTCGTCGATGCGGCAGATGACCTCAATACTGAATCGGCTAATGCACTTCTGAAACTGGTCGAGGAACCACCCTCCAAGACATTGATATTGCTGGTATGCCACGCGCCGGGGCAACTGTTGCGCACGTTGCGGTCCCGCTGTCGGCGATTGCCGCTTACAGCGCTTTCCGAGCAACAGTGCATCAATGTTTTGCAGAGCTTGCCGTTTGATCCGGCACCCGATGCAAGGCTGCTTCGTGAGGCTGCCACGATCTCTGGTGGTAGGCCCGGTTTTGCCTTGCAGCTTCTGAACAGCGAAGGGGCCAAGGCGTTTCACTCCTTCACCCAGGCCAAGCGGCTTGATGCGTCTATGCGGGCCGCCATCGGCCAGCACTTTGCCATCAGGGCCGCCGCACAACTGGATTTCGAGGTATTCATGGGGCTGCTTCTGGAATGGGTGGCCAATCGGGCAAAGCTGCAAGGCGCTGACGGTCTTGCTGTGTTGCATGCGGACCTGGCGAGGGCGCGCAGCGTTGTGTCGGGCTACAATCTGGACCGGCGTTCGGCTGTGATGGAGGCGCTTTTACAGGTTGATCAAGCCTTGAAGGCGGCGTGATTTCGGGGCAATACCCCTGCCCATGAACACCATGAACAACACGCCCTACCTAATCACCACGGCGATTCCCTATGCCAACGGTGCACCCCATATAGGCCATGCCTATGAACGCATCGCCACCGATGTGATGGCACGGTTTCAACGGCTTGACGGGCGAGACGTATTGTTCGTGACGGGCATGGATGAACATGGCCAGAAGATGCAGCAGACGGCAGTACGCGATGAGTTGACGCCGCAAGCCTTGGCTGATCGCACTGCAACGCAATTTGAAGCCATGGGCGAGCTCCTCAATGCCAGGGCCGACGATATTGTGCGCACCACATCCCAGCGCCACAAGGCGTCGGTCACCGAAATCTGGAAACGCATGGAAGCGAAGGGTGATATCTATCTTTCGAAATATTCCGGTTGGTATTCTGTGCGCGACGAAGCCTACTACGGCGAAGATGAAATCGAAGAACGCGAGGGCCGCCGTTTTTCCATCAAGACCAACACCTTGGTGGAATGGGTCGAGGAAGAAAGTTACTTTTTCAAACTCTCGGCCTACGCCAAGCCATTGCTTGATCATTATGCCAAGCACCCAGACTTCATTGTGCCAGAGCAATATCGCAATGAGGTCGTGTCCTTCGTTGAACGTGGGTTGATTGATCTTTCCATGAGCCGCACAACATTCGATTGGGGCATTCCAGTTCCGGGCAACCCCAAGCACGTGATGTATGTTTGGGTCGATGCGCTGACAAACTATATCACCGCCACAGGATTTCCTGATCGTAACGGACCCAAGAGCCATTACTGGCCGGCAGCAGCCCACGTGATTGGCAAGGACATTACGCGGTTTCACGCCATCTACTGGCCAGCATTCCTGATGTCGGCAGATTTGGCTGTGCCGAAACAGATCGTGGTGCATGGCTTCCTGTTCAACAGGGGTGAGAAAATGTCGAAGTCGACGGGCAATATCGTGTCGCCTGCCGATCTGGTGGAGCGTTACGGAGTAGACCCTGTGCGCTATTACTTCATGCGCGAAGTGCCTTATGGTCAGGATGGCAGTTACAGTCACGAAGCTATTGTTGGGCGAATGAATGCTGAGTTGGCCAATGATCTGGGCAATCTGGCGCAACGATCATTATCGATGGTCAACAAGAATTGTGCTGCGGTTGTTCCAGTGAAAGGAGCGCTCACAGCTGACGATGAGGCGATGTTGATTGCGGCGGACGGATTGCTCGCGGAGTGTCGTAAGCTACACACCGACTATGCCATCAGCAAAGCCATGGACGCGATCTGGCGGGTGGTGGCTGATGCCAACCGCTATTTTGCGGGGCAAGAGCCCTGGGCCTTGAAGAAAACAGATACAGTTCGCATGCAAACCGTGCTGTGGACCACGTCAGAAGTGCTACGCATGATTGGCATACTGATTCAGCCTTACATGCCGCAATCCGCTGCCAAATTGCTGGACCTTCTGGCCGTGCCAGAAGGCAATCGCAGCTTTGCGCATTACGGGCATCGTCTGAAATCTGGTACGCCGCTTCCGGCGCCGACTGCCATTTTCCCGCGCTTTGTTGAAGAAGAAACCAATCCTGCATGAACCTGATCGTCGACAGCCATTGCCACCTTGATTATGATGGTCTCTATGAAAACTTGCCCGACGTGTTGAAGCGCGCAGAGGCGGGTGGTGTCGGGTTGGTTCTCTCGATTTCTTCAAGAGTGCGCAATGCTGCGAAAATCATTGGCATCGCCGAAGCGCATGACAACGTCTTCTGCACGGTGGGCACTCATCCGCACAATGCGCACGAAGAGCTGGACGTCACTGTTGCGGAACTTGTGCAATTGTCCAGACATCCCAAGGTGGTTGGCATCGGCGAAGCTGGCTTGGACTATCACTATGACCTCAGCCCCCGTGACGCTCAGATGACCGGCTTTCGCAACCACATTGCAGCGGCCCGCGAAACCGGTTTGCCGCTTGTCATTCACACCCGTGAAGCAGAGGAGGACACCGCACGCGTTCTCGAAGAAGAGATGGCGAAGGGCTCATTCAAGGCGGTGTTGCATTGCTTCACCAGCCAGCAGTGGCTGGCGGAGCGCGGCGTTGCATTGGGGCTTTATGTGTCGTTCTCGGGCATTCTGACCTACAAGTCGGCAGAGAATTTGCGAATTGCCGCGCGGGCGTTGCCAGAAAGCCGCTTGCTGGTGGAAACCGATGCACCGTATCTTGCTCCCATTCCGTTTCGTGGACGCAACAATGAGCCAGCCTTTGTTGTTCATACATTGCAAGCTCTGGCCGACGC
>JANNNG010000034.1:0-3601 GCA_031398425.1 Hyphomicrobiales bacterium | reverse complement strand
CAGCACAGTATCGGTGGAGCGAACCTGCAAACTGTCCGTGGTGGTCGTCATCAGTCCATGCAACACGTTTGAGCGGTGCGAGTACAGCACGCCCTTGGGGTGGCCTGTAGTGCCGCTGGTGTAACACAAGCCACAAGCCGTATTCTCATCAAGCTCCGGCCAGACAAAATTCTCATCGCCTGCTGACAAAAGTTCTTCGTAGCAGATGGCGTTTTTCAGCGAGGTGTCCGGCATATGGGCGCGGTCGGTCATGACCACGAAGCCTTTGACCTGAGGCAGGGCGCTTTGCAGCTTTTCAAACATCGGCACGAATGTGAGGTCGGTGAAGATCCACTCATCTTCGGCGTGGTTGATGATGTATGTGAGTTGATCGGCGAAAAGGCGTGGGTTCAGCGTGTGCACCACGGCCCCCAGGCTCATGATGCCATACCAGATTTCCATGTGGCGGTAGCCGTTCCACGCCATGGTAGCGACGATGCTGCCTTCCCTCACACCGAGTTGTTTTTTGGCCGCGCTCGCCAGTGCGCGGGCGCGCTTGTTTGTCTGTTGGTAGGTTTGGCGGTGGATGGGGCCTTCAACAGTGCGGGAAATGATTTCGCGCTCACCATGCCAGTTTGCAGCGTGGTCCAGCACGCGGTGCACCAGCAACGGCCAATCCTGCATCAGACCTTTCATGTGTGTTCTCCCAAATTTCGAGTAACCGATCTTTTTAATGCTTAGCCACTCATATCACTTGAAGGTGGCTTTGAGTGAATCTGTTGACTGTTTCAGTTTTGATATCCTGATCCAGTGACACCAGACGGCCATTGTTTTTGACCGCAAGCGCGAGAAGATACGCATCGGTAATCTGGCCGTGGCGAGTGAATGCATCTGCATTGAATTTTTCAAAGTCCAGCAACGAAACAGAATCCGGCCAGAAGGCGTGATCGGTTTCATGCTTTGCCATATTCAGAAGCTTGATCGCTGACGGGATGGTTTGCAGCAATGGATATTTGGGTTGTGAGAGAATGCGCACGAAGCCGTTCTCCGTTATGGGGCATGTTGCCCAACCCCTGCTCTGGTTTTTCTCCCACCATTGATGCACGCGCTGGTGATGGACATGGTCGGGCTGAAACAACGCGATCAAGACATTCGAGTCAAACAGCGCCCGCATGGTTATTCGTCGGTATCCTGCAAAGATCTGATGAGTTCACTGGTGATGAACTGTCCGGTGGGAGCAAGTAAGGGAAATCCATTGCGCATACCTGCGACGACGGATGTACTGCTGCGCAGCGATTTTCGCGCAAGATCGGAAATCACCTCACCCATGGTCAAATTCTGACGATCCGCCAATTCCTTGGCGGCGAATAGAACATCCTGTGAGATATCAAGCGTGGTGCGCATGCATCAACATTTAAAGTATCTGACGCGTGACTTCAAACGCGTGATGCTTTGCTGCCTTTTTCTGGTTGATGGCTGTGCGCTGATGATTGGCGGCTTGACTTTCTTGTTCCTTACGTTAATGTAAGGCGATTATGTCAACTGCAACCATTACCTCCAAAGGCCAGATTACCATTCCGATTGAAGTCCGGCAGGCGCTCAAGCTTGATGCTGGAGACAGAATTTCATTTGAAGAACTTGAGCCGGGCAAGTACAGCTTTGTTGCTGTTCAGGGGCTGCCAGTGACAGCAATTAAAGGCATGTTCGGGCCCGGAACAAAAACCGTATCAATTGAAGAGATGAATGCGGTTATTGCTCGACGCGGTGCTATAGCGAAGTGATCGGCCTCGATACAAATGTTATTATCCGATATGTGGTACAAGACGACAAGCGGCAAGCTAAGATGGCGACGGAATTGATTGAGCGCCTTACGGAGGATTCGCCGGGTTTTTTGACATTGGTGTGCTTGACTGAAATCGTCTGGGTTCTGGAGTCAGCTTATGCGTACGATCACCTAGAAATTGTCGCACTTCTTACAAAGTTGCTGCAGATCAGTGTTCTGAAAATCGAACGGCAGGCAGTGGTTGCGGCTGCACTTCGAGTTTTCAAAGACGGCAAGGCTGATTTTGCTGATTGTTTGATCGAACGCGTGTCAGGCAACGCGGGTTGCGAGAAAACGCTGACTTTTGATGTCACGGCCTCAAAAACAGCCAATATGGTTCTCATTCAGTAAGTGAATGAAAAGTGCTGGCTTCTGTTGCCAGGTGCCAGCGAACCCCGCCTTACGTCGCTAAACGCAAGGGCTTAATTCCCAGTTTTTGGCACTGCGTTACGCAGCGACAGCAACCGGAGCATAGTTGTCATTTGCAACTATTAAATAGCCCGATAACGTCGGTACAATCACGAGCAAAAGACGACCCTTTACACCTCAGTCGATCCTATTTCGCCCCCATCATCGCCGTTTGACGTCAAACGGCGGTGGTGGAGGCGCCGGGTACTGCCCCCGGGTCCTAAAGGCTTATTACGATAGCTGTTTATCACCATAGTCACGCCTTGCGGCAGACCGCCCACATATAGGATGGTCGGGGTGCAATAGGAAGCGCTCAATTGTGTATCAAAATGGCGCAATCTTTGCTTTTTTGGGGCTTCCCTCGATTGTGTTTGATGTTATAGTCCAAGTTGCAACCGGGGAATGGTTGTTTCATACCATTTTAAGTAGAGGGGAATAATATGGCCGACTATGCAGCCGACATCGCGAGATACACTTCCAAAGTAAACGCGACAGCCGTTGAAACCATCGTAAAATTCTGTGGCATCGCGTTGAAAGGCAAGGATTCGCAATTTGTGTCGGTAACTGATCCGGCTGAAGTGAAGCGGGTTGTCGATGGTTTCTGCGCGAAAAAGCTAAGTCTCGACGCGGCAAAGGCGGAAGCGGCAGTAAAAGCCGTGGGCGAAAAAATGAAGGCGGACAAGACCAAGCATCGCGTCACTGTTTATTATCTGATCGCCGAACATTCCGGCACCATGGGCAAGATCAGCTGACCCCAATTCAAGCTATTGCACTGCGCGGCGGCATCCACCGGGAGTGCCGCCGTTTTGTTTTTGGGGAATCGTGCCGGGCGTCTAGAAAGCTGACATGCAACAGTATCTCGACCTCATGCGCCATGTGCGGCACCACGGCATCCGGAAAGATGACCGGACAGGAACAGGCACGTTGTCCGTGTTTGGCCATCAGTCACGCTACGATCTGCGTCAGGGATTTCCACTGGTCACCACAAAGAAGCTGCATCTCCGCTCCATCATCCATGAGTTGCTCTGGTTCATCCGGGGTGATACGAATATCGCCTATCTCAATGAAAACAAAGTGACAATCTGGGATGAGTGGGCCGACGACAAGGGTGATCTCGGCCCTGTCTATGGCGCCCAATGGCGTTCCTGGCCAGCCCGTGACGGATCAACGATAGACCAGTTGGCGGATGTCATCGCCCGCATCAGAAAGTCGCCCGACTCGCGCCGTCTGCTGGTCACGGCCTGGAACCCGTCGGATGTCGATAAAATGGCCTTGCCGCCGTGCCACTGCCTGTTCCAGTTCTATGTCGCCAACGGCACGCTTTCGTGTCAGCTCTATCAACGCTCGGCGGATATTTTTCTGGGCGTTCCCTTCAACATCGCGTCCTATGCG
>JANNNG010000028.1:0-13880 GCA_031398425.1 Hyphomicrobiales bacterium | reverse complement strand
ACGAAAAGACCTGGGAAAAAAATACGGTGCCCAGCAACATTCCCACCGCCATGATGGATGAAATACCGCCCTGCAATTCGCCCTGGGCATCTTCCGGCACGGCTTTCGACATCATGGCCGTCAGCATCGGATGCACGAAGCCTTCAGGTCCGTGCACGATGAACAGAATCACCACGGCCACGATGCCGCCCGCGAGGCCATAGCCGATAACAGCGATGACAGACGACAACAGGCCGAACATGACCACATTGCCCTGACCCAGATATTTCTCGGCAGGTCCGGTCAATGCGCCCTGAAAGATTGCCGTCACGATGCCGAAAGCCGCCAGCGTCAAGCCGATGACCAGTTCGCTCCAGCCAAATTTTGCAATGCCCCAGAACGGCCAGATCGCCGGATAAACCGATGACGCAAAAAAGAAGACGAAGAACACGATGCAGAGCGGCAAAACATCCTTGTAACTTTGGAAGACCTTGAATGTGCCAAACGGATTGGCCCTTGCCCAGGCGAAGGCGCGGCGCTTTTCGACGGGCAAGGTTTCCGGAAGGACAAAATACCCATATATCAAATTCAGCGCCGATACGGCAGCGGCGGCATAGAATGGCACCCTTGGACCATAGGCGCCGAGAATGCCGCCGATGGCAGGCCCCACGACAAAACCCAATCCGAAGGCCGCCCCCATCAAGCCGAATGCCTTGCCCCTGCCCTCAGGTGGCGTCACATCGGCGATATAGGCATTGGCGATGACGTAGGATGCACCACACAGCCCAGCAAAGGCTCGACCCACAAACAGCCAAAACAGGTTTGGCGCAAAGCTCATGATCAGATAATCGATGAACAGCCCGAAGACGGCCAGCAGCAACAGGGGCCTGCGCCCGAAGGCATCGGACAGGTTGCCCATTGTGGGACCAAAGGCGAACTGCATGAGTGAAAAGGCAAAAAACATCCAGCCGCCAATCGATGCGGCATCGGCCACCGAGATGTGCCCCACATTGGTGATGAGCTTTGGCAGCACCGGGAGGATCATGCCGAAGCCCACCATGTCCAGAAACACTGTGATAAAAACGAAGGTGACGGCATGCTTGCTTGTGGGTTGAGCGGTCATGGGAGTTCCGATACACGAGTTCAAGACGAATCCTCAAGCCAATCGGAATCCCATGTCAAACTCTCCCTCTGCCGCACGCTATGCCGTCATGGCGGTATTTCTGCTGCACGGCATCCTGCTGGGGGGCTGGGTTACCCATATTCCGCTGGCGAAAGTACGGCTGGAAACCGGGCTTGGCATGTTTGGCGTGGCACTGCTGTCTTTTGCAGTCGGTGCCGTCATCGCCATGCCGATCGCTGGTGCCTTCATCAATAAAAGGGGCAGCGCCTTTGTGACACTTGTGGGTGGATTGGCATTCTCGGCCTTTCTGTTCGGCCCAGCCCTCGCCCCGACGCTGCCACTGTTCATGCTGGGCGGCGCTTTGCTCGGTGCCTCGGTGGGTTCGATGGATGTGGCCATGAACGCCCACGGCCTTGCGGTTGAGAAGGCGTTGAAGCAACCCGTGATGTCGGGCTTTCATGGTGGCTTCAGCGTGGGCGCTGCGGTTGGAACAATTGGCGGAGCCTGGCTGCTCGGGCAAGTGGGCGAGTACTATCAGCTCGCCATTATCAGTATAACCTGCGCCATAGGCATTTTGATCTGCTCCCGCTTCTTTTTGCCCGCTGATGTGGACAAGGGATTGTCAGGATCGCATTTCGCCTGGCCGACAAAAGCGACAATCGGTCTGGGGGCCTTGTGCTTCCTTGCCCTCATGATTGAAGGCTCGGTGGCTGATTGGGGGGCGATCATGCTGCAGGGCCGCTTTACCATCGAGGCCGCAACGGCGGCCATGGCTTTCGGCTTCTATCAAACCGGCATGGCGGTCTCGCGCTTCACGGGCGACATGCTGCGACAGAAATTCGGGGCCGTGCCCATGGTGTTCTGGAGTGCGCTGCTCACAGCGGCGGGAACCGCTGCGGCCCTTGTGGTGCCGAGCGTGCCCATGGCCCTCATCGCCTTTGCCATCGCTGGCGTTGGTATCGGCAACGTGGCACCCGTATTGTTTGCAGGTGGCGGACGGCTGGAGCCTGATGCACCAGGCCGCGGCATCGCTGCTGTGACCTCCATGGGCTATTCAGGCTTTCTGGCCGGGCCGCCCTTGATCGGAATCGCGGCGCAATTCAGCACTCTGCAATGGGGCCTGGGGCTTACAGTCGTCGCAGCCTTGATCATCGCCGGCTTTGCCCGCATGGTGAAATCGGCTGACACCTATTGACGAGACGCGACATGGACCACATCAAGGGCAAACAGGTTTTCATCACGGGCGCAGGAAGGGGCTTGGGTGCCGCCTTTGCCGTGGTGCTGACCGATCTCGGAGCCAAAGTCACGATCTCGGGCCGCAGTCCGGAAAACCTCTACTCTCTCGCTGAATCCATTCGCCTGCGCACGGGCACCAAGCCTGACACTGTGGTGCTCGACATGTCCGATATTTCCGATGTCACCACCTTCGCCAAGACGTGGCGCGATGAAGATCATCGCCTCGATATCCTGATCAACAACGCGGCCACTTGGCTTTCCGGTCCCATGCACAGCCATGACGCGCTTTCAATTGCCCAAACCATTTCAGCCAATGTCACGGGTACCTTGTTGCTGACACGCGGATTGCTGGCGCAGCTGAAAAAATCCGAAGCACCCGACATTCTTAACATGATCTCGGTCAGCGGCATGAGCAATGTGCCACTGCAAGGTGCTTCAGTCGCCTACATCGCCTCGAAGCATGGGCAGACTGGCATGACAGACGCACTGCGGCAGGAACTGCGCGGCACCGGCATTCGCATCACCGCACTCTACCCCCCCAACATTGAAGACATCTCACCTTTGAACGCTGACAGCTGGAACGCGACGCGCGATTCCACCAGCTGGCTTACCAACAAGGACGTGGTGGGTGCAGCACTGGGTGCCCTTTCTCGCGCTCGGCATGTCTCATTCATGTCGGTGCTGATGGAAACCACCACAAGCAATTTCCACGGATACTAGGGGCATCACTTGAAACTTGAAAATCGCATCGCCCTCATCACCGGCGCTGCAAGAGGCATCGGCCTTGCGATAGCGCAGCGCTTTGTCGCCGAAGGTGCCATCGTCACGATTGTCGACGTGATGGACGCTGAGGGTGAAGCTGCCGCAAAATCAATCGGCGCACATTATCTGCATTGCGACATTGCAAAATCATCCGACATAAGATCCGTCGTCGCACAGATCACCAAGACGCACGGTGCCATCGACCTTCTCGTCAACAATGCCGCGATTTCCATTGCCAAGAATTTCCTCGACATCACTGAAGAGGATTTCGACAAGGTCATCAGCGTCAACCTGAAGGGCGCGTTCCTGCTGACGCAAGAAGCCGCCCGCCACATGATCGGACAGGTCAAGGCAGGCCGCAAAGCCGGTGCCATCGTCAATATCTCTTCGGTCAACGACACCCTGGCGATTCCCATCATTGCGCCCTACACAATGTCCAAAGGTGGCGTGAAACAGTTGACAGCAGTCTCGGCCCTTGCCCTTGCCGAACACGGCATCCGCGTCAACGCCATCGGTCCCGGTTCCATCATGACGGACATGCTGAAGGGTGTGGTCAACGACGAGGCTGCGATGCATCGCATTCTCTCGCGAACACCGCTGGGCCGCGTGGGCCAACCTTCAGAAATTGCATCAATCGCAGCATTTCTTGCAAGCGATGATGCAAGCTATATCTCAGGTCAGGTGATCTACGCCGATGGCGCACGCATGCCGCTGAATTACACGGTGCCGGTCAAAGAATGAATGCGCATTACTTCTGCTCTTCTTCAAGCTTCATACCCTTGAGTTTCGCAAACACCGAGTCGGCATTGAAGTCTTCGCTATCACGGCGCGTTGCGGCCTCGCTGACAGTTTCATTGGCGGCAGCTTCGGCAGCAGCAGTTTCCTGGGCCTTGGCATAGGCGGCAGTGCCCTCTACTTCCGAAGCGGGAATGAGCGTGCGCAGTGCTTCGCCATCGCCCATTCCTTTCTTGCCGGATTTGGCCGCAGCCTTTTGCACTGCGAGGTCCAAAGCCATCTGCGTGCAGATGCCGAGTGACACAGGGTCCACGGGCTTGATGGTCTGGATGTTCCAGTGCGTGCGATCGCGCACGGCGTTGATCGTATGCTTGGTGGTGCCCACCAGCTTCATGATGGCCGCATCGGGCAGTTCGGGGTGGAAGCGCAGCAGCCACTGGATGGCATCCGGCCTGTCACCCCGGCGCGAAACAGGGGTGTAACGGGGTCCGGACGTGGAAGTCTTCACCGTCACATCAATCACCTTTGATTCGAGAATGGCCACCTTGTGGTTTTCATCGGCCTCGGCCTTGGCGATCTCCTCGCGCGTCAATTGTCCGCCTGTCACAGGGTCAAGCCCGCGCACGCCCGTGGCCACATCGCCATCGGCAATGCCTTTGACTTCAAGTTCATGCAGATGGCAGAATTCAGCGATCTGCTTGAAGGTCATGGTGGTGTTTTCAACCAGCCACACTGCGGTGGCTTTTGGCATCAACGGAATACGGGACATAGGGTTTCGCTCCTTCAGAACCTTCCTGGGGTTCCAATGTTTTTGACGGTAAGAATGTCAGGGAATGGAAGCGCTATAGGGGAGTTTTCAGCGGGATGCAATGGCGAGAAGTCCCGCTCCGTGAGCCGCTGGCGCGGCTGCCACCTCTGCCGCAAGCGTGACGGAGAGGGATTTCACACCGTCAAGATGATCTTCCCCACATGCACGCTGCTTTCCAGCATTCGGTGTGCCGCAGCAGCATCAACAAGCGGAAACGTTGCATGAATCACCGGTCGACATTTTCCTGCCGCCAGCAAGGGCCACACCTTGGCCTCCAACTCCCGCGCGATCACTGCCTTTTGCGCAACAGTACGTGGGCGCAAGGTTGAGCCTGTGAAGGTCAACCGCTTCAACATGATTGGCAGAAGATCAATCTCGATCTTTGATGCCTGCTGAAAAGCGATCTGCACAATGCGCCCCTCAAGCGCCATCACCTTGAAGTTTCGTGCAACATAGTCGCCACCCACCATATCCAAGACAAGATCAGCCTGAAGCCCATGCTCCTTCATGACCGCAACGAAATCTTGTGTGCGATAATTTATCGCGATATCGGCACCCAGTTCCAGACAGCGTGCACATTTGTCATTGCTGCCAGCCGTCGCGATCACTTTCGCTCCAAACTGCCTGGCGAGCATAATGGCGGTGGATCCGATGCCACTGGTGCCACCGTGAACGAGAAAAGTTTCAGCCGCTTGCAATCGCCCGCGCTGAAACACGTTGGTCCACACGGTAAAATAGGTTTCGGGCACTCCCGCAGCCGCAATCAACGTCATCCCTTCGGGAACAGGCAATGTATTGTCTTCTGCTGCCACACAATATTCGGCATAGCCTCCACCGGGCACCAGTGCACAGACCTTGTCGCCAACTTCATATCGTGTGCATTTCTCGCCAAGCGCCACCACTTCGCCTGCCACTTCCAGCCCCGGCGTGAGAGGTGCACCTGGTGGCGGGGGATATCCGCCGTTCCGCTGCAACACATCGGGACGATTGACGCCAGCCGCTGCGATCTTGATCAAAACATGTGCCATACCGGGATCAGGTCTTTCGATTTGTTCCGGCACAAGCACATCCGGTCCGCCAGGTTCTCGAATGGCTATTGCAGTCATCATGGTCATGGGTTTCAATCCTCTTATCTTGCAAACATGCTTAACACGCGGCAGCATGGCAACCAACAAAGGCGTTCCAGAATGAACCTTGAAGACCTGCCAAAACCGAAGCATGAACACCTGCTGGGTGAAAATCTTGAAGCGATCTCGCTCGATGAGTTAAACTTGCGGGTTGCAATCCTGCGCTGCGAAATCGACCGGATCGAGGTCGAAATCCTGCGCAAGAAGGCCTCGCGATCAGCAGCAGATGCGTTTTTCAAAAGTTAACAGGCGTTAAGAAAAGCCCGCAAACACGCATAAAAATGTTGTTTGTGCAGCGCCAAGTTAAGCTTTTGGTAATCGTCAACGTTTACCTTGATCAGTGTCCGGAGCGATCTGGACATCTTTGAGTGGTTTCTGTCCACTCTGTTTGACGCCTCCCTGTTAGAAACTCAAAGCCGCGAACTTCGCGGCTTTTTTTTGGCCCTGAAATTGCTGCACATCAAAACGGGTGGCTTCAAATGTATCGTCTTGACCTCGCCCACGTCCTGCATAATAACAAAGCCGGGAACAGTATTTTGCGTAGAGTGGGTAAGGAAAATCAATACATGCGTGATCAACGCAGCACGGCCAGCGGCGGCACAGTCGACTTTCTGTCACGCTTCAAGGGTTCGGAGCACTTCGATAAAATCTTCAAGGAAGGCATGGGGCTCGTTGAAGAGACCGCCAACTATCTTGACAGTCAGGGCCGCGTCGACAGCCGGGCGCTCGACCGACCCGGTACCATTGCCTATGCAACGGAAAGCATGCGCCTCACAACCAGGCTAATGCAACTGGCCTCCTGGCTGCTGCTGCAACGCGCCGTTGTTGCTGGCGAACTGACGGAACATGATGTTGGCCGGGAAAAATCGAGGGTGAACCTGAACGACATTGGCGCTGGCCACGACATTCCGGGATCTGACATGTTGCCGGAAGGCCTGGCGGACTTGATTGACAGGTCACTGCGTCTGCATGGTCGTATTGTGAAAATGGATGCGAACTTGAACAATAGAGCCGATGTTGCTGCTGCAAATGAGAACCCTGTGGCCATGCAGATGGACCAACTCAGCAAGGCATTTGCACTGCGATAAAGCCAAAGAAAAGCCCAGTCGCCAGACGACCGGGCCAGCACTTTGCGTGAACGAAAATTACTTGTTCAGAAAACCAAACTTCTGCTTGAAGCGCGAGACGCGTCCACCACGGTCCAGAATGGTGCCTTGGGCACCGGTCCAGGCGGGGTGGGATTTGGGATCGATATCGAGGTTCATGGTGTCGCCCGTCTTTCCGTAGGTGGAGCGGGTCACGAATTTTGTGCCATCTGTCATGACAATGGTGATCGGGTGGTATTCGGGATGGATGCCGGATTTCATGGCTCTAGCTCTTCAAAAACAAGGGCTTCCCTGCAGGGAAACGGTGGGGTGACTTTCGGTTTGGCGGCTCTATATAGAAGGACGCGTACCGGGGCAAGTCCCTGCTGAACACAGGGACCGAGATGGCGAGAGAGCCAAGACAGAACACAGAAGTGCGGGGAAACTCCCGGGATTTGCGCCCGCTGCGAAGGCTCTTGCCATTTCTGCTGAAATACAGAATTCAGGCGGCCTTGGCGTTGGTGGCACTTGCGGTGGCCAGTGGAGCAACGCTGATTGTTCCGGTTGCCGTGCGCCGTGTGTTGGATCACGGCTTCAATGATCAGGATACAAACCTGGTCAACCAGTACTTCGTCGTCATGCTGGGCGTCGTCGCTGTGCTTGCGGTTGCCTCTTCCCTGCGTTTCTATTTCGTGAGCTGGATTGGAGATCGCGTGGTTGCAGACGTGCGCGACCAGCTGTTCCGGCACCTTACACTGCTAACGCCAGAGTTCTATGAACAGCAGCGCACGGGCGAAGTGGTTTCGCGCCTTACCACTGATGCGAACCAGATCAAGTCGGCATTTTCTTCCACGGCATCGATTGCGCTTCGCAATGCCGTCATGCTGGTGGGTGCGCTGGTCATGATGATCTATACAAGTCCGCGCATGTCGGGGCTTGCTGCTCTTGCCATCCCACTGATCGTAATCCCCTTGATTATTTACGGTCGCCGTGTGCGCAATCTCTCCCGCGCAGCGCAGGATGCGCTGGCGCAATCCGCTGCCTTCGCCCAGGAACGGCTTGGCGCCATCACGACCGTTCAATCCAACACCCAGGAATTGCGCGTTGCGCAGACCTTCCAGAACTTGAACATCATGGCGTTCGAGGCCTCGGTGAAACGGTCCTATGCGCGTTCGTTCCTGACGGCTGCCATCATCTTTGTGTCGATGGGTGCCATCGTGCTGTTGCTGTGGAATGGTGCACGCGATGTGATGTCCGGAGCCATGACCGGCGGCACCTTGACCCAGTTTGTGCTTTACGCAGTGTTTGCCGCAAGCTCGCTTGGGCAATTGTCGGAGGTCTGGGGCGAGGTGCAATCGGCAGCAGGTGCTGCCGAGCGGATTTCTGAATTGCTGGATGAAAAACCGGCCGTTGCATCGCAGCCTGATGCTGTCCGGTTTGGCAAAGCTGTTGGTGGCGAGGTTGCCTTCAAGAGCGTAAATTTTCGCTATCCCGCACGGCCGGAGCGCGAGGTTCTCAAGGCCGTCAGCTTTGCGGCCAAGCCCGGCAGCGTCACAGCGATTGTGGGACCCTCAGGCGCTGGCAAGACGACATTGTTTGCGTTGTTGCAACGCTTCCACGATCCGCAATCAGGTGTGATTTCAGTTGATGGCTCGGACATCGCCCGGATTGACCTCACGGCACTTCGCGACGTGATTGCCACGGTGCCACAAGACCCGGTGATTTTTTCCGGTTCCATCACCGAGAATATTCGCTTTGGGAAACCTGAGGCCTCCCTGGCAGACGTGCAGGCTGCGGCGGACGCGGCAAGGGTTGATGAATTCTCTCGCACACTCCCCAAGGGGCTGGATACGGAATTGGGTGAACGCGGTGTGACGCTGTCAGGTGGTCAGCGTCAACGCGTCGCCATTGCGCGGGCCATTCTCAGGAACGCGCCAATATTGCTGCTCGACGAAGCGACCTCCGCACTCGATGCAGAAAGTGAATCCCTCGTGCAACAGGCTTTGGAAAAGCTCACGGAGGGGCGCACAACTCTGGTCATCGCCCACCGACTTGCAACCGTGCGCAACGCCGACAACATCATTGTCATGGACAAGGGCAAGGTGACTGCTCAGGGCAGCCATGCCCAGTTGCTCAAGTCCTCGGCACTTTATGCCAAGCTAGCCAAACTGCAGTTCAGCAATTCGCCGACATAGGACTTTTATCTCTCCGTCAACTTCAATTCGATTCGGCGGTTTTCGCTTTTGGCATCTTCGGTATCACCAGCAACAAGAGGCTGATGTTGGCCAAAGCCGGCGGCCACGAGGTGTTTTGATTGGACACCTTGGGTTTCGAGATAGTTGACAACGGAAATTGCGCGGGCAGCGGAGAGTTCCCAATTGGATTTGAACTCGGCATTTTGCATGGGGTCGTTGTCGGTGTGGCCATCGACGCGCAGCACCCATGCAATGTCATTGGGAATTTCCTGTTCCAGTTGTTTCACGGCTTGCGCCAGTTTCAGCATTTCGGCTTCACCCGCAGGGTTCAACTGAGCCTTGCCTTTTGGAAACAGCACTTCAGCCTGGAACACAAAACGGTCACCCACCACCAGAATATCGGAGCGTTGTGAAAGGATTTGCCGCAGACGGCCAAAGAATTCCGAGCGATATTTGTTGAGTTCCTGCACCTTTTGAACAAGGGCTGAATTCAAGCGACGACCAAGGTCGGTGACCTGCGCGTCGGAAGCCTTGTTGCGTTCCTCAGCCGCATCCAGCAACGAATTGAGTTGCGCCAGTTGGCGGCGCATGGCGGCGATCTGCTGGTTGAGCAATTCAACCTTGGCCATGGCTTCGCTGGAGATTTTCTTCTCGGACTGCAATGATGTTTGCAAGCCTGACAAGGACGAACCGGCAGCGAGACTTCTCGCACTTTCGGCATCGAGACCCGCCAGCAATTCCGCATTCCTGGATTTTGCGGCATTGAGGTCATCGGTGATCGCGGTGAGCTGTCCTTCGATTTCAACCTTGGCTGTCTTTTCCAAGGCGAGCAGTTCTGTCAATTCTGCAATTTGCGACCGCAATTGACCAAGAGCCGAATCCTGACCAGAAATTTCTCGCGCCAGAAGAAACTGCGCCACCATGAAAACCGAGAGCAGAAAGATGATGACCAGCAGAAGCTGCGCCATGGCATCGACAAAGCCTGGCCAATAGGGCGGCTCCTCATGGCGCCGACGGCGTGAGAGTGCGCCCGCCATTACAGATCGCGGCCCCTGGTGGCACCGGATTGACGCATCAACAGTCGCTGGATTTCATTCTGCTGAACCTGCTGGTTCTGAATCCATTGTCGTACCATTTTTTGTTCTTCGCGCATCTGTGTCACAAGATTTGCGACGGCATCAGCCAGTTGTTCAATGGTTTCTCCGCTGCCAGGAATAACCGTGCCCCCCGCACCATTTTCAACAGTCTGGTTCAAGCGTTCCACGCTGCGCTGAAGGTTCTGCATGTCAAGCCGCACGAAGGCAGGCACGCTGGAGGATTGACCCTCGCCTGCGCCCACATCGGTCATCGTGGAGAGCCAGTCTTCAAAATTGTGATAGAAACGATTTTGCGCCTGGGACGCCTTCAAGTCCATGAAGCCCAGGATCAATGACCCCGCCAAGCCGAACAGGGACGACGCAAACGAAAGGCCCATGCCGTCCAACGGTTTTTGCAAACCGGTTTTCAACTCATCGAAGACGGATGACGATTGCGTTGATGTGACATCGAGATTCTTGATGGCATCGCCGACGGATGACACGGTTTCAAGCAGCCCCCAGAACGTGCCGAGCAGGCCCAGAAAGATCAGAAGTCCGACCAGATAGCGCAGCAAATCGCGTGATTCATCGAGCCGCGATGCAAGCGAATCCAAAAGGGATCGCATGGTCTGTGGCGACAGCATGGTGCGCCTGCTGGTGTCGCTCAGCAAATTCGCCATGGGGCCAAGCAAGACTGGTGCCTGTGCTTCGTTGGCTTGCCCCATGCGAAACTCGTTGACCCAGTTCACTTCAGGCGAAAGCCGCCAGACCATGCGGTAGGCATAGAGCATGCCCAACAGCAAGGTTGCTACAATCAAGCCATTCAAACCCGGATTGGCCATGAAGGCGTCCTTGATGCTGGCAAACAGCACAGCCGTCAGGATGGCGACGATCAGAGTGAATACCAACATATGCACAATGTGCACCGTGGGTTTTTCAAGCGTGATTGTTTCCTGTGCCATGCCCACCCACATCATTCCGTTTCGCCGCCGGGATTCGCTGTTTGTCCCTTGAAACGCAACTTAGTCGAAGTGATGGCGCTGTCGAGGGGCTAATCCTCGGCCCACATTCGGGTGAGCGTGTTGCGGATTTTCATGACCGGGTTCATGATTGCGCGTTCGGCATCTGCCGCCTTGAGCCTGGCCACAACCTGATCCAGATCAAACAGCGCCTCGCGCTGTTCGGCATTGCGAATGAAACTGCGCACCCAGCCTACCACTGCCAGACGTTCACCGCGCGTGACTTCATTGACACGGTGCAAGCTTGTGGTGGGATAAAGCATTAGACCGCCCGGCTCCAGCTTCACTTCGGTTTCACCATCAGGCGCTTCGATGACGAGTTCGCCACCGTCGTAAGATTCGGGATCAGCCAGAAACAACGTGAAAGACATGTCCGTGCGAATTCCCCCCATCAGCGCGTCATCCACATGTGTGCCGTAATGCATGCCCGGTCGGTAACGCGAGACCAGTGATTTGACGAAGCTTTTAGGACGTGCAGCAGACACGAACACCGCATGGGCCATGAGGGCTGACTTGACCTCTTCAATCACGGCCAGTGCGACAGGTCCGGCCGCCTGTTCATTGCGTTTGACGTCCTTCGCGTACCAGCCTGCCGTGGCCTTGCCCGAAGCGAAGGAAGCGCTTTCCGCTTTTAATCTGTCTCGGATATTCTCGACATCTTCGGGGCTCAGGACTCCGGAAATTTGCAGCATCATCGTGGCACCTCACTTTTCCGATTGATTTGATCGGAATACATGTTTATGAAACCGACTGTATTAGTCGGAAAAGGAATTGGCAATGGCAAAACGGGCGAAAGTCTGGACAGCACTAGGGGTTGCGGTGCTGGCGGGATCAGGCGTTACGCAGGCTGGCGCTTTGCCGCCCAACACCCGATTGGACAATCCCCTGCTGGTGCTGGTCGATGGCGAAGGTGGTGGGGAGGGCGGCGGGGCAAGCGCACCGACCACATACGCGCTGGAGAGTACGGACGCGAAGATTTTTGATTATGACGCAGCCAAACAGGTCGCAGCTTACGTCGACCTTGCCTCCAAGAGTTATGCTCAAGCAGCCAATGATGCAGCCAGCATGGAAAAGATGATTGATGCTTTTCTGGCGGCTCCTTCTGCTGAAACGCTGGATGCGGCGCGCAAGGCCTGGGTTGCCGCGCGACCTTCCTATCTCCATACCGAGGCATTCCGGTTTTATGATGGACCGATTGAAGCCGTTGAGGGCGAGATCAATGCCTGGCCCATGAACGAAGCCTATATCGACTATGTTGAAGGCAAGCCCGATGCGGGCATCATCAATGACACAAAGATCAAACTCGATGTCGACAGTCTGCAAGGCAGCAACCAGAAACAGGATGAGAAGGACGTCACCATTGGCTGGCACGCCATCGAATTCCTGTTGTGGGGACAGGACCTTTCACTTGAGGGAGCGGGAAACCGTCCGCATACGGATTATATCGCGGGGCAAGGCAACAATGACCGTCGCCGCACTTACCTCAAACTGGTGACCGGTCAACTCGTCAAGGAATTGCAGGCTCTCAAAGGAACATGGGCGCTCGACAATGCGGACAGTTATGCCGCCTTGTTCAAGGCCCTGCCGCCACGCGAAGCCGTGGGCCGCATGGTCAACGGCATGGCCATTCTCACTGGCTTTGAATTCATGTCAGAGCGCTTGGGTGTTGCACTTGATTCAGGGGACCAGGAAGATGAGCATTCCTGTTTCTCTGACACCACCAAGCAGGATTTTGTGCATGATCTGGTGGGCATCAGAGCTGTGTGGGACAAGGCGGGGCTTGCTGAATTGACTGCCACACGCGACGCTGACCTTTCGAAACGCGTGGATGCGTTGTTTAACGACGCCGAAGCAAAGATTGCAGCACTGGGCGACCCCTGGGACAAGGTGCTGGCTGCCCCCAAGGACTCAGCACCGCGCAAAGATGCAGAAGCCGCCGTTGCGTCGTTGCAGGCTTTGGCTGATGGCTTGAAAGCGGTGGGCAATACGCTCGGTGTTGTGGTTCTCATTCCAACGGGCTGAGGCATGGGCAGGTCAAGCGTTGGATGTGTGACAGCAGCCCTGGCGCTAACCGCCATGGCCGTGCTGCACAGCCATGCGAAACCCCTTTCCTTACGTGATGTGCTTGCGGCCATGCCCGTTAGCGACCAACTGGGTGGCAATACCACACTTCCGCTTACCCATGCTGATGCATTTTCATTTCAGGCCGCGAATGCGCCGGCGCGGCACCAGCGCCCGTTTTCGTTCGGTAACCGGTTGTTCAACACCAACTGGGTTGAAGCGCCAGCTTCAGTCAAGAGTTTTGACGGATTGGGACCCTTGTTCAACCGCGTCTCGTGTTCTGGCTGCCACACAAAGGACGGGCGGGGGCAACCACCTGCTTCTGGCGTTGGTCCAATGGACAGCATGCTGCTGCGCATCAGCGTGCCCGGTACTGGGGTTCATGGCGGACCCAAACCTGTGCCAGGCTATGGCGATCAGCTAAGCGAGCGCGGTATTGGCGATGTGGCTGCCGAAGGTCAGGCAGCGATCAGATACACGGAAGAATTCAGACACTATGCGGATGGTGAAACCTACCGCCTGGGACGGCCCAAGTATGAGATTTCCAGTCCGGCCTATGGGGCGCTTCCAAGCGACCTGATGATTTCGCCCCGTGTTGCCCCCCAGATGATCGGATTGGGGTTGCTTGAAGCAATTCCACAGCAAACGCTGGAGGCGTTGGCGGACCCTGATGA
>JANNNG010000219.1:0-12504 GCA_031398425.1 Hyphomicrobiales bacterium | reverse complement strand
TTGAACCCCCACGGGTTTCCCCACAGGAACCTAAATCCTGCGTGTCTGCCAATTTCACCACGCCCGCGCATGCCCTGAAGGCATTTTCGCGCCATCCGGTTTTGGGTTGGGCGGGCTATAGCAGAGGGGTTTCAGACTGGGAAGCGGGAAATCAGGCAGAACTTGGCCTGAAATTTTCCCATGCTGAAGCCGCCAATCCCGTGAGGATGAGGCCGGCACCGAGCCACACTTGCCAAGGGTAGCTTTCGCCCAAGGCGAGTGTTCCGATGGCGAGGCTGATGGCGGCGGCGACATAGCCAATCTGGCTGAGATAAGTGGGTCCGCTGATCCATTGCAGGCGGAAAAACAGGCCGACGTTGATGAGGGATGCCACCCATTGGGCGAGAACAAGGCCAGGATGCTGCAACAGTGGCGCAACGCCGCCGCCGTACCAGAGCGCCAGTGCGATGAAAAGCGGCACCACGGAACTGTTGACCACCACGCCCACTTGTACAGGCGAAGCGCCGTCCGGCCATTTGGCTGTGCGGTAGACATTGCCGATGGCAAGCGACAGAGGCACCAGAAGTGCGATCAGCAACCATTGCGGAGCCGAGGGCAGGGCGAGGGAATTGCGACCAAAAACCACAATCACGGCACCCACGAAACCCAAGGCCACAGCCGCCAGCAGAGGCTTGTTGGGCGGGCGGATTTTCAAGATCAGAGAGAGTGCAGCTGTGATGACAGGCGAGAGTGCAAACATCAATCCTGCAAGACCGCTGCCGATGTGGGGGATGGCAAACAGAAGTATGGTGCTGGGAATGAAGTTGGCGAGAAGGCCGCTGAGGAAGCCATAACGCCAGAGCGTTGGCGACTTCCACGGCACATGTTCCTGCGGTACGAACCACACCAGCACAAGGCAAGGTGCAAGGGCGATGATACCCGCCCACACGAACGGATTGATGCCAGCTTCCAGTGCCAGCTTACCCAAGGGCGTTATCATGGCGAGGCCTGCGCCTGTGCCAAGCAGCAGCAGGAGAGGATTGTTTGCCGCGTTCTTCACCAGCCCAGTCCTTCGAGCAAATCTTCCGCGATGATGGACTGCCGTGGCGTACGACTTGCTGCATCACCATGCAGCCACACGGCCGCTGCGGCCGCGTTGAAAGCGTCCATGCCTTGAGCGAGCAGACCTGTGACAATGCCTGCCAACACGTCGCCGCTGCCAGCAGTTGCAAGTTTTGCTGGCGCGTTGGTATTGGCCTTGGCGAAGCCGTTGGGATTGGCGATGACAGTATCCGGACCCTTGAAAATGATGCGGGCGCCCGAGCGTTTTGCGGCTGCAACGGTGCGTTCAACCTTTGAGTCCGCTTGATTGCACAAGTCACTGAAAAGCCGTTTGAATTCACCTTCGTGTGGGGTCATCACCACGGCCCGGTCGGGTTGGGATTTTATGGCTGTGAAAAGTTCTTGAGGGTCATCGACGAAACTGGAAAGTGCATCTGCGTCGAGGACAATGTCGATGCCAGACTTCAACATCTGCAGTACAGTCTTGCGTGTTTGATTATTGACGCCGGCAGCAGGACCGATGCACAGTGCGGTGATGCGTTTGTCTGTCAGCAGAAGGCGCAAGTCTTCGTTGTTCGCTATTGGCTTCAGCATGATCGAAGTAACGTGATGCGCGTGGATGCGAAGCGCATCGTGTGAGCCTGCAAGGCTGGTCAGTCCTGCACCACTACGGGCTGCTGCCTGTGCGGCAAGGCGCGAGGCACCGCTTGATAATTCCGGTCCGCTCCAGATCACGGCGTGACCGCGACGAAACTTGTGGGTATCGGTCAGCAGAAAAGGGAGATCAGGTTTGGTGTTTTCGTAGATGCGGATGGGCAGGGCGTCGGCCACGTCATCGGGAATGCCGATGTCGGCGACGATGACTTCGCCGCAGAGGCGGCGACCAGGTTGCAGCACATGGGCCGGTTTCTTGCGGAAGAAGGTGACTGTCAAATCGGCGATGACAGAGCAGTGGCGTTGCTGGCCCGTGTTGCCGTCAACGCCTGAAGGCACGTCGATGGATATGACCGGAACGCCTGCGCCGTGAATGCCATCGGCGATGTGCCCTGGTAAGTCTCGATTGAGACCCGCACCGTAGATGGCGTCCACGATGAGGCGGGACCTTGCGTGTTTTTCAAAGTCGGCGAAACTGCCGACGTGTCTCTTCCACCGTGCTGCCATCTTGGCGGCGTCACCTTTGAGGGACTTGTGCTCGCCCACGCAATAAACCTGCACGGGCCATTTTTTGCTCACGAGCAGTCTTGCGACGACAAAGCCATCACCGCCGTTATTGCCGGGTCCGCAGATTACTGCGACGGGGCATTTTTTGTAGCGCTTGATGATTACTTCGGTGACCGCGCGGCCCGCGTTTTCCATGAGTTTGAGGGATGGGATGCCGCTGGCAATGGCGAGCGTATCGGCTTCATACATTTGTTGTGGCGTGAGGATTTCATGCATAGGCGCAGTGTGGCACCTCAGGTTGTTGTGCTGCAAGGCCCCACCCCCGGCCCCTCCCCAAAGATTGGGGAGGGGTGACTCTTTTTTTCACCCCACTCGGCTCTTGCGGGGAGGGGCCGGGGGTGGGGTCTTGGGTTGATTGGCATGTGTGATGAAGATAGACAGCGGCCATGCATATCACTCCCTTCGGCGTTGAAATCTGGATGAATGAGTTTGAGCTGAAATGCGAACTCAACCTGGCGGAGACCTGTGTCGAGAGTATCAGCATTGCGCAATTGCTGGAGATGACGGGGCGGAATGACCGGTCGTTGTCTGAGTTGTTGCCGATGAAGATGACCTATGGCGCGATTCAAGGATCAGAGAGGCTGCGCGACGCGATTGCTGCACTTTATCAGAAGCAGCAGCGGCATAACATTGTGACTACGCATGGCACGATTGGTGCGAATTCACTGGTGCATCAGGCGCTGGTGTCGCGAGGCGACCGGGTGATTTCCATCGTGCCAACCTATCAGCAACATTACTCAATTCCGGAATCAATCGGTGCTGATGTGCAGTTGCTTCGGTTGAAAGCTGCGAACAGTTTCTTGCCTGATCTTGATGAACTGCGCGCTGTCGCTACGCCGGGCACGCGGATGATTGCGATGACCAATCCCAACAATCCGACGGGTGCGTTGATGGACAAGGCCTACCTTGAACAGGTCATAGCCATTGCGCGAATGGCGGGAGCCTGGCTTTTGTGTGATGAGGTCTATCGTGGCACGGATCAGGAGGGAGAAGGTGTTACGGCTTCAGTTGCGGACCTTTATGAAAAGGGTATCAGCACGGCCAGCACGTCGAAGGTATTTTCGCTGGCGGGGCTGCGCATGGGCTGGATTGCGGCACCGCGCGAAGTGATTGATGCTGTGATGATCCACCGGGACTACAACACCATTTCTGTTGGCGTGGTGGATGATTATTTTGCCACCATCGCCATCGAAAATTCGGCTATCCTATTGGAACGGAGCTGCGGCATCACCCGGACCAATCTCGTAATCCTGTCGCACTGGGTGGAGCAAGAGCCGTTGATCACGTGGGTGAAACCAAAATCCGGGACCACTGCGCTGCTGACATATGCCCTCGAAATGGCGTCGCGGGATTTCTGTATCGCGTTGCTGAAAGAAACCGGCGTGATGTTCACGCCGGGGTTGGCGCTCGACATGGAGGGGCATGTTCGCATTGGCTATGCCAATAACACCGAGGTGTTGAAAACCGGCCTTGCACGGCTTTCGGACTTTCTGGCACGGCGTGCCTGATCAGGGTTTCCATCGCGCAATATTATTGCGTATAAGCACGGCATCATGGACAAGCATAACAACCCCGATACGATTGACTGGAAGATCTTGTGCGAGTTGCAGCGCGACGGGCGCGTGACCAATGTGGCGTTGGCAAATCGTGTGGCGCTTTCGCCACCACCCACCTTGAGGCGCGTGCAGGCGCTGGAAGAAGCGGGCTTTATCACGGGTTATCGGGCGCAATTGGACAGGGATAAACTGGATTATGGCGTCAAGCTTTTTGCCGCAGTGGGGTTGAAAAGCCAGGCGCAGGCCGAAATTGCGGTGTTTGAACGGCAGGCAAAAAACTGGCCGATTGTGCGCGAATGCTATGCCGTGTCTGGGGCTGCGGATTTCATGCTGGTGTGCGTGGCGCGTGATCTGGCTTCCATGCAGAGCTTCATCACCGGTGCGCTGAGCAAGGCTGCAAATGTAGAGAGTGTCAAAACCTCGCTGATTCTGCACACTGCAAAGAACGAACCGGAAGTGCCGCTGCCTTGACCGCCGACACACAGACCCCAAGTCATTGGTTGTCGCTTACATCTGCCGCGACAGCGGCTGTTGTGGTGGGCTTCGCGTCGACCATTCTTGTGGTGATTGAAGGGGCAAAGGCGGTGGGGGCAACGCCCGGGCAACAGGCGTCGACGGCGGCCATTTTGTGTTACGCCATGGCAGCGTGCTCGGCTGTTCTGGCTATCCGTTACAAGCAGCCGATCATGGTGGCGTGGTCCACGCCGGGATCGGTTCTCATGGCCACGGGGGCCATGGGAACCGCGTTTCCGGATGCGGTGGGCGCGTTCGTGTTTGCCGCCGTGCTGATGATCCTGACAGCGTTCATCAAACCTCTGGCCATGGCCATCAGCAAGCTGCCGCCTTCCCTTGCTGCGGCGATGCTTGCGGGCGTCTTGTTGCGTTACGTGCTGGGTGTTCCCACGGCGGCAATGGAATTGCCGGTGTTCGTGGTGCCGCTGGTCCTGGCTTTTTTTGCGCTGCGCATGTTGGTGCCGATGTACACGGTTCCGGTGATTGTGCTGCTTGGCATGGTGTTTGCCGGGTTGAGCGGATCGTTTTCCGCACCTGTGCATATCGGTGTGACGCCGCTTGAATTTGTCATGCCGACCTGGAACTGGCAGGTGATCGTGGGACTTGGCGTTCCGCTTTATCTCGTGACCATGGCTTCGCAGAACTTGCCGGGCTTTACCGTCCTGAAAGCCAATGGCTATCAACCACCCATATCGGCCTGCCTCGGCGTGACAGGATTGGGCAGTTTGCTCACGGCACCCTTTGGCACGCATGCCGTGAACATGGCGGCCATCACAGCGGCCATGGTGGCGGGCCCCGATGCGCACCCTGATCCGCAACAGCGATGGAAAATGATTTATCCGTACACGGTGCTTTATGTGATCTTTGGGCTGGCTGCGGCAACCTTTGTGGCGCTGCTGGGAGCGATGCCCAAACCGCTGGTCACTGCAATTGCAGGGCTTGCATTGTTTGCACCATTGATGGGCGGAGTCACAGCCATGGTCAAAGAGCAAAAGGACATTGAAGCCGCGATGGTGACATTTCTGGTCACGGCTTCAGGCGTGACGATCATGGGCGTTGGGGCAGCGTTCTGGGGTTTGCTGGCGGGGCTGTTGGTGTGGGCGGCGAAGCGGGGGCTGTCGCCGTGATCTGTTGTTTGGCCGCGTTCGTTAACAGATCATGCTTAAACATTTTACCATTGCCATCTTATTCTGGATTCTGTCTGTCATGACCGTTGCTGCATCCTCTCTGTACGATTTTTCCATCACTGGCATAGATGGCAAGCCCATGCCCTTGGCGCAATTCAAAGGCAGTGCGGTGCTGTTGGTAAACACTGCGTCGGAGTGTGGTTTTACCGGACAATATGAGGGATTGGAAAAGCTGTGGGAGACCTACAAGGACAAGGGGCTTGTTGTTGTCGGCGTGCCATCCAATGATTTCGGCGGGCAGGAGCCGGGGAAGGCCGAGGAGATTGCCACGTTCTGCAAACTGAATTACGGAGTGACGTTTCCCTTGGGCGACAAGGCGGTGGTCAAGGGCAAGGACGCCATTCCGATTTACGTGTGGGCCGGAAAGGAAGCTGGCGTGATGGGCACACCGAAGTGGAATTTTCACAAATATCTGTTTGCGCGTGACGGACAATTCATCGACTGGTTTTCCTCGCCCACGGATCCCATGAGCAACAAGCTGACGGGATCAATTGAAAAAGCGCTTGCGCAATAGCGCCTCAGCCGCCACATCTCGCGGGCGACATGAAATCTTCTGAAACTGATATTCTGATCATCCCCGGCTATGAAGGTGCCGGGCCCGTGCATTGGCAAACCCGCATGGCGGGCAAACTTTCGACGGCCCGCATCGTTGACCAGCCGGACTGGTTACATTCATCGCTGGGGGTTGCGGTTGATCAAATCGTCAGGGCCGTGGGGCAGGCGCAGCGTCCTGTGGTGTTTGTCGCCCACTCGTTGGGGAATATTCTGGTTGCACAGACTGTGCCCGCCCTGGCTGGAGCCGGATTGATTGACCGTGTGAAAGGCGCTTATCTCGTTGCCGTACCAACGGCTCGCGCCTTGTCTGTGCTCGCCGCCGTTGATCCGGCCTTTGCCGATATTCCGCGTGATCCCCTGCCGTTTCCTTCCGTGTTGGTGGCAAGCAGCAATGATCCCTACGCCAGCCTGGAAGACGCCGCTGACATTTCAGCTGCCTGGGGATCCAAGCTGATTGAAGCGGGCGAGCAGGGACACATCAACACCGCATCCGGTCATGGACCATGGCCCGAGGGGATGATGAGTTTTGCGGGCTTTCTGTCGAGGCTTCCCGGCTAGTTGAAAACGACTTTCTCAATTTCATAGGACTTGCCGCCGCCTGGTGTGTTCACCTCAACGCTGTCACCCTGCTTTTTGCCGATGATGGCGCGTGCCATCGGGGACGAAATCGAGAGGCGTCCCTTTTTCACGTCGGCTTCCATATCGCCCACGATCTGGTAGACTGACTTTGCGTCGGTATCACCGTCGATGAGGGTGACCTTGGCACCGAATTTCACGGTATCACCGGACAGTTTGGACACGTCGATGACGTCGGCACGGGAAATCTTGTCTTCTAGTTCGGCCACACGGGTTTCGTTCCAGCCCTGGGCTTCCTTGGCGGCGTGATATTCAGCATTTTCCGAGAGGTCACCATGGGCGCGTGCTTCTTCAATGGCGCGGATGATGCGCGGGCGCTCTACTGATTTCAAATGCCTGACCTCGTCCACCATGGCGTTATAGCCACTTTCGGTCATTGGTACTTTTTCCATGGTCGTCACGTCCATAATGGTGAATTTCCTGGTCCCAAGTGGACCAAGCGAATTCCACGCCTGTTCAAGAAAACACCCGGCGCGAGGGATGCAACTCCCAGCCGGGTATCACCTAATGTGGCCTAGAATGGGTGATTTTGCAAGTGTTGCGATGGTACAGGAAACGTGATATCAAAATGATTCATTTTGTTGCATGGAGGTGGTGATGAGTGCGATAACAATACGAAAACTGTCGGAAAATGCGATAGCCAACATCAAGCGGCAAGCCAAATCCAATGGGCGAAGTGCTGAGGCAGAGGCGCGGCTGGCACTGGAACAGCGCTTCGCGGCAGCCAAACCCGCGAGAACTGCTCTGGAAGTCATAGAAGAGTTCAAACGCCGGAACGGCGGCGGATTTGATCTTCCATATATGCCTCGCAATACTGATCCCATTGAACCAGCTGAGTTCGAATGATTGTCTTCGATACCACTCTCGTTTCAGAGGCCATAAAGGAAAATTGCGATGAAAACGTCACCGCATGGCTGTCGCGACTGGATTCCGAAGACATGGCCACAACCACCGTCAATCTTGCAGAGGCATTGTCTGGTATATCAGTACTGCCCGATGGAAAACGAAAGGCACATTTGAAAACAATCACGGAAGCCTATGTGGCGGCAGCGTTCCGCCAGAATATACTTTCATTCGATGCACAAAGTGCCACCGTATTCGCTGAACTTCTGGCCAACATGAAATTGCGGGGCAAGGCAATCTCATTTCCCGACTGTCAGATCGCTGCCATTGCACTCGTCAATAATTGTGCTGTGGCAACGCGGGACATCCAACCCTTCCTGAATGCGGGCCTAAGTGTGATCAATCCGTGGACAGACGAATAATCAGCCGGGGCGATAGACCCGTGCTGCTTCTGGATCTGTCAAGTCGTACGGAAATGTCGCGAGTTCTTCCCACAGCACTTCGGGGATGGCGTGGTTCGCCCAGTCCACAGTTTGTTGAACGCGCTCGGGCGAAGACACACCGCAAATGGTCGAAGCGATCAGCGGTGATCGCATGGAAAATTGCAGTGCTGCGGCGCCCATCGGAACAGCGTATCTTGCGCAAGCCGCCTCTATGGCATTGGCGCGGGATTTGATGTCGTCCCCTGCGGGCATGTAGGCAAAGAGCGGTTGTTTGGCCGCCCCTTTGGCCAGAATGCCACTGGCGTAAGGTGCCGCGTTGATGACGGCGATATTGCGTGACCTTGCGAATTCAAACATCTCCGTACCCTGACGATTGAGCAGGGTATAGCGGTTGTGGCTGATGAGTGCGTCGAAATCATAGTCGCGCAGCAGCGGTGTCATGATGTCGGTGCGGCCTGCGGCGAGACCCACGGCTTTGCACAGGCCCTGTTCCTTCATGCGGAAGAGGGCGTCCAGTGCGCCGCCCTTGTTTGTGACGTCAGTCAGGTCAGAAGCATACTCGGGATCGTGCAGGTGGAGAAGATCGATGGAAGAGATGCCAAGCGCCTCAAGACTTTGCTCCAATGACTCTCGTGCACGGTCGCCATCGAATTTCATGGTGTCCATGTTGCGGTCGAGTTTGGACGAGATCACAAAACCTCGTGGCAAACCGCCTCTTGCGCGGATGGCATCACCGATGCGCTTTTCACTTTCGCCCAAACCGTAGTTGCGCGAGGTATCGAGAAACGCGATAGGACCGTCGAAGATTGCGTCCAGCGTGGCGCGGGCGCGATCTTCGTCTACAGAATATCCATAAGTGTCCGGCATGTTGGCCAATGCCGTGGTGCCGAAGCATATGTTGGGAATATCCAAATGCGAGGGGGTCAGCGTCGCAGTTTTCAGCGCAGTGGTAGACATGGACAACTCTCCAATCTGGTTTACTTGAAATAATCCTGCAGGGGCCTGACCTTGATGGTGTCAGCCTTTTGCGCGGCAATAGCCTTTGTGGCGGAGATGATGCCGGGCAGGGTGGTGTAGTAGGGCACCTTTTGCATCACCGCAGTCTGGCGTATCGACTTCGAGTCGGATTCTGACGAGCGGGTTTCCGTGGTGTTGAGCACCAGTTGAATGTCGCCATTCTTGATCGCGTCGACCACATGGGGACGACCTTCGAGGACCTTGTTGATTTTTGACGATGGCACGCCCTTCGATTCAAAGAAGGCGTGGTTGCCGCCTGTGGCCTTGATGTGGAAGCCGAGTTCGACGAGCTTTTTGATTGAGGGCAAAACCTTGGCGCGGTCTGACTCTTTTACGGATACGAATACTGTTCCAGCTTTTGGAATGCGCATGCCCGCACCCAGTTGGGCTTTCGCAAAGGCCATGTCATAACTTTTGTCGAGGCCCATGACTTCGCCTGTCGAGCGCATTTCAGGACCCAGCAATACATCGACACCCGGAAAACGGTTGAAAGGAAAAACAGCTTCTTTCACCGCAACGTGATGCAGCTTTCTTGACTTTAGTTTGAAGTCTGCCAGCTTTTCACCGGCCATCACACGCGCGGCAATTTTGGCCACAGGCTCGCCGATGACTTTGGCCACGAATGGCACGGTGCGGGAGGCGCGAGGGTTCACTTCGAGGATGTAGACCACATCTTCCTTGACCGCGAATTGAACATTCATCAGGCCGACGACGTTGAGCGCGAGTGCCAGTTTTTTGGACTGCTCTTCGAGTTCGGCAATGACTGCGGGTTTCAGTGAATAGGGTGGCAGTGAGCAGGCGCTGTCCCCGGAGTGAATGCCGGCCTCTTCAATGTGTTCCATGACGCCTGCAATAAAAACATCCTTGCCGTCGCAGATGCAATCTACATCAACTTCGATTGCATTCGACAAATAGGAGTCGATCAGCACCGGAGAATCACCGGACACCACAACGGCTTCGGTAATGTAGCGTTGCAGCTGCACATCGTCTCTCACGATTTCCATGGCGCGGCCACCCAGCACGTAAGAGGGGCGAATAACGACGGGGAAACCGATTTTCTTGGCGATCTTTTTGGCTTCTGCACCGGAATAGGCGATGCCGTTTTCGGGCTGGCGCAGCTTGATCTTGCGTACGAGTTTGGAGAAACGGTCGCGATCTTCGGCGAGGTCAATGGCGTCTGGCGTGGTCCCAAGGATCGGCACACCCGCATCCTCAAGGGCCTGGGCGAGTTTCAGTGGGGTCTGTCCACCGAATTGCACGATCACCCCGTGCAGCGTGCCTTTGCGTTTTTCCGCGTGGATTATCTCGAGAACGTCTTCGACTGTCAGGGGTTCGAAATAGAGACGATCCGACGTGTCGTAGTCCGTCGATACGGTTTCGGGATTGCAGTTGACCATGATCGATTCATAGCCCGCGTCATGAAGTGCAAAGCAGGCATGGCAACAGCAATAGTCAAACTCAATGCCCTGGCCGATGCGGTTCGGGCCGCCGCCGAGGATGATTACTTTTTTCTTGTCGCTGACCTGGGCTTCGTTGCCGTGCGATCCCGCCAGGCCTGTTTCGTAAGTTGAATACATGTAGGCTGTCGGCGAAGCAAATTCCGCTGCGCACGTATCGATGCGTTTATACACAGGCCGCACTTTCAGTTTGCGACGATGGGCGGAGACGCGGGCTTCCTTGATGCGGACCAACTCTCCGAGGCGCTTGTCGGAAAATCCCATCGACTTCAGCTTGCGCATGTTTTTGGCGTCGTTGGGCAGGCCCTTCTGCCGAATAGTATCTTCCATCTTTACGAGTTCTTCGATCTGACGCAGGAACCAGGGTTCGTATTTGCAGCTCTCATGGATCTGCGCGACCGTGGCACCGTGACGGAAGGCCTGGGCGATTTTCAACAAGCGGTCGGGTGTGGCCAAGCCCAATGCGGCGCGGATGGCGTTCTTGTCGTCGCCTTCGCCAATGCCGGGAATGGCGATTTCGTTCATGCCGCTGAGGCCGGTTTCAAGCCCGCGCAAAGCCTTCTGAAATGACTCCTGGAATGTGCGACCGATGGCCATGACTTCGCCCACGGATTTCATCGCGGTGCCAAGGTATGGCTGCGCGCCAGGGAATTTCTCAAACGTGAAGCGCGGAATTTTTGTGACGACGTAATCGATGGTCGGTTCGAAACTTGCGGGCATGGCACCGCCGGTGATATCGTTGCCAAGTTCGTCGAGCGTATAGCCCACGGCCAGTTTTGCTGCGATTTTCGCAATCGGGAAGCCCGTGGCTTTTGAGGCGAGGGCCGACGACCGCGAGACGCGCGGATTCATTTCGATGACGACAAGACGGCCATCTACGGGATTGACGGCGAATTGCACGTTCGATCCACCGGTTTCGATGCCGATTTCGCGCAGCACCGCAATCGACGCGTTGCGCATGATCTGATATTCTTTGTCCGTCAGCGTGAGCGCCGGGGCCACGGTGATCGAGTCACCCGTGTGCACGCCCATGGGGTCGATGTTTTCAATCGAGCAAATGATGATGCAATTGTCTGCGGTATCACGCACCACTTCCATTTCATATTCTTTCCAGCCGAGCACTGACTCTTCGATCAGCACTTCGGCCGTGGGCGACGCATCAAGGCCCGTCTCGACGATGTTGAAAAACTCATCGCGGTTGTAGGCAATGCCGCCGCCAGTGCCGCCCAGTGTAAATGAGGGGCGGATGATGCAGGGCAAGCCGATGGCAAGCATGCCTTCGTAGGCTTCGACCATAGCACGGTCGCGGTATTTTTTCTGACGTTCCGGTTCGCCGTCAGCCCATTTATTTTCGAATGCTTCGCTATCGGCGGCTTCGGCCTTGCCCCTGGCGTAGAGTTCCTTGTCCTTGTCTTTTTCAACGGAGGCATTGGCCAGTTTTGAACGAGGGGATTCCAGACCGATCTTGGTCATGGCGTCGCGAAACAATTCGCGGTCTTCGGCCTTGTCGATGGCTTCGGCTTTGGCGCCGATCAGTTCGACATTGAATTTTTCAAGAATGCCCATCTTGTTGAGAGAGAGCGCAGTATTCAGCGCCGTCTGCCCACCCATGGTCGGAAGGATCGCATCGGGACGTTCCTTCTCAATGATCTTGGCCACGACTTCCGGCGTGATGGGTTCGATATAGGTTGCGTCGGCCAGGTCTGGATCGGTCATGATGGTGGCCGGATTGGAATTGACTAGAATGACGCGGAAGCCCTCTTCCTTCAGGGCCTTCACGGCCTGGGTGCCTGAATAGTCGAATTCGCAAGCCTGGCCGATCACAATCGGCCCGGCCCCGATGATGAGGATGGACTTGAGGTCAGTACGTTTTGGCATGGTGTCCCTGAATTTGGGATGTCCTAGCGGAAGGGACGGGCGATTCCAACCCTGATGTTACGTTCTCACTCACGCGAAGCGGGGGACGGAGTGTTTCGGCAAATTCTGTTACAGTCATTGCGCGGATACACCCCCTCCCGGCTTCGCCGTACTCCCC
>JANNNG010000172.1:0-4905 GCA_031398425.1 Hyphomicrobiales bacterium | reverse complement strand
TGTCGCTGCCCGGCGATGGTGCCTTCGGTGTGGCGCTCAAGAATATTTCACTGTCCGTTCATTCAGGTGAAGTGGTGGCGATTGCAGGTGTGGCCGGCAATGGGCAGGGCGAGTTGTTTGATGCACTGTCTGGTGAGCGGTCGGTGGCGCAAGCCAAGATGCTGGTGGCCGACGGGATTGAGATTGGCCGGCTCGGGGTCAATGCGCGGCGCAAGGCAGGCATGGCCTTTGTCGCGGAGGAGCGGCTGGGCCATGGGGCGGTGCCCGATTTGCCGTTGTCGACCAATATGGTTCTGACGCTGCATGCATCGGACACGGAAATTTCGCGGCTTGGCCTTGTGCATATGGCGAAGGCCGTTGATGCCAAGGAGCGTATCGTGAAAACCTATGACGTCAGAAAAGGCAAAGCGGATCCGGAGGCGCGGGCCCTGTCAGGCGGCAATTTGCAAAAATTCGTTGTGGGTCGCGAACTTGATCGCAAACCCGGCATTCTCATTGTCAATCAGCCGACATGGGGTGTTGACGCGGGGGCAGCTGCGGCCATCCGCCAGGCTCTCATCGATCTTGCGCGATCTGGATCAGCCGTATTGGTGATCAGTCAAGACCTTGATGAGATTTTCGAGATCGCTGATCGCGTGGCTGTGATCTCGCGCGGACAATTGTCGACAGCGCAACCTGCACAGGATTTGAACCGCGAGGCGATCGGCTTGCTGATGGCGGGTGCCCATGAGGTTTCGCATGCGGCTTGAAAAACGCGGAGAACGCTCTACTGCCATGGCAATAGCGTCGCCGTTCATTGCGCTGGCCTTGACTGTGGTTACGGCGGCTGTGATTTTCGCGCTGCGTGGCGTCAATCCGCTGACCGGACTTTATGTTTATTTCGTCGAACCGCTCACGGCACTGTGGTCGGTGGAGCAATTGCTGGTGAAGGCAGCTCCACTGGTTCTGATCGGTGCTGGATTGTCGGTGGCCTATCTCGCCAATGTCTGGAACATCGGGGCTGAAGGGCAATTGACGGTTGGAGCGATTTTTGCTGGCGCCATCCCTGTGATGTTTCCGACATTTCAATCACCCCTGACGTTGATCCTGATGTTGCTGTGCGGACTTCTCGGCGGCATGCTGTGGGGCTCCATACCCGCCTTGTTGCGAAACAGATTCAACGCCAATGAAATTCTGACCTCGCTGATGCTGGTCTATGTGGCGGGCTTGTTGCTGGACTGGCTGGTGCGCGGGCCGTGGCGCGATCCACAGGGGTTCAACTTTCCGAAATCGATCACGTTTTCAGGCTGGCAGTTATTGCCCTATCTCACATCGGGCATTCATCTCGGCGTTTTCATCGCACTTGTCATTGCCTTGGCACTCGGGCTTGTCATGACCAAGACGGTGAAGGGCTTTGAAATCACGGTCACCGGACATTCGCCCCGTGCCGCGCGGTTTTCAGGTTTTTCGGAAAAGCGCACGGTGATGTTTTGCATGGTGCTGTCAGGCGGGCTTGCGGGACTTGCGGGAGCCATTGAAATTTCATCCGTGGTCGGACAATTGCAGCCTCAGGTTTCGCCGGGCTATGGCTTTGCCGCGATCATCGTGGCGTTTCTCGGGCGCTTGAACCCGGTGGGTGTGATTTTTTCAGGGCTGCTGCTGGCGCTCAGCTACATCGGTGGAGAGGCGGTGCAGACGGCGCTGCAGATTCCGGACAAGATCACCCGCGTGATACAGGGAATCTTGCTGTTTTATGTTCTGGCCTGTGACACTTTGATTTTGTATCGGGTAGCGTGGCGATGAAGAGAAAGGCCCCCATCGCCCTTCGGGCACTTCCCCAACGAGTTGGGGAAGGACTTGCGGTGATGTCTCCCCCAACTTGTTGGGGGAGTACGGCGAAGCCGGGAGAGGGGCCTCGCCACGCGCAGGGTCTTCGAGAGTAACACCATGGACCTTTTCCTCACCCTTCTCACCATCATCATGACTGCCGCCACACCGCTGTTGCTGGCGGCCATCGGCGAGACTGTGGCTGAGCGCTCTGGCGTTCTCAATCTCGGTGTTGAGGGCATGATGGTGATGGGAGCTGTGGCCGGTTTTGGCGGAGCCTATGTGACTGGCAATGCCTGGGTTGGAATTCCCTGTGCCATTCTCGCTGGCGCTGCGCTGTCATTGCTGTTTGCCTTTCTCACACTTACACTTTTGGCCAATCAGGTGGCCACGGGATTGGCTCTGACTTTGCTGGGTCTGGGATTGTCGGCCTTGATGGGAGAACGGCTGGTGGGGCAGCCCGGTGTCAAACTGCCTGCCCTGAACGGGATTGATCCGCTGATTCCATTTTCGTTCGTGCTGGTCTTTGCGGTGCATCACCTTCTATTCAAGACCAAGGCGGGATTGATCATCCGGGCGGTGGGCACCAGTCATGCTTCAGCCCATGCGCTGGGCTATCGCGTGGTCGCGGTTCGTTATCTCTGTGTGATGTTCGGCGGGGCCTGTGCGGGGCTGGCGGGCGGATATCTCTCGCTTGTCTATACCCCCCAGTGGGTGGAGAACATGACGGCGGGGCGGGGGTGGATTGCCCTGGCACTTGTTGTTTTTGCGTCCTGGCTGCCGCACAGGGTTCTGGCGGGTGCCTATCTGTTTGGCACGATATCCATCCTTTCGTTCGTTTTTCAGGCAATGGGCTTTGGAATCCCCTCGCAATTGCTGTCGAGTTTGCCCTATCTTGTCACCATCCTGGCGCTTGTGGTGATTTCGGGGAACAAGGCATTGACGCGTCGAAACACGCCGGCCTCTCTCGGACAGCCCTTCGTGCCGGATCGATGACAACAAAAGACAACAGGGACATTTCCATGAGAAAATTTTTGATGACGGCAGCAGCAGCTGCCCTGATGCTGGGTGCGGCGTCCGCATCCGCTTCCGCCGAAGCCTTGAAGGCCTGCTGGGTTTATATCGGCCCCATTGGTGACTTCGGCTGGACCTATCAACATCATCAGGGCCTTGAGGCCGTGAAGAAGGAATTCGGCGACAAGGTGGAAACCGCCTATGCCGAAAATATTCCAGAAGCGGATTCGGAAAAGACCTTCGAGCGCTTTGCGCGTGAGGGCTGCAAAATCGTCTACGGCACATCGTTTGGCTACATGGAGCCGATGCTGAAGGTGGCGGCGAAATTCCCGGACGTGAAATTCGAACACGCCACCGGCTACAAGACGGCTGATAACCTCGGCACCTTTAACGCCAAGTTCCATGAGGGCCGCTATGTGATCGGCCAGATTGCTGCCAAGCTGTCAAAGACGGGAACTGCAGGCTACATCGTGTCATTCCCGATCCCTGAAGTCGTATCGGGCATCAACGCCTTCATGTTGGGTGCGCAGACCGTGAATCCGGATTTCAAGGTGAAGATCGTCTGGGTCAACACCTGGTTCGATCCTGCCAAGGAGGCCGATGCGGCCAAAGTGTTACTGACGCAAGGAGCCGACATCATGGTGCAACACACCGATTCAACCGCTCCGCTGCAGGTGGCACAGGAACAGGGCAAGTTCGGTTTTGGCCAGGCCTCGGACCAGATCAAGTTTGCGCCGAAGGCACAGTTGACGGCGATTGTTGACAACTGGGCACCGCATTACATCAAGTCTGTCAAGGCTGTGATGGATGGCACTTGGAAGTCTGGCCAAGTGTGGTCTGGAATGTCTGAAGGCGAAGTGGCCATGGCGCCTTATACCAACATGCCCGAAGATGTAGCCAAGATGGCTGCCGACACTGCTGAAGCCATCAAGACCGGCAAGCTGATGCCGTTTGGTGGCAAGATCACCAAGCAGGACGGCACCGTGGTCGAGAATGTCGATGACGGCATGATCCTGGGCATGAACTGGTACGTGAAGGGCGTTGACGACAAGTTGCCGCAGTAACAGTTTCAAAATGCGGACCGGGCCGTTGAAACATGGCCCGGTTTTTTATTCTTTCATTCTCTGAAAATAGTCCTTGACAGAGACATGACTGTTGTCCTATATTGGGTCTTACCGGTCGGGCTATGCCCCTGCTGTTTGACATCGTGAATAAGTCGCCCCGCTGCCCGGGCCGAACGTGGCAGCAGCGCCCCCGCCGCTCAAGACCAAGCGGGAACCCGGACGGTGCTTGGGGCGAGAAAGAGACCTTACCCGTCGCTTCGCGACACCTTCTCCACACAAGAGGGCGTGGAGAAGAGAAAGTCCCGCTCGAGGGGAGTGAATCTTCTTTGCTTTATTCGAGCACATCAAACTGGTACTTCATGGCAGCGTGCTGCGGTTTCAGTCCGCCAGTTGAATGATGAAAGGTTTTCATGTTTTCATTTTCCCCAACGGCGCGGGTTCGGCCTTCGCCTTTTTTTGAAGCCGCAGTGGCTGAGGGCATGGTGGCGGGGAATGTCTACAACCGCATGATCATGCCCACGTCCTATGGCAACCCGGAGGCTGAATACTGGCGGCTGATCAATGGCGTGTCGCAGTGGGATGTGGGGGTTGAGCGGCAGGTGCAGCTGAAGGGGCCGGATGCGGGCAAGCTTGCTCAAATCCTGAGTCCGCGTAATCTCAAGACCTGCAAATTCGGCCAGGGCAAATATGTGCCGCTGTGCAATCATCGCGGCACCATCATCAATGATCCTATTCTGCTGAAACATGCCGATGATCTCTTCTGGCTCTCCATTGCCGACAGCGATATCTGGTTCTGGGCCAGCGCGATTGCCGCAGAACGCCGACTCGATGTTGAAATCAGCGAGCCCGATGTGTCGCCCATGGCGCTGCAGGGACCGAAGGCCGAGGATGTGGTGGGCCATGTTGTCGGGGACTGGGTGCGTGGGCTCAAATATTTCTGGTTCAAGGATGCTGTGATTGATGGCATTCCGGTCGCCGTGCAGCGTTCGGGTTGGTCGAAGCAGGGCGGCTTTGAAATTTA
>JANNNG010000093.1:0-16376 GCA_031398425.1 Hyphomicrobiales bacterium | reverse complement strand
TGTGATTGGACAAATGCCCAATGACTCTCCCCGGCCCGATGTCTCTGGCCCTCTCAAATGGGGTGATGCCAACACCAAGTCGGTCAGTGCCCTGCCCCGCGCCGTAACCATGAAGGGCGGAGAATATTTCTTCATGCCGTCACTGGCGTTTCTGCGTAATCCAGTTTGAAGAAATTATGCATATCCGCAAAGTCGTTCCCTCGTCCAAAGCGAGGGAAAGTCTTTCACGCCTTGCACATCGAGCGTGAAGATCGGATGAGTTGACTGACGATCACCGGGATTGTGACTTAAGACGTTTTTGCTTCAATCTCACGCACAAGCTCTGGTAGCACCATTGTCACTGTTGTCCAAACGACTTGAAGATTGGCATCAACATAAGCGTGGACCAGACGATTGCGCATTCCTCTGATATCAGACCATTCAATGTTCGGAAAAGCGTCTAGAATGTCCGGGTACTTGTCTTGCAGTTTCATCGCATTCTCGCCAATGTTGATCAGGCTCAGACAAACAGCTTGCTGCGTTAGCTTGTCCTTCAGGAACTATGCCTCTGTATATTCTTTGATAAAGTCCAACGCATCCTGAGCGGCATCGCGCATTTGCAGAAGATGGATGCGTGCCCGCTCATTCATTAAAGTGGCCGGGCCTCTGCCAACACCTTGTCTCGGAAGTATTTAGAGATATCTCCCGGTGTGCGAATATCAACTTTTGCACCAAGCTGTTGCTCGAGTTCCTGTTGCAATCCTCCGAGATCAAACAAGGAGGTCTCGGGCAAAGCATCGACCAAAAGGTCAAGGTCGCTTTTCTCGGTATCGTTGCCGTGCAACACCGAGCCGAAGACACGCAAGTTCCGCACGCGATACTTGCTTGCAATTGCAAGAATATAGGAACGGCGCTCGGTCAGGATTTGAGACGGTTTCATACTGGCTCAGATAGCATGGCTCGAGTGTTCGCTCAAGCAAGCATGCCAGAGGCGTACTCCTCACCTCTCCCGCATCGACCGTGAAAACTGGTCCACCAGCGGCTTCAGCATATAGCTCATCGGCGAGCGCGAACTGGTCTGGATGAAAGCCTCAGCGTTCATGCCGGGTTTCAGTTTGTTGGCTCCAAGCTTTTCCAGTTCCTTCGCCGAAAGCACGAGGCGCACGGCGTAAAACGGCGGGCTGTTGGCATCGGCGCGAGAAATGTCAGCGGCCACCTGTTGCACTTCACCGAAGATTTCCGGCGTGGTTCGCGAATTGAAAGAGGGAAACCGCACGATGGCCAGTTGACCAGCGTTCACCTGACTGATGTCATTCGGGGATACCTGAGCCTGCAACACCAGATCATCACCCTCGGGCACGATCAACATCAGGGTTTCGCCGGGGCCGATAACGCCGCCTTCGGTATGGACTGCCATCTGGTAAATTGTTCCGGTGATCGGTGCATTGATCGTCGTGCGAGCCAGCTTGGAAGACAGGGAAACACGACGTTCGGCAAATTCACCGATCTTTGCATCCGTATCGCGCAACTCAGTGAGCGCTTCCGTGCGAACGTCTTCCTGCAATTGCAGAGCGCGCAGTTCCACTTCACCAATGCGGTTCTGCGCCGAAGCCTTGGCTGCGCGCAGTTCTCCATTTTCACCGTCAAGCCGGGCGGCTTCGCGCTCCACAGCGAGAATGCGGCTCTTGGGAACAAGGCCCTTGGCTTCCAGTTTCTTCAAGCCAACGAGTTCCTGCTTGATCAATTCGCCCTGCTGCTTCTTCGAATCCATCTGGGCGTCAATGCCGCCAATTTGTTCTTTCATCTGGGCCACTTGCTGTTTCAACTGGTTCAGCTTGCCTTGCACAGAGTCCGCAGTAGACACCAGAAGCTTGAGTTGACCAGAAATGATGCTCGCAATCTTTGCATCTGCTTTCTTGGCTTCCATGCTTTCTGGCAGTTTCAACTCCTTGCTGCCATCACGCTGGGCTTCAAGCCGTGACTTCTTTACCTGCAATTCGTCCAGCGAATTTTCAATGATGGCAAGCTCTGACTTGGCGTCGGTTGGATCAAGCACCACCAACGGCTGCCCGACCGTCACACGATCGCCATCGCGAATGAGAATCTTTGATACAATACCACCAGTCTGATGTTGCACGCGCTTCGAATAGGTTTCGGCAATGATGGTGGCGCTTGCAATGACGGCACCATTGATGTCTGAAAATGCAGCCCAGGCGCCAAAGCCTCCGACCAAGAAGAATATCGAGGCATAGCCCACAAACAATGTGTTGCGCAGAGATGACCTTGTGTTCACAGCCATGATGATCAGTTCCTCGTCGCCGGCACTTGGGGTTGACGGGTGATCAAGGCAGGCTGCTGCGGCACCGGTTGTGGCACGGCCTGCGGTTGCTTCGTGATCTTGTTCATGACCTCATCCTTTGGGCCATAGGCAGCAGCCTTGCCGTCGTTCAGAACCAGGATATGGGAGACTGCGTGCAGCGCACTCGGTCGGTGCGCCACAACGATCACGGCAGCGCCACGCTGCAACGACATGCGGATGGCGCGGTCCAGCGCGACCTCGCCTTCAGCATCCAGATTGGAATTGGGTTCGTCCATGATGATAAGGGCTGGATCGCCATAGAGCGCACGGGCCAGAGCAATACGCTGGCGCTGTCCTGCCGATAGCCTCGCTGCGTTTTCGCCAAGCGGCGTGTCATAGCCTTGTGGCAGGCGCATCACGAGGTCGTGCACATTGGCCATCTCGGCGGCGCGCACGATGTCATCGGGTTTTGCTCCTTCCTGGAAGCGCGAAATGTTCTGCGCAACCGTGCCGTCAAACAGCTGCACATCCTGCGGCAGGTAACCGATCACACGGCCATAGTCATCAACACTGCGCTGCTCAATGGCAGCGCCATCCAGCCGCACGGTGCCGCGGGTTGCAGGAATGACGCCGGTCAACACCCGTGCCAGCGTGGATTTGCCAGCACCCGTTGGCCCGATGACGCCGAGCCCCATGCCCGGCGAGACCTTGAATGACACGCCAGCCAGCAACGGTTTTTCCTGGTTGGGAACCATGACAATGACGCTGTCAACTTCAAGGTTGCCTTTGGGCGGCGGCAACGGCATTTTTTCCGTTTCGGCGGGAATTTGTGCCAGCATCTTGCTCAGGCGTTCAATGGCCTTGCGGGCACCCAGGAACTGCTGCCAGTTACCTACGGCTTGCTCGATTGGTGCCAACCCGCGTCCCATGATGATGGAGGCGGCGATGATGGCACCCGCGGAGATTTCCCGGTTGATGGCAAGATAGGCCCCAAGTGCCAGCATGGCCGATTGCACCAGAAGTCGCACCACGCGTGATGCCGTTGAGAGTTTGCCACCGGAATCTGATGCAGCCGTTTGATAATCCAGCGCTTCCTGCTGCACAGTGGCCCAGCGTTTGCGCAATATGCCGCGCATTCCCAAGGCATGCATAGCCTCGGTGCTGCGGCGGGCCTCGTCGGTCATGAGGACAGCCTTGGTTTGTGCTGCGGCAGCTTTTGCCAGAGGTGTCCGCGTGGTGATTTCGGTGAAAACCGCCAGTACAAAGATGATGATCGCCGATATCAGACCGGCGATGCCAAGCCAGAAATGCAGCATGAACACGATGAACAGGTAAAACGGCACCCACGGCATATCAAAAAATGCCAATGGACCCTGCCCTGACATATACTGCCGCACGGTATTCAGATCTGAAATCGGCTGACCGCCGCCGCTGGACGCGCGGCGCAGGGTCAACTGCGCCATCACGTCAAACACACGGTTGCGCAGATTTTCTTCAAAACGCCGCCCGACCCGCACCATGATGCGCGAACGGATGTATTCGAGTATGCCGTAATAAATGTAAAGTCCAAGAACAATGGCAGACAGCGCAAGCAGTGTCGGCACACTGCCGGACGACAAGACCCGGTCATAGACCTGAAGCATGAAAATCGGCCCGGTCAACATCAGGATGTTGACGACGCAGGAAAACACGAAGAGCGAAAACATGGTTCCCTTGCCAAAACCCAGTATTTCCCAGCGTCCCGGAGTTCGGTTTTGTTCACCAGTCGCGTGTGTCATGAGCAGCCGCAATTCCCATTTTTGAAGGTGCCAAGCTTATCGCTCGCGCCTGTTTAAGTCGGGTTAACCCGTTCGCCGAGAGGCTGTTTAGAGAGTTTTGTTTGCAATCCATAGTTTTTTCACCGCGACTATGTCGCTTTCATGTTGACGCCGCTTGTTCCACCCTGCCATCATCAGGGCGTTCGGTGCTTCGTGGGCCAGTCGGCCAGAAGCGTAATAGGGAACACGGTGCGGACCACCCAATCGGGGCCAAAACCGTGACTGCCCCCGCAACTGTGAGCGGTTTGGTTTGAACACATGCCACTGGGAAACCGGGAAGGCGTTCAAACCGGGAGTCCAACGTGCGAGCAAGTTCTTCACTTGCGAAGCGAAAGTTGGGCCTCTGAAAAAACACCGCAAGTCAGGAGACCTGCCGGACAGCAGATTTGGATCAACCGGTCTCACGGAGGGTGACATGACCACACGTACGAATTCTATCAGTGTTCCATCAACGCAACGCATAGCAATAGGCGTTTTCAGTTTTTTCATCGGATGCTTTCTTGTGTTTGGTGTGGGCCTTGCCCAGGACGAGCGACTGCACAATGCCGCCCATGACACGCGCCACGCCATCGGCTTTCCCTGCCACTGATCTGATCCACGAATCGTGTTAGCGCGGGTTCTACTCGCCGTGGTGCTGTGTGGCATTGCGGGTGGCTTTCTCATGGGAGTGATGCAGCATGTGCGCCTCACGCCCATTATTCTGGCGGCTGAAAAATTTGAAGTCAGTGAAGCGGGACACAGTCACGCTGAAGGAACTCCAGCGAACCACCATCACCACGAAGACGCCTGGGCGCCCGCTGATGGTTGGGAACGCACGGTCTTCACATTTGCCGCATCGATCCTGACAGGCGTTGGCTTTGCCGCCATGTTGGCGGGTGTTGCCTTCATGCTGGGCGGCACAATCACAAAAAAGAACGGATGGATCTGGGGTCTGTGCGGTTTCCTCGCCGTGTCGCTGGCACCGGCAGCAGGCCTCGCACCGGAATTGCCGGGCATGCCGACGGGTGAACTGACGCTCCGTCAAATTTGGTGGGTAGGCACCATTGCCGCAACCGCAGCAGCCCTTTGGCTGCTTGCTTTCACGCGGCAAAACTGGGCGATTGCGGCAGCCCTGGCCCTGGCCCTCATGCCGCACTTTATTGGCGCACCACTCCCTGCCTCCCATGAGTCAGGGGTGCCCGCAGCCCTTGCTGCACACTTTGCAGGCTCAAGCCTTGGGGCCAACGCCATCATGTGGCTGATGATCGGTGTTTTACTCGGGCGTTTTTTGCCAGAACCAGACGCGGAACAAACACAATGACTGGCAAAATTCCAACCACCGTCATCACCGGTTTTCTGGGTTCCGGCAAAACCACACTGGTGCGCCATATCCTTGCAAATGCGGGATCACGCAAACTCGCCCTCATCGTCAACGAGTTTGGTGATGTGGGCGTCGATGGCGACATTCTCAGAGCCTGTGGCAATGAAAATTGCTCAGAAAACGATATCATTGAACTCGCGAATGGCTGCATCTGCTGCACCGTGGCCGACGATTTCGTACCCACCATGCAGAAGCTTCTGTCTCGCGCAAATCGCCCCGACCACATCATTATTGAAACCTCGGGCCTCGCCCTGCCCCAGCCGCTGGTGCGCGCCTTCAACTGGCCGGAGATCAAGGCTGAGGTGACTGTGGATGGCGTCATCACCGTGGTCGATGCCAAGGCATTGGCAGAAGGCCGCTTTGTCGGTGACCCTCAGGAACATGAAAAACCGGTCGAGGAACTCTTCGAAGATCAGTTGAACGCTGCTGACCTTGTGATTGTAAACAAACAGGATTTGTTGAGTGACGCGGAACGCAATTCCGTCGCCCATCAACTCTCCACGCAAATCCGCAAAGCCACCAAACTCGTTTCAGCCACCCAAAGCGCCGTGGACATAAACGTCCTGCTCGGCCACGGTGCCAGCGCTGAAGATGACTTGCAAAACCGCCAGTCCCATCATGAAATTGAAGGCGAGACGCAGCACGACCACGATGACTTCAAAACCTTCATCGTTGAATTGCCCGACACGCCGGACAAGGCCACTCTGTTGCAACGCATTGCCAAGACCATCGCAGCCCACGACATCCTCAGGCTGAAAGGTTTTGCCGATGCGCCAGGATCGGACTCACGTCTGCTGGTGCAAGCCGTAGGCCCGCGCCTCAACAGTTACTTCGACAGGCGGTGGAATGTCGGTGAAAAGCGCAGCACCCGCTTCGTCGTGATCGGAGAAAAGCACATGGACCAAAAGGCAATCGAGACTTCCTTGAGGGGCTGATGCACCGTCTCGCCACCACATCAGGAGTAGTTGACGGTGGAGCCACCGCAGTTGACCTCAAACAATCCCCTGGCGATATCGTCATTCTCTCCGCCGCGGACAGCGAACTTGCAAGTCTTGCGCTGGCCTCGGACAAGTTCAAACCAACTTTGCGCCTCGCCAATCTGCTTCATTTGCAACACAACTATTCCGTTGATCTGTACACGGAACAAACTCTTGTCCACGCAAAACTCATTATTGTGCGTCTGTTGGGCGGCAAGGCCTATTGGCCGTATGGGGTTGATCGCTTGGTCGAAACGGGTGTCAAGCTCGCTTTGCTGCCAGGCGGTGCCGATCATGACGACGAGTTGAAAGCGCTTTCTACAGTCAATGCAGATGATTGGGAAGCGCTCAGAACCTACTTCACAATCGGCGGTTCGGGAAATATTCGCGGCGCACTGAACTATGCGGCATGGATCATCGACCAAGGGGTATTGCCAATTCCGGCAGTCCCCTTCGCAGTGTGCTCGCTTTTAGAACCGTCATCCCGGCGAAGGCCGGGATCCCGCTGGGCCAAGACGGAAGCCGGGGAAAAGCTGGGTCCCGACCTTCGCCGGGATGACGAGTATAGGGGTCATGTTTCAATTGTCTTTTATCGCTCCGTCGTTGAAGGCGGGCAGTCGGCTCCTATCAACGCACTCATCGAAGCGCTGGAAAGCCAAGGCCTCACGACCCACGCGATCTATGTCTCAAGCCTCAAAGACCAAATATGTCAGGCATACCTTCGCGAACACTTCACCCGGCACCCCGCAGACGTCATCATCAACGCCACCTCCTTTGCTGTAGGCAACCCTGCGCAAGACGTGCTCGCTCAACAGAACTGCCCGGTCCTGCAAGTGACCTTCGCAGGCAATACTGAGGAACAGTGGCGCGCCAGCACATCCGGCCTTGCCGCCAAGGACCTGGTCATGTCAGTGGTGCTTCCAGAACTCGATGGCCGCATTCATGCAGGTGTCATCTCCTTCAAGGCCGACCACCTCTGGCATGAAAAAACCCAGTGCAGCATCGTGACTTACAAGCCTGTCGATGACCGTATCGCGCACGTGGCGGAACTCGCGAGCAACTGGGCCAAGCTCCGAACAACACCGGCAGAGATAAAACGCATCGGCATCATTCTCGCCAACTACCCTAACAAGGATGGCCGCATCGCCAATGGCGTGGGCTATGACACGCCTGCCTCCACCATCAATATCATGAAAGCGCTCGGAGGCACAGACATACCGACCGACGGCAACCGGCTGATTGAAGCCTTGCAGGCCAATCGCACCAACGCCATGTCCGACAAGCGATCGGCCCACACGCTTGATCTCGCCGCCTACGACGTGCTGTTTGAAAGCTTGCCACCCGTCGTCCAGGATGCCGTCACACTGCGGTGGGGTACGGCCCAAGATGACCCATGCGTTTTGGACAAAGCGTTTCAGTTGCCATTCATCAGCTTCGGCAATATCGTTGTCGGCATCCAGCCTGCACGCGGATACAACATCGACCCCAAGGCCACCTACCACGATCCTGCCCTGGTGCCGCCGCACAACTACATCGCGGCCTATCTCTGGCTCCGTCATGTTTTCGGCGTCAACGCCATCATTCACAATGGCAAGCACGGCAATCTCGAATGGCTACCGGGCAAATCCGTCGGTCTGTCTTCGGAATGTTTCCCCAGTGCCATATTGGGGCCAATCCCCCACATCTACCCTTTCATCGTCAACGATCCCGGGGAAGGGTCAGCCGCCAAGCGTCGCAGCTCCGCCGTCATCATCGACCACCTAACACCACCGCTGACGCGGGCCGAAACCTATGGGCCGCTGAAAGACCTCGAAGCCCTCGTCGATGAATACTATCTCGCCTCGGGTCTCGACCATCGCCGCCTTGCGCTGCTCAAGCAAAACATTCTGGACCTGACGAAACATCACAAGCTGGACAAGGACGCAGGCTTTACAGGCGACGGTGATGCCGATTTGCAAAAGCTGGACACATTCCTCTGTGACCTGAAGGAAGCGCAAATCCGCGATGGTCTGCACATTCTGGGTGAAAGCCCCACGGGGCAACAGGAGACGGATTTGCTGGTGGCACTGACACGCGTGCCGGGAGGCGAGCGCGCGTCGCTGATCCGTGCCCTGGCAGATGATCTCGAACTGGGTTTCGATCCATTGAATTGCGAATTTGGAAATACATGGCAAGGACCGAAACCCGAAGAGCTATCTAGTATTTCCAATGACCTCTGGCGCACGGTTGGGGATACGGTTGAACGACTGGAAATGCTGGCATCACGTCTCGTTTCAACACCCCCTCCCCCTTCGGGTACTCCCCCGGCGAAGACGCCGAGGGAGAAAGATGCAACACTTTCTCCCTCGGCCCCTTTGGGCCGGGGGAGTACGGCGAAGCCGGGAGGGGGTATCTCAACACGTTCGGTCCTCACCTTCATCAACAAAACCCTCCGCCCCACCCTTGCAGCCTGCGGCCCCAACGAAATCACCAACCTCCTCCGCGCCCTGAGCGGCCAGTCCGTCCCTCCCGGACCTTCGGGTGCCCCTACCCGTGGTCGCCTCGACGTTCTACCCACGGGCCGCAATTTCTACTCCATTGACAATCGCACCCTGCCTACCCCTGCCGCCTTCACGCTCGGCAAAGCCTCAGCCGAAGCCCTGCTCACCCGCCACTTCCAGGATACCGGGCAACACCTTAAAAACATTGGCTTATCCTGCTGGGGTACCGCCAACATGCGCACTGGCGGCGATGACCTTGCACAGGCCCTGTGGCTCATGGGAGTGAAACCTGTCTGGGATAGCACTAGCTGGCGCGTTACAGGTTTCGAAATCCAACCTCTTGCGGTGTTACGACGCCCTCGCGTCGATGTGACCTTGCGTATTTCAGGCTTCTTTCGTGACGCCTTCCCGGCACAAATCGAGTTGCTCGACAAGGCCATTAAAGCCGTCGCTGCCTTGGAAGAAGACGCAGAAGACAACCCGCTGGCCGCCTCACTTTCCACAGCCCGAATCTTTGGCTCAAAGCCGGGCGCCTATGGTGCAGGCTTGCAAGCCCTGATAGATGAAGGCATCTGGTCAACCAAGGCTGACCTTGCGGCCGCCTACGTCACCTGGGGTGCTTATGTCTATGGCACGCATGAGCGAGGCCGCAAAGATGAGACGTCTTTTCGCGAACGTCTTTCAGAACTGGAGGCCGTCATCCACAATCAGGACAATCGTGAACACGACCTACTCGACAGCGATGACTACTATCAATTCGAAGGTGGCATGAGTGCAGCGGTCGAAACCGCATCAGGCAAAAAACCTCGCGTCTACCATAACGACCACTCTCGCCCCGAGCGCCCCGTCATTCGCACTCTCGACGAGGAAATCGCGCGCGTCATGCGCTCACGCGTGGTCAATCCAAAATGGATAAAGGGTGTCAAACGTCATGGTTACAAGGGTGCCTTCGAAATCGCGGCCACGGTGGACTACATGTACGCTTTCGCCGCCACGGCTGATGCAGTGAAATCCCACCATTTCGATCTGGCCTTCGAAGCCTATGTGGAAGACATGGACACCCGCCAGTTTATGGCCGACAACAATCCGGCGGCCCTTCGCGAAATGGCACAGCGTTTTTCGGAAGCCATTGCCCGCGGTCTGTGGCAACCGCGCCTGAACTCCGTACATGAACAATTGCAGGAGCTTTCCCAATGACCGAAGACGCGACGCGCCATAATGAAAAGATGGCCAAGAAAAAAGCCGCCCGCGACAAGATCATGGCGGGCAAGACCATCGAGAAAGGCCTGCTCATCGTTCACACCGGAAAAGGCAAGGGCAAATCCACCGCCGCCTTCGGCATGGTGTTCCGCCACGTGGGCCATGGGCTGAAATCCGGCGTAGTTCAGTTTGTGAAAGGTGCGTGGGGTACGGGAGAACGCACAGTGCTGGAAAAATTCCCTGACCTTGTCACCATCAAGGCCATGGGCGAAGGCTTCACCTGGGAAACCCAGGACAGAGACCGCGACATCGCCCATGCCAGAGCCGGCTGGGAAGAAGCCAAACGCATGATCGCCGATCCGGAGCTGCGATTGGTCATGCTCGACGAACTCAACATCGTGCTGCGCTACGACTATCTGCCATGGGAAGAAGTAAAGGCGGTGCTGGAGGCAAGACCAACCGACAAACACATCATCATCACCGGCAGGAATGCGAAGGAAGAACTGATCGAGATGGCAGATTTGGCGACGGAGATGGAGCAGTTAAAACACCCGTTCAGATCAGGCGTGAAGGCTCAGGCGGGGGTGGAATATTGACTAAAATGCTTTCGGCAGACCATCCTGTTTCAAGACTTCATTTGCTGTGTGCCGACTTTTGGAACGTGGTGCTGTGACAGATTTTCCACTATCCGCATTTTGCCACTTCTCATGACTGCCTATGCCGCCCTCAACCTGCTCAAAATCCGCAGTCATCAAAATCTTCACCAGATCACGGTAAACATCTTTCGGCACAATCACGCCACTGCAAGTGTACGAAGCAGTTCTATATCAAACAAAAATGGCCGTTTGGCATTGGGCAAATTGGCCTCAAGCATTTCAGGAGCCAAGACCTCGACCAACGAATCAAACTCCTCAAACGTTTCCACTTCCACTGTCAAACCTGGGATATTCGAACTTGACGTGAAAACTTCTGCCTCAGGATCCCAAATGGCGGTGACTCTAAATTTCTGTTTCATGGAGGTGATTTAACATAATTGGCTAAATCTTGCAAAACCGAACCTGACATTGCCGCTTTCAACCTTGCCCAAGCCGACGCGTTCTCCTAAATACAAGTTTCTAGCAGCGTTCCCCAGACGGGACTGAAAGCCATTCCGGTGCGGCCAACCCATTCAGGGGCCAAGACGGGGCTGCCTTCCAATGCCGATTTCGGCAACGATGCGATTTGGAAGGCGCTTAAGATGACGACAAAACTGGGTGTGATGTTGTGTGGCCATGGCAGCCGCAATCGCAAAGCCGTCACCGAGTTTGCCATTCTGTCCGAACATCTCAAAAAGCGACTGCCGCAATACCCTGTTGAATTTGGCTATCTCGAATTTGCAACACCCATCATCCGCACAGGACTCGACATCCTGAAAGACAAGGGTGTTTCTCGCGTGCTCGCCGTACCCGGAATGTTGTTTGCTGCCGGCCATGCCAAGAACGATATCCCATCCGTCCTCAACGCTTATGCCGCACAAAACGATCTTCGCATCGACTACGGCAAGGAACTTGGCATTGACCCCAAGATGATGCGCGCTGCCGGCGACCGTATCCAGCAAGCCATCGACGCAGCACCGTCTCACATCGAAAAACACGAAACACTTTTGCTTGTCGTGGGGCGTGGCGCATCTGACCCCGATGCCAATTCAAACGTCGCCAAAGTCATGCGCATTCTCTGGGAAGGTTTCGGTTTCGGCTGGGGCGAAGTGGCCTATTCCGGCGTCACCTTTCCACTGGTGGAACCAGCCCTCGAACACATCACCAAACTGGGTTTCAAACGCATCATCGTGTTCCCTTATTTCCTGTTCACGGGTGTATTGGTGCAACGGATTTATCTGGCAACAGATGCCGTCGCCGCAAAACATCCGAATGTCGAATTCCTGAAAGCGCCTTACCTCAACGATCATCCCGCCGTTGTCGAAACCTTCGTTGAACGCATCGAACAGATCATTTCCGGCGACATCGCCATGAACTGCCAGATGTGCAAGTACCGCACACAGGTGCTGGGCTTTGAAGCCGAAGTCGGTGCCGTGCAAGAGAGTCACCACCACCATGTCGAAGGTATGAGTGCAAAAGAGTGCAAGTTCTGTGATGCCGCTGGAAACTGCACCGGCCTCTGCCAGGACGGACCTTTCAAGCTCGCATCACAACCCCACGCCCATTCGCACGGCGATCACAGCCACGATCATGCCCACGCAATTTATCCGCATGCAGATCATCCACTTGGGCCAAAAAGCATGTTGAAACGGTGATGGACTACATTCGTGACCCCGAAGCTATTTACGCCCGGTCATTCGAGATAGTCCGGGCGGAAGCGGACTTTTCCAGCATTCCGGAAAACGCGCAGCATATCGCCGTGCGCGTGGTCCACGCTTGCGGAATGCTGGAGATCGTTGATGATCTGCTGTTCTCAGATGATTTTGTACCCGCCGCAACAGCCGCACTGAAAGCTGGTGCGCCCATCTTTGTTGACGTCGAAATGGTAAAGCACGGCATTATCGCAAGACAGATCACTGCGGGTAGTGACATCATCTGTACACTGAATGATCAAGCTTCGCGAGCCGCTGGCATCGCAAATTCCATCACCCGCTCAGCTGCCGCTGTTGAACTCTGGTTGCCCAAACTGGAAGGTGCCATCATCGTGATCGGCAATGCACCCACAGCCCTTTTTGCGTTGCTTGAGCGGATCGACGCTGGCGCACGTAAACCGGCTGCCATCATCGGCTTTCCCGTGGGCTTTGTTGGAGCAGCCGAAAGCAAAGCCGAACTCGCGTCAAACCCGCGCGGCATTCCATTTACCACCATCAAGGGCCGCAAAGGCGGTTCCGCCATGGCCGCCGCAGTGATCAACGCCTTGACTGCGGAAAAACCATGACGGCTTGGCTTACCATCATCGGCATCGGCGAAGACGGTTGGCATGGCCTGTCTACGCGCGCGCACCACGCCCTTCGGTCATGTCAGCACATCATTGGTTCAACACGCACTCTCGCAATGATCCCCGCACTCTCAATGCAACGTCATGAATGGCCACAACCATTTTCCGCCGTTGTCGAGCAACTCAATCCTTTACGCGGGCTACCGACTGTCATTCTCGCCACCGGCGACCCCATGAACTTTGGCGTGGCGCGAAAAATCCTGTCCTTTATTCCAAAAGCTGAAGTGTCCATCATCAGTCATCTCTCGGCATTCTCGTTGGCTGCAGCCGAAATGGGCTGGTCGCTGCCGGATTGCGATTGCTTCACCATTCACGGCCGTCCAGCCGCCAATGTGGAAGCCTTCATTCAACCCGATGCAAGACTGCTGATCCTGACGGAAGACGAAACGTCCGTGGTCGAAGTTTGCCGTCGTCTGGTAGCCCGAGGCTTTCATGAAAGCACAGTAACCGTTCTTGAAAATCTTGGCGGACCAAAGCAGCGTGTGACAAGCTTCGGCGCAGATCAAAATCCAGAACTTGACTGGTCACCGCTGAACACCCTTGCCATCGATTGCAAAGCATCGCCATCTGCAAAGGTCTGGTCCCGCATCCCAGGTTTGCCGGATGACGTCTTCCAGCATGATGGCAAGATTACCAAACGTGAAGTGCGTGCCGCGACTTTGAGTGCGCTTGCCCCTGCTCCAGATCAAATTCTATGGGACGTGGGCGCAGGCTCTGGTGCCGTGGGCATCGAATGGATGCGATCCACCCGCGGCTGCGAAGCCTTTGCCATCGAACCCCTCGAAAGCCGCCGCGCCATGATCGCCGTCAACGCCGATCAACTGGGAGCACCACGCTTGCACATGGTGCCCAAAGCAGCACCTGAAGCCTACGAAGGCCTGCCTCCACCCCATGCTGTTTTCATCGGTGGTGGAATATCCGTACACGGAACATTTGAACAAGCATGGATTGCCTTGCGGCCCGGCGGTCGCATGGTCGTCAACGTGGTAACGATTGAAGGCGAGATGCATCTCTATGATCTGCAGGCAAAGCATGGCGGTGAGCTTGTGCGTATTGATGTGTCTACACTCACCAGTATTGGTCCGCATCGGGCCATGAAACCCCGTATGGCGGTTACGCAATGGCGGGTCACCAAGTCATGAGCGGAACACTTTACGGTGTGGGCGTCGGTCCCGGCGACCCCGAACTCATGACCGTGAAAGCCTGGCGTCTGATTGGCATGGCCAAGGTTGTTGCCTACCTCGCTGCCAACGGTGGTGAATCCACCGCCCGTGCGATTGCCAGTCCTTTCATGTCAGATGACATTGAAGAAATTGCCATCGACATGCCCATGCGGGTGGATCGTGAGCCTGCCCAACAAGCCTATGACGAAGGGGCGTCCAGAATTGCTGACCATCTCGCAAAAGGTGAAGACGTGATCATGCTGTGCGAAGGTGATCCGTTCTTTTATGGCAGCTTCATGTATATCTTTGAGCGACTGGCGAAATCCTTCAAAACGGTTGTTGTGCCGGGTGTCACATCAATTACGGCAAGTGCTGCCGTTGTTGGCCAACCGCTGTGCGAACGCAATGAGGTGCTGAAGGTACTACCCGCAACGATGCCGGAAAGCGACATGCAACGTGAACTTCAAACCACAAATGCTGCGGCGATTGTGAAAGTCGGACGGCATTTCCAATCGGTCAAGCGTGTGATCATGGCCCTGAATCTCGCAGATGTTGCGACGGTGGTGCAACATGCCACGCAGGAGATGCAAGTGATCCGCAACATCAGGGAGATAGAGGAAGACACTCTGCCCTATTTCACCACCATCATTGTGCGAAAGGTGCATTGATCTTGATGCGGACAATTCTTTTCATTCTTGGTCCTTCTGCGCTGCCTCTGGCAAAGCGATTGCGCGGTCTGCTGTTTGCTGAAATCCATGGGCCAGACGGCGTCGAGGGCGTGAACGTCAACTACGCGAAAGCCACAACGCATCTTGCGGAGTTGTTTATGGGCGGCCATGCTATCATCGGACTCTGTGCTGCGGGCATTCTGGTCAGAGCCATCGGACCGCACGCAACAGACAAGACCGTTGAACCACCGGTGATCGCGCTCTCCGAAAACGGAGATTATGCCGTGCCACTACTCGGCGGCCATCACGGTGCGAACGAGCTTGCAAGCAAGATCGCGGAATTGACGTCAGGTCACGCGGCTATCACCACAGCCAGCGACGTAGTGCTGGGCGTGGCACTGGATGAGCCGCCAAAAGGCTATGCTTTGGAGAATGGGCACCTTGCAAAGTCCATCACTGCGCGATTGCTGAATGGTGAAAGGCTTGTCATCCAGGCTGGCGCTGCACCGTGGCTTGCAAGTGTCACCGATGCAAAGGGTGCCATTCCCATTGCAGTCACATCCCGCCTGGCAGATGCGGACACGCTGACCTATCATCCAAAGACGCTCTGCATCGGCATTGGTTGTGAACGCGGCACCGACCCCAACGAGGTGAAGACACTTCTGGATGAAACACTGGCCGAACATGGTTTGGCCAAGGCCAGCATCTCCTGCTTTGCGTCTATTGATTTGAAAGAAGATGAAGCGGCGATCGTAGCGCTTGGTGATGTTCGTTTTTTCACTACGAAAGAGCTAAACTCGGAGTCATCGCGCGTGCAACGACCGTCCGAGATTGTTCGTGCTGAAGTAGGAACACCAAGCGTGGCTGAAGCAGCGGCACTTGCTGCAGCCGGGCCGGACGCCAAGTTGATTGTGCCAAAACAAAAAAGCAGGCGGGCTACCATCGCTATTGCGGAAGCCGCATCGCCGATATTGAGTTTGCTGGGGCGCAGTCGCGGTATGCTGCAAATTGTCGGCATCGGCCCAGGTGCACCGGAGCTGCGTTCACCTGCGGTGACCAAATGCCTGCAGCACGCCACCGACTGGGTCGGCTACGGCCTCTATCTTGATCTGGCCAAAGATCAGCACACGGATCAAGTCCTGCATGCGTTCCCTCTTGGCGGCGAGGAAGACCGCTGCCGACACGCCATCAACCTTGCCAAGCAGGGAAAGCGCATCGCCCTTGTCTGCTCTGGTGATGCTGCCATTTATGCCATGGCGGCCCTGGTTTATGAACTTGTTGACCGCGAACCCAATCGGATTGCCATCGAAGTGCACCCCGGTATTTCGGCTTTTCAAATGGCATCCGCGCGGGCCGGTGCATTGATCGGACATGACTTCTGCTGCATATCCTTGTCAGATTTGTTGACGCCATGGGAAACGATTGAACAGCGGGTCACAGCGGCGGCGCAGGGTGACTTT
>JANNNG010000069.1:0-13007 GCA_031398425.1 Hyphomicrobiales bacterium | reverse complement strand
ACTTCATTGAAAAAGCACACGTAAGAGTTGGAACACTTTTGCTTATCAAGCGTTGCATGGCAGGATTGCTAAGTGAATGTGTTAGATGACGCTGGTTGACAACGTTCTGGAGGGTTTACGGCTGCAGAGCACCGTGTTTTGCCGGATGGCCTTGTCTGGCAACTGGGGTTTTGCCAAGGACAAACTTGCTGGCTCCCCGTTTCATCTTCTGCTCTCAGGGCGTGCGTGGATTGTCACGGAACACCAGGTCGATGCGTTTGAGCTATTTCCAGGCGACATCGTCGTGTTGCCCCACGGTGAGAAACATAAACTTCTATCAACCCCCAGCGCCAACACGGTGCCGTTTCAGCATGTTGCTGACTCCATGGGCTTGTCGCCTCGGGTTCCAGGCACAAGGTACAAGGCGGTTGACCTGAGATTTGGAGAAGGCAAACCCACAACAACGCTTATTTCCGGCATCTTTGACTTCGGCGACCATCGTCGGAATCCGTTGCTTGCGGCGTTGCCGTCGACACTTTTGATGCGTGCGCAAGCTGGTTCGACAGTTGCAGCGATCACATCCCTTTTGGACGCCGAACTTCTGTCAGGACTCCCTGGTGCTGACTGCGTCGGAGCGCGGCTCGCCGATATCCTGTTCATCCAGATTGTGCGCCACCATTTGGCATCGGGTGAAACCATGCCGCAGGGCTGGCTGCGCGGCATCATGGACAAGGAGATTGCACCGGCACTCGCGATCATTCACCGCGCACCGGAGCGGTTGTGGTCAGTGGAAGCGCTGGGCCGGGAATTTGGTATGTCAAGATCGCGCTTTGCCAAACGGTTTCAGGATGTCGTGGGCCAAAGCCCGCTGGAATATCTCACACACTGGCGCATGTACCGGGCAGCCGAAAAACTGGCCGAAGGCAAGATGGTCATGCAAGTGCTTGCTGCGTCGGTAGGCTATCGCTCGGAAGGGTCGTTCAGCAAGGCGTTTAAGCGCTGGGCCGGTCAATCGCCTGCACAATATCGCCGTTCAGCCACCCACGCGAAAGAAGATGGTAGGGTGACCGGACTGGGAACGGCGGCGGTCACGAACCTGGACGTTTAGACGCTCGGTTGAAAATTCTGGACGACCAGACCGGGACTTTATCCGGCCTCGTGCGTTAGGTCCGTGCAATTCCAGATTTCCAAAGGAGCCAGTTGTCATGGGCCGACCAAAGATCAGAGTACTGCAACTTCGCCATATCCGGCCTCTCGGTCCTGTGGAGCAGGTTCAATGACATTACATCCGCACATTACGTTGAACCGCCGCGATGCCTTGAAAGCCGGTGGCGCTGCGGTTGCTGCGCTCTCGTTCGTCGAAAACGCCGACATGCCAGCGAATGCTGCCCCGCCCGCTCTGCCTGTCATACCTGCCAATGCTGTGACGGTGAATACAACGATCAACGGCGAAAGCCTTGCTTTCGATATTGATGTGCGCACATCCCTGCTTGATCTCCTGCGTGAACGTCTCGCGCTGACCGGTGCCAAGAAGGGCTGCGACCATGGCCAGTGCGGCGCATGCACCGTGCATATTGACGGCAAGCGCGTTGCGTCCTGTCTCACGCTGGCAGCAAAGATTGAGGGCCACAAAGTATTGACGATTGAGGGCCTTACGGAAGGTGATGCAATTCACCCCATGCAACAGGCGTTCATCGATCATGATGCACTTCAATGTGGATTCTGTACGCCGGGCCAGATTATGGCGGCGGTCGCCTGTGTGAAGGAAGGCCATGCCACGTCAAAAGAGCAAATCCGTGAATACATGAGCGGCAACATATGCCGGTGTGGGGCCTATGTTGGCATCGTCGCCGCCATCGAAGATGCCAATGCAAAGATGGGAAAAAGCTAATGCAATCCTTCAGCTATTTACGTCCCACTACATCCGCGGAAGCGGTCACTGCATTTGCAGGTGCTGGCGAGGGAGCGCGTTTCATCGCCGGTGGCACCAATCTTTATGATTTGATGAAACTCAATATCGAGAAACCCGGTCATCTCATCGACATAACGGCGATCAAGGGATTGGACAGGATCGAGACTGACGGAGATCGGTTGCGCTTCGAGGCGCTTGCCCTCATGAGCACCGTTGCTGAAGACCCCGTTGTCCTCCGAGATTACCCGGTTCTTGCAGAAGCCCTCGCCAAGGCGGCTTCCCAGCAATTGCGCAATATGGCAACGGTTGGCGGCAACCTGCTTCAGCGCACGCGCTGCATGTATTTCAGGAATGGCTCGGGCAGCTCGAGCAACGTCGGCGTCTACCCCTGCAACAAGCGCGAGCCTGGCAGTGGATGTGCTGCCATCGGCGGGCTGGACCGCGGACAGGCCGTGTTCGGCACAAGTGATGCCTGCACTGCGGTGTCTCCCGGCGACTGGCCCGTTGCATTGGTCGCAATGGATGCAAAGATCGAAGTGCTGGGACCGGGTGGCACGCGCGAGGTCCCAATCTCCGAACTCTACCGCTTGCCCGGTGATACGCCACATCTCGAGTTTACACTTGAGCCCGGAGAAATGATCACGGCGATCAGTGTGCCAAAGACAGCCGCTGGCATTCATTCCACCTATCACAAAATACGTGACCGTGAATCCTATGCCTTTGCGCTTGCGTCGGCTGCTGTCGCCCTCGAGATGGAGGGTGATCGCATCCGCAAGGCACATGTTGCACTTGGTGGCGTGGCCACAAAACCCTGGCGTTCAACTGAAGCCGAAAAAATGCTGACGGGCCAGAAGTTGACGCAGGAAATGGCCTTGGCCGCGGGCAAAGCCGCGTTTCAGGGTGCAACCCCCGGTCGGCAAAATGTTTTCAAGGTCGAGCTCGGCGCACGTACGTTGGCTGACGCACTTCTCATCGCCGCCGAAAGGAAACGCTCATGACCGCCGCACTATTTAAGGACCGCCCTCGCATTGACGCCCGCGACAAGGTGCGCGGTACGACAACCTATGCCGCCGACTTTCAGTTTCCTGGGCTGCTCTACGCAATGATGGTGCCGTCGCCCATCGCCAAGGGCACGATGACCGAGATTTCCACGGCAGCTGCGATGCGCGTGCCAGGCGTTGTTCGCATCCTCACCCCGGCTGACTTCCCTCCTGCCTTGCCACCGTTGGAGTTCCCGGCACAGATGGCACTCCCAACGCTAGAAATCCAAATCGCCTATCGGGGCCAGCCGGTCGCCCTCGTTGTTGCTGAATCGCTGGAGGCGGCCATCGAGGCGGCCGAACTCATTCATCCCACTTTTTCGACCGACAGTTTTGCCGCGATGATGGATAGCCCTGGCGCAGTCTTGCAGAAGAGCGAGGATGTCAAAGCAGGAGATGCGGTGCCCGCATTGGCGCGTGCCAGTACCACTTTGGAGGCCGAGTATGTATCGCCGACCCAGCATCACAACCCGATGGAGGTTTTTTCGACAACCGCGATCTGGGCGGACGGACGGCTGACCATCTACGAGGGAACACAAAGCAGCGGTGCTATCAAGGCGGTGATAGCGCGCGTGTTGCGGCTTGATCCCGCGAACGTTGACGTGAAGAGTGCTTATGTTGGCGGCGGCTTTGGCCAAAAGGGCGGGGTTCAGCGGCAGACGGCAATTGTTGCTTACGCTGCGATGCTGATCGGTCGGCCAGTCAAACTTGTCATGCCGCGCGGGCAAGTTTTTCATGTTGCAACCTTCCGGCCAAAGAGCACGCACAAAATCAAGCTCGGCGCTGACGCGGCTGGAAAGATGATCGCAGTGCAGTATGATGCCGCTCAACAACAGTCGCGCGACGGTCAGTTTCGGCCAGAGTATCACGTGGCACCGAGCCGACTGTACGGCATCGAAAACTATCTGGGAACTGCCGCCGACATCCGGATTGATACGCAGCCCCCGGGCTTTATGCGCGCGCCGTGTGAACATCCCGGTTGCTTCGCATTTGAAAGCGCAGTCGATGAATTGGCCTATAAGCTCGACCGCGATCCCGTTGCCTTCCGGATGGCGAACGACACGCGAACCGATCCACAGAATGGACGGCCGCTGTCATCTCGTTATCTCAACGAATGCCTGTCGCAGGGGGCTGAGCGGTTCGGCTGGGCCCGTCGAACGCCTGCGCCTCAATCAATGACGGCACCCGACGGTACGCAGATCGGATGGGGCGTCGCGTCCGGCACGTATCAGACGATGGTTCATCCGACGATTGCAAGCCTGAGAATCAATGCGGATGGCAGCACGTACTTTGCAATTTCGGGTCACGAATTTGGCCAGGGTATCCGGACCGCGATCGCCGCCGTGCTGGTCGATGGTCTGCAGATTGAGCCCAACAAGCTGAATATCGTGATCGGTGACACAACAGCTGCACCTCAGCATCTTACTGCCGGGTCTTGGGGGACTTTCAGCGTCGTTCCCACAGCAGCAAAGGCGGTCGATCAAATGCGGGCGGCGGTTTCCAAATTGCTCGAAGGTCGTCAAATCGCTGGCAACCTCCATCGGCAACTCGCTGCCGTCAAACGACCTTTCTTGCAGGTCGAAGTGTCGCAGCTTGGGCCTGGGCAGACGCCCGCTGCATTCGACGCCTTGCGCCGCGGAGATTTCGCCATCGCGGGCCCGGCTTTTCCGGAGTTTACGACGATGAGCTACATCGCTCATTTCGTTGAAGTGCGCATCGAACCGCGCACCAGGCGGATCCGGGTGCCGCGCGTTGTGAGCATCGCCGATTGCGGCCGCGTCATTGCTCCCCGCACTGCCGCAAGCCAGGTGCGCGGCGGCGTTGTCTGGGCGTTGGGCGCCGCCTTGCGCGAAGGAACCGAGGTCGACCCGCGCTATGGCGGATTTCTCAACAACGACCTCGCCGACTATGTCCTTCCTGTGAACGCCGATATTGGCGAGATCGACGTCGGCTTCATCGACCAGCCCGACCCGCTGGCCAATTCAATGGGCCTCAAGAGCCTGGGCGAAGTCTCCATGGTTGGCGCAGCGGCAGCGATCACCAACGCCATTTTCCATGCAACGGGCAAGCGGTTGCGCGAATTGCCTATTCGCATCGAGCAACTGCTTTGATCGGTGAACATGGCGATGGATGACCTGATCGCAGGTTTGGATGTTCGTTATAGAGCCAGCAATGCCACTGGCGGACTTCATCAGTGAGGTGATGCAGTTTTTGGGGAAAGCCAATTTGTCCAACGGCGAGGTGCTCGTCGAATGCGGCAAAACGCTGGTGGATGAAATGCACAACACTTGCGATTAGATGAACAAGAAACAGACGACGTTTGGCCAGCCAGAAAGCAAAAAGAAAGTGCAGAAACCTGTCATGACAATGTCGATGGCACATTCCGACAAGTTCGCCATGCAAGACCAGTTGGCTTGCAAATTGCGCGCCCACTACAATCAGGTTCTCAATGAGGAAGTGCCTGAGCAGCTTCATCAGTTGCTGAAAGAGCTCGAGGCGAAAAGCAAATAAGACCAGAAATGAATATGGGCATCACATGATGATGTGCAAACCATTTCGCGACGATCTGATTGCGGCAATTGTCCCAACCGTTCCGGGAACAAGACGAGCCTTTCTGCGTTGATTGATGCTGTGGCTTTTCACTGCGCTCGAAAAGCGACGGTTGCATGTCCCTGCAGGGCCCTCCGGGCTTCCCCGGGCCCGGAGGCCCAACTAGGATCATTTTGTCAACAGGGAACCAAAGTGCAGTTGGCACATTTTACCAGTAACCAACAATCATGGAGATATGATATGGCTAACACCACCCAGCCAAAACTTAAACCATCAACGCAGAGCGGCTTTGAAGCAGAAGAACCTTATCGCACCGAAACTGCAAGGCCAGTCGCCCCTGTTACAAAAACAGGATCCTCCACCGCCATCATGATCGCTGTGGCTGTAGCAATCGTTGCGGCATTGGCATATTTCTTAATGCCAGTAACCTCAACAAACCCCGTCGCGACACCACAAACCACTACGCAGGACAGCGCACCAACAGCGCCCGTTCCCGCTGATCCTCCAGCCGCACCAGTGGGCGATGCACCCGCACCCGTTCCGACTGCACCGGCACCAGCCACACCCTGACGACAAGCGTCGTCAGACGTCTCTGGCCGGAACACCAACAAGACAAGATGCTCCCGATCTCGGGGGCATCTTTCGTTCGCGAATGCCGATTGCCGCATCCGCAGATGAGCAATGGCACGTCACCCTATTGCGCCCCTTGATTTTCCCGTGCAAACGCTGGCCGCATGACCAGAACCCTGATCCTGCCAGCGGAGATCCATTCGCGTGAATTCGACGCGCGACTGCTGCACGGGATCATTGCCTTGCAGCGCGGCTGGCGCGTGATTGTGGGGTCAAAGGCGCTGATCAACCGGGCAATCTGGCGAATGCCCAGAGGCATCTATCTTTGCCAGACCATCACGCACAAGCGGGTTCCGTTGTTGAAATTGTTGCGCAGGCTTGGCTTTGTCGCCTTCGGCTGGGATGAGGAAGGCCTGATCTACCTCAATCGCGAGGTATATCTCATGCGGCGCGTTTCGGTTGAAACGCTGTCCCTGCTGAGCAGCGTGATCACCTGGGGGCCACAGGGTGCTGAAGACGTAGTACACCGCTCCAGGGCTTTGGGGTTGCTACCAATGGCGTTGGGCAATCCGCGGTTTGATCTGCTACGCCCCGAGTTGCGCAGCCTTTATGCCGATGAGGTTGCTGCCATCCGGGCGGCATGCGGGCGTTTCGTTTTGATCAACACCAATTTTTCCAGTTTGAATCCGGTGATTTCGATTCATGATTTGAAACCCAGGACAACGTCTGCAAAACATCCGCCTACGGAGGATGAAAGAACGCAATTTGCTGACATGCAGAAGCATCGCAGTGAGGTGCTGAAGCACTTTCAGGAGGATTTGCCGCGATTTGTGGCCCTTCACCCGGAAACACAATTTGTATTGCGCGCCCACCCCGGCGAAAATGAAGCTATGTGGCGCGATGTATTTGCACAAAGCCCGAATGTGAAAGTCGTTCGTGAAGGTTCGTCTATTCCCTGGTTGATTGCCGCAGATGCGTTGCTGCACAACAACTGCACCACCGCTGTGGAAGCCGCCATCATCGGATTGCCGCCGATCTGCTATTGTCCCGTTGTGTCGCTTCGGGATGAAAGTGCCTTGCCAAATCCGATTTCGCATCGTGCCTATGATCTTGAGCAACTGGCCGAGGCCATGAACAAGTCCGTGACGGGATCACTGACCTTGGGCGCCACACAGCTTGGCGTCCTGACCCAATATGTTTCGGCCACCAGCGGACCCTTGGCCTGCGACCGCATCATGGACCATCTCGAAGGTATCACTGTGCCTGCACCGAACCGTTTGTCGCGCTGTGTCGCCGCCAGCTTTGGCGCGTTGCGCCAGATCTTCAAATCCAGTCGCCGTGGTCACATCACTGACCGATACATGGCAAAGGTATTTCCACCTCTCAGCAGTGAGGACGTGGAAGAACGCTCCAACCAGATTGCGGAGGCTTTGCAGCTGACAGCAAAAATTCAGGTTCGTCAGACGATGCAAAATGTGTTTGAACTCTCGCTCACGGCGTGATCCTGAATATGCGATCACTTACGTTGTTCACATGGGGCATTGCGATGCCGAGGTGGCTGGAGAGCAGTGCCAGCCTTGTTGTAATGTCCGTCACTGACATGGCCGGGAATTTTTGATTGATGTAATGTTGCTGGCTGGCGCTTCCCGGCACATGACGCAGCAGATTTTTTTCCACGCGCCGGACGAACGCTTTTGTCTTGGCCACGTTGCGTTGCATGTCCGACACCTTGGCCGGAACAAGTTTTTGCAGTGCGTTGCAAATTCTTGCGGATGACAATGCGCCGGTGCGTGCTGCAACCATGGCGTCAAGCGCTGCGGAAACGCTTTCGGGCACGCGGTCGGTAATGCCTTCATCCTGCAACAGCGCCACAACCTCTTCGACAGTATGGGCGTGATGGCTGACTCGTGCGGGCTGCGGAATTTCAAGTGCTGCAACAAGGACGGGGCGATAGGAAATTGCTGCCCTGCCCAACAGTGCGGTTTCGACTGACGTGGTGCAACCATTCTGGAGGATGTGGCCTGCGGCCAGAAGCCAGGGCACGAGGTCGCTGTCAAATTTGAACTGCACATTGGGTATGTTCCCGAGCGCCTTGACCCAGGCGCCAGGACTTTCAGAGGGGTGCCTGCGCACGATGATCTTGCGGGCGGGAAATTTTTCCGCAAGGTGCGGGATGAGATTGACGAACGCTCGGTAGACGGAATGACGATGTTGCAAGTAGGCCAGCGAAAAGCCCGACTTTTTTGCGACGCGTGCAAGTTGTTCGACCACGTCACCCTCGCGTCCCAAGGTCAGGGCGTGATTGATCCAGCCGAAATTTGAATTAACGAGGATGAAGTCACCATATTCATGTTTCAGTTCGCGCATACGCGGCTCGTAGATCGGCCTGAGTTCCGGCCGCAGAAGATCAGCACGCGGATTGCCCACGATGCTGACAGCAGCTTTGGTTGCATGAAGCGTGGGCAACATGGCCTGGCGTTGTTCAGCTCCCCACAGCAGCAGCATGTCGAGCTTGGCAAGGGCTGACGGATTGACGCGTCGTTGCCGATAAATCTCCGCATTGATCCAGACCAGTCCTTCCTCGTCCCAGGCAACAATACGATGGCCAAGATCACGGGCGATGGAGATGATGCGATCTCGCCCCGCGTTGAAATTATGCGAAAGGTAAATGCCGGGATCGAAGTCGCCAATGCGCAGATTGATGAGGGCCTTGTTGCCAATCGTCACCGTCATGCCGGAGCGGGCGGCATAAAGCGCCAGCAGCAATTTTGCATCAAGCTCCCGCGCCACCGTCTCTACGGGCAGGATGAGATGATGGTGAGTGTCGATAGCCAGAGCTTGCTCCTGTCAAATGAAAAGCTTCGATTACACAAAGTGGCCTTAAAGCCAAAGGGAGAGTCGAAGGGGAGGGCGCGACTGGGGCTTTGTGGGCCCGTCGGGCTGACCATGGTTTCCAAACCCCGAGGGCACAGGTAAGGTAAAAATTCTTTGATCCGAATTCATTGTTGTCATCGCGAGGCCTTCGTCAAACCATGCGTGCCCGCTTCTGCGCCAGTGGACAGCTTGAATTAGCCTGATACCGGTTTGGCAATCCAGATGGTCAACACAGCCCAGCGAACCGGAACTCTGCTCAAAATGGACTCGCCTGTGAGTCAGAATTCAACGCCTTTGGTATTCGCTCGCCGCCAGACGGTTGTCCGCTCACAACCTCATTCGGAATCGGCCCGAAACGGCGTGGTCGACGTAGTCAGTGTTGATCGTGGCGGTATAATCCAGACGAAACGCCTGTCCGCCGCCGGCCGTGACAAAGCCAAGACCCGGACTGACCGTGAAGCTGAAGCGATCAGGACCGTTTATATTGGCGATTACCGGCGCTCCTCCACCTGTTGTGAACAGTACCGAGTCACCTGCAGCGTCGACATTATAGCTGGCTCCGAGGCTAAGCTCAGGCACAAGCGTTCCACTTTCAGTATTGATGAACTTGGCAAATTTCAATTTTGCCGTCGCCGTCACTGAATCATAATCCTGTTTGGAAACGGTTTGCCCGCCTGCCTGATCTTCCGTGTAACCGTCAATGGACAGGTCGACAAAACGCATGCCGGCACTTGGCGTGACAACAAAACCGCTGTCGCCCATGGCGAAATCTGCTCCAGCTTCCAGATTGGCCGAGAACAACAGGCCTTCTGTATCGGCTGTAAAAGCGTTGCCACCCGCCTTGCGAGAGAAATCATAGTCATTCCGCGCAACCATTGCCGCCGCATTGACCCAGCCTGTCTCACCCAGTTTGGTGGCCGCATAAGCCGTCAGCGCATACATCATCTGGTCCATTTCAGCCAAGTCATCATCGGCTTCAGCAGAGGCAGATGTATAGCCAAAGGCAAGGCCGACCAGAGAGGAACTGCCAATGTCAACGTCCATGCCGGCTGTCACATGACCCGCCTTCTGGTCATAACCCGGTTGGCCGCCATCCCCGTCAGCGTTGGTGAAGTTGCCACCTGCATTGACGAAAAACTTCAGTCCGCCAAACTCGCCCTCAGCTGCAGCAGCTTGCACGGATACACCGCCCAAACCACCATTTATTGAAAGGCCATTTGCTGTAGGTCCTTGAGTGCCGCTGGAACTGCCGCCAAGACCTGCACCTGCAATATCGTCGAGGCCGCTTAAACGACCGGTCAGACGCATCGACAGATCATCAAAATGCCGTTGCGGAAGCAGGGCCGCATTGCTTGCGGCGGCAGTGAGGAAAGGTTCGGTACCTCCAGTACTCGGTGGCGCAACGATGAGTTGCACAAGACACCGCTGCAAAACACGTGCGAAAGCATCAGCGGCGGTGCCACCGAGGCGCAGCAGGTTGAGATTGGCGACACAACCACCGCCCGACAGTATGGGGTTGGTGTAGTCAACGGTGGTTGTTCCGGCAGCAGTTCCCAGGATGGGGGCAGTACTGGCTTCTGGAATACCATCACCGTTTGCATCGATGAAAGTTTGCGTCTGGGACGCACCAATGGCATCTGTTCCAGCTTGGTCAGTGATCTCCTGGCCCAGAATCCCACTCAGTGTCGCGCCATTTGATAGCAACAAGGCTTGCACGGAGGTCAGCGAGTCAGTGGCATCAAATTCATCGCGGTCTTCGTCCGTGACCAGAACCACGATGCGCTGGGTGCCCGGCCCGGTGGCAAAAAAGTAGTTGGTCAGCGCAAACGTAATGCCGTCATAACCGTCTTCAGTGGAACCGCTGGTGGAAAGAGTTCCACTGGCCGCAGTGAATTGCCCCGGCGTGCCAAAATCACCTCCGCCAACCAGAACTTTGCGCGCGACGGTGCTCGAGTCTCCGTAACCCACCAGACCATAGGACCCGGCGATTCCCAGCGCCGCCAACTCGGCGTCCAATGCGGGAACGAAGGATCCCAGAAACGTCTGCTCGCCGCCCATTGAGCCGGATTCGTCAACGACAAAAATCGCTTGCAAGTTCGTGACCTGCGCCTGGGCGTTCGCCGACAGCGTAACGACGCTCACAAGTGCAGATGTCGCAAGAAAGTGCCCAATGCGGGGAAATGGACTGGCCAATGGGGTAAACTCCGTCAAAAAAAATTGCTGCCTGACGCCCCCGCAACCAGTTAACCAAAAATTTACACTTTGTATTTCTCGAATGTCAACGCGGCATGCCAAGTGATTCGAAGTGTTGCCTAAACGCAACGTCATCGGTTTGACGTCGGGACATGAAATCAAACTTGGGTTGAACTTGGCCGTTGTCTAGTCATGGCTATTGAACGCACACTCAGTTTCCATGGCCACCGGTGTTCGCAGAAGAAATAACATCGCATTGACAGCAATGCCATCCAGTCCAGCATGATGAAGCGGGGCAATCTTTACGATTTCGCCCGCGCGGTTGATCCTCTGACAAGCAGTTGTGGTTGCACCACGCGACGCTGTATCGTGCCGTTGGCGAAAATCATTGCGGCGGCGAGGCGGCCTTTTTCGATGGGGTAGGTTTCAAGCGTCGTCAGGGGCGGCGTGCAGATGGCGGCTTCAGGAATGTCGTTGAAGCCGACGACGGAGAGGTCGTCGGGAACCTTGATGCCCCTGCGCTGCGCTTCCTTCATGACGGCAATGGCTTGCATGGCTGAGAAGGAAAATATCGCGGTGGCCTCCGGCGCTGCATCCAGCAGCAGGGGGGCGGCGTTTTGGTCCCAGGGTTCTGCGTGCAGAACAGGAACATCATCAATGCAGAGGCCAGCCTCAGCAAGCGCTTCGGTGGCACCAGCAAGTTTTTCCTGGTCAACGGCTATGCCGACCATGGCCAGATCTCGGTGAGACGAAGCGGGAATGATCCGTGCGGTGCCTGCTCCGCGCAGGAATGAAATCATGCCGAAGCGGCGGTGGCCGAGAGCCAACAAGTGCTGCACTGCCAGTTTCATGCCGGCTCTTGCATCAACGATGACGGCGTTGACCTCGGGTCCCGCATCGAAATCCACAACCACATAGGGCAAGCGGCGTTGACGCGCGGTTTCCAACTGGCTCAACTGTTCGATCCGTCCAAAAATGAAACCATCGACCAGCGCCGACCCCACACCCCGTGCTCCCGGCCTGTCGGGCAGCAGCACCATGTTGGCGTTTGCTTCGTCACAGGCCTCTGCAACACCTTGCAGAAATTGCACAAAGACCTGGCTACGCAAGGTTTCGGCCACACCCCATTGCCCTGGCATGACAACACCGATCAGGTTGAGTTTTCCGGCTCGCAGGATTTGGCCCTTGGGATCAGGCCCGGCATAGCCCAGCTTCTTCGCCGCCGATTGCACGCGCTCACACAAGACTTGTCGCACGCGATCGGGATTGCTGAAGACATTGGATGCCGTACTGCGCGAAACCTTTGCGGCGCGCGCAACATCAATGAGTCTGACTATCATCCCATTCCCTAAAATTGATAATCCAGTTTCCTACAGCAAAAATTGGATCGATCCAAAAAAATTCTTGACGCCTTTCGAGATTAATGTCAATCTGTTTTTGGATCGATCCAATTTGTCAAGCTTCTGCCCCTTGAAACATGGAGTTTTCCAATGAAAGCAGTCCAACACGACATGCACGAAATCAAATGGGATCCCTCGCTGGATGCCGTCATTGCAGCACCCCGTCAACATAAGGTCGTCTACGAGAACGAGAACATACGAGTTCTCGAAGTGACGCTGGATGCCGAGGATGAAGAGCCCGTGCATCACCACCGCTGGCCATCTGTGTTTGTCTTTGATCAAGTGCAGGGGCTGGTGCATGACTACGCACCCGATGGAACACAACTGCCGCCCAACCGCGACGTGATGCAGGCCATACAGGCCTGGAACGGCAAGGGTTGCCTCGTCGTCCAAATGGCACCGCAAGGCGCGGGCCGGGTCTACAATGCGTCGGGCAAGACGATTCACGGGATCCGCGTGGAGATGAAGAAACAGAGTTGATGGCAGAAA
>JANNNG010000035.1:0-2760 GCA_031398425.1 Hyphomicrobiales bacterium | reverse complement strand
GCTTGCACTCGCCCGTGGGCAAAGCGTTAGGCTGCAATGACACATTGGCCTCAACTGCTATTCACGACCTCAATTTATGCCTTGGGGTTCTTGGGCCTATTCGCCACGACGCTTTTACCGCTTCGGGCATTCCTAACACTCCAAAGAATTCGGCATCTATGGCATTCCCCTGCAGGCAAGGTCGCTTTTATGGTCATAGCTACTGCCGCAGTTGTAGCCGTTTCGCTAAGCGTTCCCCTCGTCGCAAGAGTTTTCCGCTGCCTTACGGAGACCTATTGCGGCCCCGGCATCGCGAGCGGCTGGCTCTATCGTGCCTTCGTCGGCATTGTATACCTCGGGTTTGAGCTGATTACAGGCATCGCGTTACTAGTTGCACGTAGGTCCGTCCGTGTTGCAGCCTAACAAGCGCCGCCACACCGCCGCCTTCGGCGGCTGGACTCGCCACTACGTGGCTCGCCTGTGCGGCGGGCGTTAGGCAGCACTAAGGAGAGTCTTCTATGACCAAATCAGTTTGGATGCGTTGTGTGCTAGTTAGCCTACTAATGGCTGCTATCACGCCACCATTAACATCAACCATAATGGTCTCTCCAGAGGACGGAGAAATGGTTCCCGATTTAGCCACTATCGATTCGAATGAACTTGAGGGTATGAGCTCCAAAGAATTGGAGGAAAGAGTAAATGAAATACCAATGCGGAAAGTAGAGGGAATTGAGCGTTTTACTTATCAATTCACACATCCTCAGTATTTTCACTTCTATATTGGAGGGGTATTGTCGTTCTTCCCACTATATCTGTTAGCAACCATATTAGTATCGTATGGCCATGTTCGGAATGATCGTGCAGCCTAACAAGGCCAGGCACACCGCGCACTTCGTGCGCTGGAAACTTCCCCCCGTAAAGTAGACGCCTATCTCACCGAGGAGGTAGGTTTAATATGGCTAGGATACTTTGTAAGGAAAGGGTGGTTGAGTACAGCATTGATTTCAAAATCAGTGTTGTCCAATTGACAGATAGGCTTGGAGTCAAAGTTACACAGATTGCAGAGGTGTTAGGTTTGCATCCTGTGATGGTCTATCGCTGGCGTCAGGAGTATAGGGAAGGTAAGTTTATAGCGAAGCCAACCAGGAAAATCAGCATGACGAAAGAGCAAACTGGTCAGCCAGAGACTGCTAAAGAACGCTCAGAGCTGGTGCGATTACGAAAGGAAGTGATCGCGCTGAGGAAGGAGAACAGTTTTCTAAAAAAGTGGGAGAGGTATCTGAAGGATCAAAAGCGTCGCGATTCGGATTCGTAGCTGAATACGGTGACGCACTTGGCATTAGATACCTGTGCAGAAAACTGGGCGTTTCGCCCGCAGGCTTTTATAAATGGCAAAGGCGCAAGGAATCTGCCCGAACCAAAGAAAACCGCACCCTGTCGAAAGACATCCGGCAGCTGTATGCGGAACATGATGGCAACTATGGTAGCCCTCGTATTTACGCAGCGCTGCGTGAGCAAGGAAAGAGCGTGAATCACAAGCGAGTGGCGCGCCTGATGCGGGATATTGGATTGGTTGGCAAAGTCAGCAAGCTGTATCGCAGCAAGCCACTGGCTGAGAACCCCTGTATAACGGTTGGCAACCAGAAGCGCCTGGAAGCACCGCCACTTTCAGCGAACCAGCAATGGGCGGGCGATGTCACTTACCTGAGAGTTAATGGTCAGTGGATGTACCTGGCGGTCATCATTGATCTGTTTTCCAGGGGCATCGTGGGATGGGAACTGAGCAAATACAGGACAGCCGAAGTAACTGTCGCGGCACTCAAGAAGGCTTTGATGCACCGAGATGTTAGACCGGGTATGCTCTTTCATAGTGACCGTGGTGCTGAATATGGCGCACACCTGTTTCAGGATGAGCTCAGACGCGCTGGCATCAGGCCCAGCATGAACCGAGCTAAACACATGACGGACAATGCCCATGTGGAATCATTTTTCAAGACATTGAAAACCGAGAGTTTCAAAGGACTGTCATTTGAATCGATCACCCAACTTCGAATGACATTGAGTTGGTACATAGATGACTATTACAACACGAAGCGACATCACTCATCATTGGGATTCACTAGCCCACGTGAATTTGAGCGACTGGCGGCATGACACTTATAAATCGGGCGTCTACTTTTAGGGGTCAGGTTTCGGACGCGCTTACAGCGCGCCGGTTATTGAAGCGTTATGCATCATGAGGAGTTCATGAACATTAGGAAGTTTCAAGAAAAGGATAGAGAGCCACTAATTACTCTTTGGCAAAGAGTATTTCCAGACGATCCGCCACACAATGAACCAGCCAAAGTCATTTCTGCAAAGCTCGCAGTTGACGACTTAATTTTTGTTGCTGAGCAAAATAGTCAAATTATTGGTGCTTGCATGGCCGGCTATGACGGTCATCGTGGTTGGTTATATGCTGTTGCAGTTTCTCCAGATCTGCGCCGGTCTGGTACTGGCACATTACTTGTAAACGCCGCCATACAACAATTAGAAAATCTCGGTTGCGTTAAAGTCAATTTACAAATACGCCCAAAAAATACATCTGTCGCCGCTTTCTACAAATCATTGGGGTTCGCAACCGAAGACCGGCTCAGCATGGGGGTTCTACTTGGGCAAAATGCATAACAAGGCGGCGCACACCGCCAGCTTCGTTGGCTGGACTCGCGGACAAACCGCTCGCCTGTGGCCGCGGCGTTAGAAGGCCAGTCGACAATGAGCCGTGCTAAATGGACACTAATT
>JANNNG010000308.1:0-3652 GCA_031398425.1 Hyphomicrobiales bacterium | reverse complement strand
CACTTTGCCCGTATCGATATAGTCCGTCTTGAATTTCGGAAACTGGTCATTGTTGAATTCCGCGCAATGCGGGCAGGAGGCCGACGCATATTCGATGACGGTGACTTTCGCATCGTCCTTGCCCAAGCTCATTTCGCCCATGGCAGGCGGCGCATTGAGTGCAGCCGTGTCGACAACAACATCCTGGGCAAATGCTGTCGTGGCAAGCGCTGACATGGCCGCACTGGCCAATAGATTACGGCGATTGATCATGGTCATGGAGGGTTCCTACTCGAAGTCTGGGGTGAATCGCCACGGCCTTATTTGACCTGTGGAGAACGCGGGGTTTGGATGGCAACAGCAGCACCCAGGCGGGCAAGGGCGGCTTGCAGGTCAGGGTCAGTCACAGGGGCGACACGGGCCAGAGTCGTTGCATCAGGTTCGGGCGATTTTCGCGACACTTTGATTGAAGGGCGAAAATTGTGAGCTTGAATGACTTTCAAGGACACAACACCCTGATAGCCGAGAAACTGGTTGACCCGCTCGACAATGCCCGCAGCGGCATATTCCACATCAAGCCCGCGCCCTGCCTGCACTTTCACGTGCAGAGTGCCACCGGACTTGGCGTCCTTGCCATGCGGCCAGCGGATTTTCTCCGGGCTTGAAATGGCAGCTGCCTGCTCGCCTACAATCTGCGGCCAATGGCTGAGCACATCGCCTTGCGCAAAGCCATGTTTTTTAAACACGGGCGCTGTCAAAGTGCGGAAATGCTTGTCGAGTGTCTGCATTCGTGAAATGTCGTCTGTTATGGCGGGATTCTCAAGGACATTCGTGGCGGAACAAGGGCCACCCCATCACCTCACTGTGAAACTTCTGGCCTGGTATGACAGGCACGCAAGGGTCTTGCCGTGGCGGGCTGTCGCACCCGACCGCATGGACCCCTACAAGGTCTGGCTCTCGGAAATCATGTTACAGCAGACCACCGTCGCAGCAGTCCACGACTATTTCCTGAAGTTCATCGCAATCTGGCCTACCGTGCATGATCTTGCCGCAGCGTCCCAGGAAGACGTGCTGAAGGCCTGGGCGGGCCTTGGATACTATGCCCGCGCCCGCAACCTGCATAAATGTGCTGAAAAAATCGTAACCGACTATCACGGCGAGTTTCCAGACAGCGTGGAAAAGCTGCTCAAGCTGCCAGGCATCGGCGTCTATACGGCAGGGGCCATCGCGGCCATCGCCTTCGACAAACCCCATGCCGCCGTTGATGGCAATGTGGAACGCGTGATCTCGCGCCTTGACGCCATCGAGATTCCGCTGCCCGAAGCAAAGCCACTGATCAAACGTCGCACCCAATCACTGATGCCAGACAGCCGGGCAGGGGATTTTGCCCAGGCGCTCATGGATCTCGGTGCCACCACCTGCACGCCGAAAAGCCCGAACTGTCAACTCTGCCCCTGGTTCTATGATTGTGAGGCGAGAAAGCAGAACATCGCCGCAACATTACCCCGCAAGGCGGCAAAAAAAGCCGTGCCCACCCGAAGTGGGCATGCATGGTTCGTGGTGAACCAGAAAGGCGAAGTTCTGTTGCGCCGCCGCGCTGAAAAAGGCTTGCTGGGTGGCATGACGGAAGTTCCCGGGTCAAACTGGATTGAAGGCACGCCCGCCAAAAAACCACCCCTTCCGGCCGAATGGAAAAAACAGCAAGGTATTGTGCAACACACCTTCACGCATTTCCATCTGGAAATCACGGTGTGGGCCGCTGAAGTGTCGAAAGCGAAATTGCCCGATGCAAACTATCGCTGGGTGGCTTTGTCGAAAGTCGATGCCGAAGCCCTGCCCACCGTGATGCGAAAGATCATCGCCCACGCGCGACGACGCTAGAGCAGTTCCCAATCGCGCCAACCAAAAAATGATCGTGCTCTAAGCCGCCGACGCAATTTCGCCCCGGACCTGCGCCCGCAGCAGATCAATCGGCACCAGGTTGGCGCCCCTGCGCACATGCCAATAGGTCCAGCCATTGCAGGCTTCGGCATTCTGCACCAGTGCCCCCACCTTGTGAATCGAGCCTGATGCGTTCTTTGACGCAATTGATCCATCGGCCCGCACATTGGCGGCAATACGCGAGGTATGATCGAACAGCGTCTCTCCCGCCTTGATCAACCCGCGCTCAATCAAGGTGCCGAAGGGAATGCGCACCTCCGCCCGTTTCCCAACGGTCGTCTTCAATGCTTCAAGCGGCAACCCTTCCGTGTTTAGAATGCGCAAGCGCGCATGCTTGGCATAGGTCTCATCGCGTTCAATGCCGATGAAGTTTCGGCCCAGTTGCTTGGCCACTGCCCCCGTCGTGCCGGTGCCAAAAAACGGATCAAGCACCACATCACCAGGATTGCTCGACGACAGCAGCACGCGCTGTAAAAGGGCCTCGGGCTTCTGCGTGGGGTGCACCTTGTCGCCGTTCTTGTCTTTCAGGCGTTCAGCGCCCGTGCACAAGGCAATCGTCCAGTCAGAGCGCATCTGCAAATCATCGTTGAACACTTTCATCGCTTCATAGTGAAAGCAGTATTTCGATTTCTGCTCCTTCGAAGCCCAGATCATAGTTTCGTGTGCGTTGGTGAAACGGCGACCGCGGAAGTTGGGCATGGGGTTTACCTTGCGCCACACCACGTCATTCAAGATCCAGAATCCGAGGTCCTGCACAATCGTGCCCACGCGGAAGATGTTGTGATAGGAGCCAATGACCCAGATCGCACCATTGGGTTTGAGCACGCGGCGGCATTCCGAAAGCCAGGCCTTTGTGAATGCGTCGTAGGTTGCAAAGTCGGAAAACTTGTCCCAGTCATCATCAACCGCATCCACCTTGCTCTGGTCAGGTCGTGTCAGGTCACCGCTGAGTTGGAGATTGTAAGGCGGATCAGCAAACACGAGATCGACCGATTCTGATGGAATTTTTTTAAGCTGTTCAACACAATCCCCCATCAATATCTGATTGAGCAGTGGTCGCACGTCCTGCTTTACCACCTGATCGACATAACCCATCACGCATACCCCAAATCACAAACTGTGGATGGGTTATGAGTCCTCCGGGACTCTCCGTGAATCGAATTGTCCGCGTATGGTTAATGCAGCAACGGGTTTGAAGCTTCTTCTGTGATCAGGGCAGGGGCCGAAACTTTTCAGAGCCTGCATGTGTGCAGCGGTGCCATAGCCCTTGTGTTTGCCAAAACCATAGTGAGGATATTGTATGTGCAGCTGTTGCATCATGCGATCGCGAGTGACTTTTGCAATGATGGACGCAGCAGCAATCGACAAACACTTGCCGTCACCCTTGATAATCGTCTGTACACGGATGGATAGCCGCGGTGCCCGATTGCCATCCACCAGGGCCATGGTTGTTTCAGTTCCGAGTGCCGCAACAGCCTCAGCCATGGCGCGGTAAGTTGCTTGCAGAATATTGACCTCGTCAATCAGTGAAGCAGAGGCAATGCCTATACCCACCAGCGCAGAACCCATGATGAGATCATAAAGCGCTTCACGCTTGGCCTCGGTCAACGTCTTCGAATCATTCAGACCCGGCGGAACATCCCGCGCATCAAGCACCACAGCCGCCGCCACAACCGGCCCCGCCCAAGGCCCACGCCCCGCTTCATCAACACCACAGGGAACGAGGCCTTGG
>JANNNG010000289.1:0-10388 GCA_031398425.1 Hyphomicrobiales bacterium | reverse complement strand
CCATCCTCGCATTCGGTGACTCGCTCACTTGGGGTTTTGAAGCGGGTGTATTCAAACGTCACGCCTTTGAAAACCGTTGGCCCAACGCGCTTGCGGCTGGCCTCAAGAACATGCGCGTCATTGAAGAGGGCATGAACGGGCGCACTACTGTGTTCCCTGATCCCACCTGCGAAGCTGAGCGTAATGGTTCGATCGCACTGCCGATGTCGCTGACCACGCACCAGCCGCTTGATCTTGTCATCATCATGCTTGGCACCAATGACATTAAATATGCCAACCGCTGCACCGCCTTTGATGCGTCGATGGGTATGGAGCGTTTGATCAAGCAGGTGAAGCATTTTGATTTCCTGCCGGATTATAAAGTGCCGGACATTCTCATCTTGTCACCACCTGCTTTGTGCAAAACTGCCGACCCTTGGTTCAACGAATTGTGGGGTCATGCGCTGGATGAATCGAAACGCTTCGCCAAGCATTACGCGCGTGTGGCTGAGGAGCAGGGTGTGCATTTCTTCGACGCGGGTTCCGTGGCAAAGACAGACCCGACCGATGGTGGGCATATGACGGCGGCAGAGACTCGGAAATTGGGCGAGGCATTGGTGCCGGTGGTGAAACAGATACTGGAATTCTAAATTTTCCCTCTCCGCTTGCCGGAGAGGGTGGCGAGCACAGCGAGCCGGGATAGGGCTGTGCAAACCAATTGACATCCCTCTCCCGCTTCGCAAGGGCTCAGCACCCTCTCCCGTAAAGGGAGAGGAAAAAGGAAAGAGACAAAAATGGCCGACAACACTTTCGACGTTCTCATCATTGGCGCTGGCCCCGGGGGTTATGTGACCGCCATCCGTGCTGCTCAACTTGGGTTCAAAACCGCGATCATCGAGCGCGAACATTTGGGTGGCATTTGCCTCAACTGGGGTTGTATCCCAACCAAAGCTTTGCTTCGCTCGGCTGAAATCTATCACTACATGAAGCACGCCGAAAATTACGGCTTGTCGGCAAAAGACATTACGTTCGATGCGTCGAAGGTCGTAGCCCGTTCGCGGGGTGTGTCGGGCCGCCTCAACATGGGCGTGAACGGCCTTCTCAAAAAAAACAAGGTTCAAATTATCTGGGGTGAGGCGAAGGTCGCAAAGCCCGGCGAAGTCCTCGTCGCTGATACCAAGAAAACCATCGTGCAGCCGCAAGCGCCCATTCCAAAAGGCACGTTGGGGGCAGGGACATACACTGCCAAGCACATCATCATCGCCACGGGGGCGCGGCCCCGGGTGTTGCCGGGATTGGAGCCTGATGGCAAATTGGTGTGGACTTATTTCGAGGCCATGGTGCCGTCGCAAATGCCAAAATCGCTTCTCGTCGTCGGTTCCGGTGCCATCGGCATTGAGTTTGCGTCGTTCTACAATGCCATGGGCGTTGACGTGACAGTGGTTGAAATAATGGATCAGGTGATGCCGGTGGAGGACACCGAGATCAGCAAAGTTGCGCAGAAGCAGCTTGAAAAATACGGCATCAAGTTCCGCTTGGGAACCAAGGTCGCGAAGCTGGATCGAAAAGCTGACTCCGTTACCGCCACACTTGAAGCAGGCGGCAAATCCGAAACCATCACCGTTGACCGCGTCATCACGGCGGCTGGTGTTGTTGCCAATGTTGAAAACCTTGGCCTCGAAGCTTTGGGCGTGAAAATGGAAAAGGGCTGCATCGTCAACGACGGTTACGGCCGCACCAACATCGCAGGCATCTACGCAATTGGCGATGTGGCAGGCCCGCCCATGCTGGCCCACAAGGCCGAGCATGAAGGTGTGATCTGCATCGAGACCATCAAGGGCCTGCACACTCACCCCATGAAGAAAGAACAAATCCCCGGCTGCACCTATTGCCACCCGCAAGTGGCCAGCGTGGGTTTGACAGAAGCCAAAGCCAAGGCCGCGGGTTTTGAACTCAAGATCGGCCGCTTCCCCTTCCTCGCCAACGGCAAGGCCATCGCCCTTGGTGAAGACCAGGGACTGATCAAGACCATCTTCGACGCCAAGACGGGCCGCCTCATCGGCGCCCATATGGTCGGAGCTGAAGTTACTGAACTCATCCAGGGCTTCGTCGTTGCCATGGGACTGGAGACGACCGAAGAAGAACTGATGCACACCGTCTTCCCGCATCCAACACTGAGCGAAATGATGCATGAAAGCGTGCTTGATGCTTATGGTCGGGTTATCCATATGTAGTCGGCGAATCTCAGGAGAAAAATATGGACCAAATCATGCAACTCGGTGCTGTCGGAATTGGCGGCACGATTCTCATTGGTATTCTGGCAGGCTGGCTCGCTGAAAAGCTGACAGGCTCTGACCATGGCCTGATCATGAATCTGATCTTCGGCATTGCCGGCTCCTGGCTGGGGTTCTTTGCAGCCAATGCAGCGGGCATCAATCTCGGTCAGATTTTTGGCGGCTGGTTCTGGGGCAATTTGCTTGTGTCGGCGGCGGGGGCGTTTATTCTGTTGACGGTGCTGAAGCTGCTGCGCGGCAAGACGCGTTAACAAGAAAGGAAATAAAAAATGGATGGAGTTGGTTGGATCATGACAATCATCATTGGCGGGTTGGCCGGGTGGATCGCCGAGAAAGTGATGAAGTTCGACACCGGGCTGATCATGAATATCATTCTTGGCATAATCGGTGCTGTGGTTGGCAACTTCCTGCTGGGTCTCGTGGGCGTCAGCCTCGGAGGCTTGCTGGGTCAACTGATCGTGGCGGTGGTTGGTGCGTGCGTGCTCATTCTGATTTATCGTGCGGTGCGCGGTCGCGCATGACGTGACAACACTACTGGACCATATCGGCGAAGCCCGGAAACTCCGTCACCCTGAGAAGGCCCGCAAGGCCGATACACCTATTCTGCGCAAGCCGGATTGGATCAGGGTGAAGGCACCGGGCTCCGCCATTTATGCCGAAACGCAAAAACTGGTACGCGAGAAAAAACTCGTGACCGTATGCGAGGAAGCAGGCTGTCCCAACATCGGCGAATGCTGGTCGAAGAAGCATGCCACCTTCATGATCATGGGCGATACCTGCACCAGGGCCTGCGCCTTCTGCAATGTAAAAACCGGTATGCCTGATGCTTTGGACAAGGGCGAACCCCTGCGTGTGGCTGAGGCCATTGCGGCGATGGGGCTCAACCATGCAGTCGTCACATCCGTAGACCGGGATGATTTGCCAGACGGCGGGGCAGGGCACTTTGTCGAGATGTTGGGGCATGCCCGCAGGCTTGCGCCCAACACCACACTTGAAATTCTGACGCCCGATTTCCTCAAGAAAGACGGAGCTTTAGAACGAGTGGTTGAAGCAAAACCTGATGTGTTCAACCACAATCTGGAAACCGTTCCCGGCCTCTATCTGAAAATCCGCCCGGGTGCCCGCTACTTTCATTCCCTGCGCCTTTTGCAGCGCGTCAAGGAACTGGACCCTGCGATGTTCACAAAATCCGGCATCATGCTGGGCCTGGGTGAAACCCGCGAGCAGGTCATGCAGGTGATGGACGACATGCGCTCGGCCGACATTGATTTCATCACCATCGGGCAATACTTGCAGCCCTCTCGCAAACACGCCGTCATTGACCGGTTTGTGACGCCGGAAGAATTCAAAAGCTTCGAAACCATCGCCTATGCCAAGGGCTTTCTGATGGTGTCGTCATCGCCGCTTACCCGGTCATCGCACCACGCGGGCGAAGATTTTGCGCGGCTGAAAGCGGCGCGGTGAAATTCCCTCTCCGTCACGCGTTCCGCGTGCCACCTCTCCCGCAAGCGGGCGAGGAACAAGAATCTTATCCTCGCCCGCTTGCGGGAGAGGTGGCACGCGAAGCGTGACGGAGAGGGACTTTCGGCACCGTGCCCACTTTCAAAACCTCCCGTCTTGTCGCCGTCCCCTCTGATGCAGCCTATGCCGTCGCCTGCGATGTCGCGTCATACAAGGATTTTCTGCCGTTACTCGAACGTTCGAATGTTCGCGGGACTGTGACAGAAAAAAATGGCGTCAAGAGCTTCAGTGCGGAACTTGCAGTAGGCTATGCCAAGCTCAATTTGCGCGAAACGTTTTTCAGCCGCGTCGCGTGTGATGAAAACCTTGGCACGGTTACAGCGACCTCACAGGATGCGCCATTCAAGGAAATGATGGCGGTGTGGACCATCAAGTCGGTGGGCAGTCAATCCGAGGTGTCCGTCTCCATCGACTACGTCATGCGATCAATGCTGCTGCAATTCGCAATCACGGGTGCCATGGACATGGCCGTCAACAAAATTATGAGTGCATTCGAAGCGCGCGCAAAATCAATTCATAACACGTCGAAGACAAGTTGAAGCGCATCGTCGACGGCGGCCAGTCTCACGATATCGCGACCAACATCACCAAAACGCCGCTCAAGATGCAAGGTTTTTTCCTGCGTCGCACAGGCAAAATGCACAAGCCCGATCGGCTTGGCGTCACTACCGCCACCGGGACCGGCAATGCCGGTGACAGAGATCGCAATGTGCGCCGTAGAGTTTCGCAGGCAACCTTCGGCCATGGCACGCGCGACCGCTTCGCTGACGGCACCGTGTGCTGCAATGAGAGTGGAGGGTACGCCCAGCATTTCGGTTTTTGCGGCGTTTGAGTAGGTCACATAGCCACGATCAAATACGTCCGACGCACCAGCAATGTCGGTAATGGCACCCGCCAGCAAACCGCCCGTACAGCTTTCCGCCGTTGCCACGGTCCAGCGCTTGTTCCTCAGTGCACGGACTAATTCCTCGGCCTTCACGACGGCAACCGCACTGTCGCGATGGCGGAAGCCGACATGCCTTCCCCGCGTCCAATGGCGCCCATTTTTTCCGTGGTTGTTGCCTTGATGCCGATCCGATCTACGGCGATGCCCAGCATCGCCGCCACCGCCTCCTTCATGTCGGCAAGATAGGGTCCAATGCGCGGTGCTTCCGCCAGGATTGTGATGTCGACATTGGCCAATACGCCGCCGCGAGCGCGCAGCAAGTCCAAGGCCTTGGCAACAAAGATCGCAGACGCAGCACCTTTCCACTGTTTGTCCGAGGGCGGAAAATGCTGGCCAATATCTGCTTCGCCAATGGCCCCCAGAATTGCGTCAGTCAAAGCATGCAACGCCACGTCCGCGTCCGAATGACCCTTGAGTTTTTTCGAATGTGGAATTTTGACGCCGCACAGCGTGACGAAACTGCCCTTCTCAAAAACATGAAAGTCAATGCCTTGGCCCATGCGGATATCTGGCAGATGTTCGAAACGACGGGTCGAATGTTCCCGGTCTGCTTCCAGAATGTCGTGACCTGTCGTGAGCTTGCGGTTCTTTTGTTCGCCTGCAACAATCTGCACCCGCATGCCAGCATATTCGGCCACGGCCGCATCGTCTGTGAAAGTCGTCTTGCCATCTGCCAACGCCTGCCGATGGGCCCGCAAAATCTTCTCAAACTGAAATCCCTGCGGTGTCTGCACAAACCAGAGCGACGCCCGGTCAACAGTGCGTTCGATCATGCCGCTGGGTGCGTATTTCATGGTGTCTGCCACCGGCAAGCCTGGAATGACGGCCGGTGCATGGTCAAGTTCGCCGATCACGTTGCTGATGAGGTCAGGCGACAGAAACGGCCGCGCTGCGTCATGGATCAACACCTTTGTCGGATCAATTGAAGCACAAGCCTCCAGGCCTTCGCGGCAAGAGTCCTGCCGCGAACCACCGCCAACAACGGGTGCCAGCAGATTTTGCAAACCATCCGTTGCTGCGGCAAACAGTGACTCATGGCCACCACCAATAACGGTTTGCACCTTTGAAACCAGGGGGTGGTTGAGAAACGCCTCCAGCGTCCAGCGGATCACGGGCTTGCCGCCCACAAGTTGATATTGTTTGGGCAAGCCGCCGCCCGCGCGCAAACCGCTTCCCCCCGCTACAATCACCGCCACAACTGACATAGATGACCCATAACCCAAGCGAGGCCGGTTGAGAATGCCGCAGCCACACAAATCAGTTGACGGCAGTGCACCATGCTATAGATTTGCTCAAATCTTAGACTGATGTAGGCGTTGCATAAAAAATGAGCATAAAGATCGGGAAGATCGAATTGCGGAATAACGTTCTGCTGGCACCCATGTCCGGTGTGACGGACGCCGCTTTCCGTACAGTGTCCCACGCCAATGGGGCAGGGCTTGTAGTGTCGGAAATGGTGGCAAGCGAAGAATTGGCCCGCGCCAGACCCGATATGGTGCGGCGCACCTTCGGTGGCAAGGCACTATCGCCCTTTGTCATTCAACTTGCAGGGCGCGAAACAAAATGGATGACGGTGGGTGCCGAAATGGCGCAGGACCTTGGCGCTGACATTATCGACATCAACATGGGCTGCCCCGCAAGACAGGTGACTGGCGGGCTTTCAGGATCGGCGTTGATGCGCGATCCGGATCATGCGCTGGGTTTGATCGAAGCAACTGTGGCGGCTTCAAAAGTGCCTGTGACCTTGAAAATGCGCTTGGGTTGGGATCATGGTCAACTCAACGCGGCCGACATCGCAAGGCGGGCAGAAGATGCCGGCGTTCAAATGATTACCATTCATGGCCGCACGCGCTGCCAGTTTTATACAGGAAAAGCTGACTGGAACGCCATCCGCGCCGTTCGCAACGCGATATCAATTCCATTGGTTGCCAACGGCGACGGTGCCACGGCTGAGGATGCGAAGGCCATGATGCAGGCATCGGGTGCAGATGCCGTCATGCTGGGCAGGGCAGCCTATGGCAGACCGTGGTGGCCGGGTGCCGTTGCCGAAGAGTTGGCTCCCGGAACCGGCAAACCTGCACCAAGCCTTGCCGAAGAACGCGATCTGGCACTCTGGCACCACGATGAAACGCTATCGCTCTATGGTGCAGCCCTCGCCAATAAAACCTTCCGAAAACATCTCGGCTGGTTGTTCACAAGGCTGCAGGAGCGTTCACTCATTTCGCTTGAAACGCTGCACAGCCTGCGCAGCTATTATCTCAGCAATCCAGACAATAAGGGTGTGGCACAAGGTATTAAAAAAGTCTTTGCAGAGCTGCTGGAACCCGTTGAAATGAAGGCAGTGGCATGACCGAACTTCGCCCTGTGATCACGCCGCCTGCCGCGCAGGCTGTTCTCGACGCCATGCCCAATCCGCTTCTGGTGCTGGACGGCAATGACCACATCTGCATGGTCAACATCGCAGCTGAAGATTTCTTTCAGTCCGGGGCCAATGTTCTCCGACGCTATGGCATCACCGACGTCGTGCCGTTTTCGAGCCCCGTGTTGCAGTCGGTGAAACAGGTGCGGGAAGACGCCACAGTTGTCAATGAATATGGCGTTGGGGTGGGAACACCGCGCCTCGGCGGTGAACGCCTCGTGGACTTGCAAACTGCACCCTTGGGTGATGACGGCCAGTTTGTCATGCTCATGTTGCAACGTCGTTCCATGGCCCACAAGCTGGGTCATCAACTGACGCATCAGGGTGCAGCCCGCTCGGTATCCGGAATGGCTTCCATGCTCGCCCATGAAATCAAGAACCCGCTGGCAGGCATCCGCGGTGCCGCACAATTGCTCGAGCAGACGCTGCCTGACACAGACCGCGCATTGGCGCGGCTGATCTGTGATGAAACCGAACGCATCCGAAAGCTGGTCGATCAGATGGAAGTCTTCTCGGATGAACGCCCGCTGGAGCGCAAGCCCGTGAACATTCACATTGTTCTTGATCGCGTGAAGAAACTGATATTGGCAGAATCCGGAAATTTTCTGTCCATCAAGGAAGACTATGACCCCTCACTTCCACCCGTCTATGGCAACGCAGACCAGTTGGTGCAGGTCTATTTGAACCTGGCAAAGAATGCCGCCGAAATTCTGCATGAAACGGGTGATGGCGGCGAGATCTTACTCACCACAGCGTTCCGTCCCGGCATGAAGCTGCAGGTGGCCGGCACGCAGGAACGCGTATCGCTGCCGCTGGAAATTTGTGTCCACGACAATGGCAAGGGCGTTCCCGACGATCTCGCCCCTCACATTTTCGAACCCTTTGTTACAAGTAAACCCCAGGGCCGTGGCCTTGGCCTGGCGCTGGTTGCCAAAGTGGTGCGCGACCATGGCGGCACCGTTGAATGCGCGCCCAGAAAACGCGGCACCACGTTTCGCACCCTGCTTCCCATGATTGATTTGGGCGCAAGCCCCGCCGAAGGAGAATTTAGTCCATGAACGCCCGTACCGTTCTCATTGCCGATGATGACAGCACCATCCGCACGGTACTATCGCAAGCCTTGAACCGCGCCGGATTTGCCGTCAGGTCCACAGGGACTGCAGGCGCCCTGTGGCGCTGGGTCAGCGACGGCGAGGGTGATGTGGTTGTAACCGACGTTATTCTGCCGGATGAAAACGCATTCGACGTGTTGCCTCGCATCCGCAAGCTGCGGCCGATGTTACCGGTCATCGTCATGAGCGCCCAAAACACCATCATGACCGCCATCCGTGCCAACGAACTCGGAGCCTATGACTATCTGCCAAAACCGTTTGATTTGAATGCCTTGGTGCAAACTGTGACGCGCGCACTTGAAAAAGCCGCAAAGCCGCAAAGGCCAAGAATGGAAGAGCCGGGCGAGGCCTTGCCGATCATCGGGCGGTCGGCAGCGATGCAGGATATCTACCGGCTGATTGCCAGGCTCACCCAGACTGATCTGACCATCACGATCGTGGGGGAAAGTGGCACGGGCAAGGAACTGGTGGCCAAGGCCCTGCATGATTTCAGCCGTCGCAAGAAGGGTCCTTTCGTTGCCATCAATATGGCGGCCATCCCGCGCGACCTGATCGAGTCGGAACTTTTTGGCCATGAAAAGGGATCTTTCACCGGGGCAGGCGCCCGCATGGCCGGCCGCTTTGAACAGGCCGAAGGCGGCACGCTCTTCCTCGACGAAATCGGTGACATGCCGCTGGAAGCACAGACCAGGCTGCTGCGCGTGTTGCAGCAGGGTGAATACACAACAGTGGGCGGTACCACGCCGATCAAGACCAACGTGCGCATCATCTGCGCCACCCACCGTGATCTGCGCCAGCTGATTTCGCAAGCCCTGTTCCGCGAAGACCTGTTTTTCCGTTTGAACGTGGTGCCACTGCGTCTGCCGCCATTGCGCGAACGCGCCGAGGATGTTCCCGATCTGGCACGACACTTTCTGGATCGCGCCATTAAGGATGGTTTGCCGCGCAAGGATTTGTCTGCCGAGGCAATCCGTGCCCTGCAATCCTATCGCTGGCCGGGGAACGTGCGTGAACTTGAAAACCTGATCAAGCGCTTGTTGGCCATGGAAGTAGAAGATGTCATTCCGGCATCCGCTGTGGAACGGGAATTGGCAGAAATGCCTGCCCCCACTGCCAGCCCCTATGGCACCAGCAACGCGGGCAACAATCTGGCCGAGGCCGTGGAAAACCATATGTCGAACTATTTTGCTGGCTTTGGCACTCAATTGCCACCGCCCGGCCTGTACGAACGCATGCTTGCCGAAATGGAACCGCCGCTGTTGCGCGCCGCCCTCAGTGCAACCCACGGCAACCAGCTGAAGGCTGCGGACCTCTTGGGCATTAATCGCAATACCCTTCGCAGCAAGCTGAGAGAGCGGAAAATCGTTCCCATGCGAGGACTTGCGTGATTTAGCGCATGTGAAATCTAAGCCGCAGTGCTTGTGGACATCGTGACCAGTGTCGCAAATCTGCCACATTGGTGTTGAATTTCGGCAACACATGGGTTGGAGTCTTGGCTTCATGCCTGCCGGAGTGACCATGCTCAAGACGAGCGATCTGCACATGCCACAGTTTTTCAAGGGTGCCTCCGCCTGGGCCGCCTTGGCCTTGGTCATGGTGGGCACGCTGGTGGGCATCAGCACGTTTCTGGTGTTGACCGGACTGACGCCCGTAAAGCCATCGGAAAACATTGTGAGCTGGCTGCTGTTCGCCAACACGGTTCTGGTGATCCTGATGGCCATTCTGATAGCCGTGCAGATGTTTCAACTGGTGTGGGCAAGAAGCCGCGGCATGCCCGGTGCCGGATTGCATATTCGCCTGATTTCCCTGTTCAGCCTCGTGGCCGTAATGCCAGCGCTGCTGGTTGCCATTTTTGCCGCCGTCACCTTGAACCGTGGTCTTGACGTCTGGTTTTCTGATAGAACGCAAAACATCGTCGAGACTGCATCGACCGTTGCCGAAGCCTATCTTCAGAATGCGTCGGAGGCGACACGCAATGACCTTGCGAGCATTTCAACAGACCTGAACCAGCAGTTCAAGCTTTACACGGATGACCGCAAGGCCTTCGTCAACCGCGTCGCCCGCCACGCCCTGTTGCGAAACCTCGCAGCAGCCTTTGTTTTCGACTCGTCCAACAA
>JANNNG010000276.1:0-6914 GCA_031398425.1 Hyphomicrobiales bacterium | reverse complement strand
TCCATCACGGCCAGTGTCGCATCGATCACCTCGCCCAGATTGTGCGGCGCCATATTGGTGGCCATGCCCACAGCAATACCACCCGCACCGTTCACCAAAAGGTTGGGGTACTTCGCAGGCAGAACTTTCGGTTCGCGAAATTCGTTGGAATAGTTGAGCTGAAAATCCACCGTGTCCTTGTCGAGATCATCAAGCAAGGGCATGGCCGCCTTCGCCAATCGCGACTCGGTGTAACGATCAGCGGCAGGCGGATCATCATCCACCGAGCCGAAATTTCCCTGGCCATCAATCAGCGGCAGACGCAGGGAAAAATCCTGCGCCATGCGCACCAGTGCGTCGTAAATCGCCAGGTTGCCATGCGGGTGATATTTACCCATCACGTCACCGACGATACGGGCAGATTTCTTGTAGGGTTTGTCAGGGGTGAAGCCGTTCTCATCCATGGTGTAGAGAATGCGCCGGTGCACAGGCTTCAACCCATCACGCACATCGGGAAGCGCGCGGCTGACGATCACCGACATGGCATAGTCGAGGTAACTTTTCTTCATCTCCTCTTCGATGGAGATGGGGGCAATGCCTTGCGGATTGACGGGTGGCAAACCACCCGGAATATTCGTATCGTCGCTCACGGGAAACCTTTGTTCAAACGCCCCTCATGCACGTTCACACGCGACTCGGAAGGCCATAAAAAACCATAGGGAAAACCCGCTTTGGGAGCAATGAAAAGCCGTGGATTTCAACGGTTTTAAGCGTCGAAATGCACGCAATCTCTCAATCATTGTCATTGCCGGATTTATTCCGGCAATCCATGGTTCAGCGAGCATGATTTCTCATGATGAATCCCGCTCGCACCAAGATGGATTACCGGAACAAGTCCGGTAATGACAATTAATGTGGGTTTGTTCAATCGTCTTTCACGGCGTATATCTGCAACGGGTTGCCAGGTTCCAGCGGAATCGTCGTCAACCAGGCTGGCACCTTGCCCGAACGCAAATCCAGAGCCAGATTTGACGCGTTGTTTGCTGCTTGTGACGTCGTACTGTCGTTGCAAATCAGCACGTAGTTGATGTTGCCTTTCAGCGCCACGTCCCGCGCCTGTTGCACGCTGTCAGACGTGAAGAATCTAATGTCCTGCAAAATGCTGTCGCTGATGCGGTGATAGGGAGCAGCCACCACACTGTGAGGGGTGTTGGCAAGAAGGTAAGAGCCCATGTCAAGCTCCGCCATGATCAGGCCTTTCGGCAGTTTTGCGAGGGTTGAAAAGTTCTTGGTTGTCGAACAGTCAATGGCAGCGCTTGTTATGGTGTTGCTTGACGCAAAAAGCCCCTTGATAACCGGCGTCAACCAGAATTCCATGGCAAAGGGCGAGAGAGCCAGGAACAGCGGTACGGCAAAAAGTGCTTTCCTCTGCCCCAGCGTTTCGCAGAATTTGAAAAGTGCGACACAAATCAGCGGAGAGGCAAACCACGGGATATAGGCCGCCATGCGCAAGTTGATCAGGCCGAGCACAAGACTCACCAGGAACGCCGCAAGCATGGTGAGAAAAGGCATACTCCTGCGAAATTCAGCTTTCCGCAACAGCCAAAGACTGCCCATCGCAGCCATGACTGCCGGATAGATGAACAGCAGGTTTGAAATGTTGCCATCGGCATTGCCCCGCGTGAACAACGGCTGCATTTCCTGCACCTGGTCCAGCCACAAAGGCTTCACCAGCGGGTTCACATGGCCAAAAGGTCCGCGCAAACAGGCCGGATCAAGCACGGCAAAAAGTGCCGCAGCAAGAACACCAGCCAAGCCCACGCCCGCTGCACGCGACACCATTGACGCGCTCAATTTTTGCGAAGCAGCCCACACCAGCATGACCAGACAGCCCGCGGCGATAGGGGTTGCAAAGTTGAAAGCAATAGCGTCACACGCGGTTTCCATCCAGCGCGCAGGCGGCAGACTGATGGCCAATCCGGCCAAGGTTGCAACACCCAGGGAGAGCACAAAAGCCCGCGTGCCTGCAGACTCCTTGCTCAAGAAAACATAACGAATGGCGATGACGACAGCGGCCACCACCACAAAAGGCAAAGCCTCAAGACCGATTGTCAGAAGTAACGCCCCGCTCAGACCCGACACCACCCCATAGCGCCAATCCCGCTGGATAAAAGCGGCCGCAACCACACAGATGACGGACAGCGCAATCTGTGCATTGTGATGATCAATACGGCCCGCCACGAATTGCACCGTCGCCGTGGCACAAAGCGCCACGATAATCAAAGTAGCAATGACGGCGAGCCGGTTGCCGGTCAGCTTGAAGGCAAACCAGCTGATGGCAACAAGTGCCGGCAGAATCCAAAGCCCCGGGTAAAACGCACGAACCGCCCATTCCGCCGTTTCAACCGGAGAGACCGGCAGCACCGCCCAGTAGAGCAGCGCCATGATCAAGTCAGGCAGACGCGACCAGTGCGACGTATAGCCCGCACCCGGCGACAAACGATCCGTATGCAGATCATACCATTTGCCGTGTTGCAGATAATCGCGCAATTGTACCAGCCGCATGGCATTGTCGGTGTCGCCCAGCGTGTCAGGAAGTGCCGCGAAGCTGAGCATGAACGTGCTGAAATAAAGCCCAAGAGCCGCAAGGAGCATGATGTCCCAGGGGAATTTCGTGCCGTTTGTCATTCACTCTCTCCGCCGATCTCACGCGCGACCCCTCATCCGGCCTTCGGCCACCTTCTCCCGCTGGAAGAAGCGGGAGAAGACCGTGTTTCTATCTTCTCCCGCCCCTTATGGCGGGAGAAGGTGGCGCGAAGCGCCGGATGAGGGGCCACAGGCGATGTTCTACGCTCTACAAAATCCGCCTTAACCGGACCTTTACTGGGGCCGGGCCATAAGGGCGTTTTGTGTGTTGCGTCAAAAAGGTTCTACCCCGTGATCGACAAGGCGTTTGATCTGCTGAATGCGTATCTGTCGCGTTTGCCGGCTTTCGTGCGCTTTGGCTTTGTCGGCATGGCGGGGCTGTTCAGCGACACCCTGATGTTTACGGCACTCACCCTGAACGGCTGGCACCCCTTTGTGGCCCGGCTTTTTTCGCTGGCTTTCGCAACCCTCGTCACCTGGTCGCTCAATCGCCGCATCACCTTCGACAGGCAGCCGCGCAAGGTCGGCAACGAGGCCTCACGCTATGTGCTGGTCACCCTGGTGGCGCAGGGCATCAGCTATTCGGTGTTTGTCACTTTGATAACCATTTTCCCCCATGTTCTGCATCAACTCTGGCTGTTCGCAGGGGCTGTGACAGGCGCGGTTTTTTCATTCAACGGGCACAGGCTGGTTTCATTTGCGCCGGTTTCCAAACAGGTTTCATAGGGGTTTTACGTGGGCACACATACAGACGTATTCATCATCGGTGCGGGTCCGGCTGGTTTGACGGCAGCCTATTGCCTCACCAAGCAAAATCCATCCGTTCGCATCATCGAAAAAGATCCGCACTATGTGGGCGGCATCAGCCGCACCGTGAATTACAAAGACTATCTCTTCGACATCGGCGGCCATCGCTTCTTTTCCAAATCAAAAGAAGTGGTTGATCTCTGGAAAGAAATTCTGCCCGATGATTTCATCTCGCGCCCGCGCCTGTCGCGCATCTTCTATGACGGAAAGTATTACTCCTATCCGCTCAAGGCCTTCGAGGCCCTGACCAATCTTGGCATTTTCACCAGTGCCAGATGCGTGCTGTCCTACATGTATGCCCGCGCCTTTCCGATCAAGGACGCAAAGACCTTTCACCAGTGGGTGCGCAACCAGTTTGGCGAGAAGCTGTTCTCGATCTTCTTCCGCACCTACACGGAAAAGGTCTGGGGCATGTCCTGCGATGAAATCTCGGCCGACTGGGCAGCCCAGCGCATCAAGGGCCTCAGTCTTGGTGGTGCGATCTGGAATGCGCTGACACGCGGGCTTCGCTCCAACAAGGGTGGCAAGCAGATCAAGACGCTGATCGAAAGCTTCGAATACCCCCGCAAAGGGCCGGGCATGATGTGGGAAGCGGCAGCCGACAAGATTGTCACCAACGGTGGTGACATTCGCATGGGCGAAGACGTTGTTTCATTGTCATGGAACAAGGATTCGCAACTCTGGACCATCAACACCAGCGACGTGAATGGTGTTCCCTACGTCTACACCGCCAACAGTGTTGTATCCTCCGCACCGGTGCGCGAATTGCTCGACAAGATAAAGCCCTCGCCCATTACACGACTGCACGGTCATCAACTCAAATACCGCGACTTCTTCGTCGTGGCCCTCATTTGCAACAAGCCCGACATGTTTCCCGATAACTGGATCTACATCCACGATCCATCGGTCAAAGTGGGCCGGGTGCAGAATTTCCGCTCCTGGTCACCGGAACTGGTTCCACAAGACGGCATGAGCTGCCTCGGTCTTGAATATTTCTGCTTCGAAGGTGATGGCCTGTGGAATTCCGACGACAAGGACCTGATTGCACTCGCCACCAGGGAATGCGCACAGATCGGACTGATCTCACCCGAACATGTGGTGGACGCCTGCGTGGTGCGCCAGCACAAGGCCTATCCGGTTTACGATGAAGACTACAAATCCCACGTCGCCGACATCCGCCGCGACATGGAACAGAACTATCCCACACTGCACATGGTGGGCCGCAACGGCATGCACAAATACAACAACCAGGACCACGCCATGATGACGGCGATGTTGACGGCGAAGAACATTCTCGCTGGCGAACGCATTCACGACATCTGGAACGTCAACGAAGATGCCGAATATCACGAGGCAGGATCTTCGGGTGCTGAAGAAGCGCTGAAGTCAGAGCGCCTGGTGCCGAAGAAGGTTGCGGCTTGAACCCGCGGATGGCCTCATGATCACGTCATTCCAAACGCCCGCTCTATCGCGGGCGATTTGGAACCCCGCTTTGCTAGGCATGTTTCTTTCTCAATTAAAGTAAGCGGGGTTCCAGCTCGCGCTCCGCAAGAGCTACGCTTGGCTGGAATGACGAGGACGGGCAATGCAAACATCACTCCGGATTCCCGTCTCAATCCTCCGCAATATCCTCCGCCCACAGCTCAGGCCTCTCCCTGATGAAACGCGTCATCAAGGCAATGCAATCCGCATCATCAGCAATCACAACCTCAACCCCGCGCGAGCGCAAAAACTCTTCGTTCCCTCCAAACGTCTTGTTCTCGCCAACCACCACACGCGGGATGCCAAACTGAATGATCGTGCCCGTGCACATCATGCACGGGCTGAGCGAGGTATAAAGTGTCGTATCTTTGTAAGTGCGCTGCCGCCCGGCCTTGCGCAATGCATCCATCTCACCATGGGCAATAGGGTCACCGCCCTGCACACGCTGGTTGCGCCCTTGCCCCAATACCTGGTCACCGCGCACGACCACCGATCCAATCGGACAACCGCCTTCGTCAAAACCAGCCTTGGCCTCATCATAGGCAATGCGCAGGAATTTGCGGTCAAGGTCAGTCAGCATGGGAAACTCCTATCTCTCGCCCCGGCGATAGGGCTGCATGAGGGCTCGAGGGTAAGCCACCCGGCGCGACATGACAATGAGTGCGACAATTGACAGCAAAAACGGCAACATCAAGAACACTTGATAGGGCACCATGGCCCCCGCCAACTGTTGCAGCCGCAATTGATAGGCATCAAACAATCCAAACAAGATGGCCCCCAGCAAGGCCTTGCCGGGCCGCCAACTGCCAAACACTACAAGTGCCACGCACACCCAACCCCGGCCATTGACCATGTCAAAGAAGAACGAGTTGAACGCCGACAAGGTGATGAAGCTGCCACCAATGCCCATCAGTGCACTGCCGATCATGACGGCAAACATCCGCATGGCCGTGACGTTGATGCCCTGCGCCTCCGCCGCCGCCGGATTTTCACCCACAGTGCGAAGTGCTAAACCAGCAGGCGTGCGGTACAGAAACCATGCCACCACAACAACCATGAAGAACGCGAAATACGTCAATGCGGTTTGCTGAAACATGATCGGTTGGAACGGTTCAATCTTCGGCGGCGATGTGACCTCGGGAAAAGTCACGCGATAAAAATAATAGGACAGCGACGACGCCAGCAGCGTGATGCCAATGCCTGTCACATGTTGTGACAATCCCAGTGGCACCACCAGAAATCCATGCAGCAAGCCAAGTGCTGCACCAACCAATGCCGCCACGGCAACACCCGCCCAAAGATCACCCCCAAAATAAACCGTGAGCCAACCTGAAAACGCCCCCGCCGTCATGATGCCTTCTATGCCGAGGTTCAAGACACCAGCGCGTTCGCAGATCAACTCCCCCAGCGTGCCAAAAATCAGCGGCGAGGCAATGCGAATGGCAGCAGCCCACAGCGACGCGGTGAACAGGATTTCAACGGCCGCCCACATCTCAGCGCCACCGCATGCGATAACGCGTGAACATCAAGGCCGTCACCATGGCCAGCAGCGACACGGCCACCATCACTTGAGCAATGTAGCTGGGCACACCGGCGTTCCGACTCATGGCATCAGCACCCACGAAGACCGCTGCCACGAAAATCGCTGCCACAACGACACCAAGCGGATGCAACATCGCCAGCATCGCCACCACAATCCCCGTGTAGCCAAACCCTGGCGACAGATCGAGCGTGAGATTGCCCTTGAGCCCCGTGACTTCCGACCAGCCCGCAAGCCCCGCAAGCCCACCCGAAAGCAAAGCCGTCTTTGCCAGAACACGATTGACGGGAATGCCCAGAAAATTTGCCGCCTTGGCATTGAAACCCACCGCCCGCATTTCAAATCCAAGCACGTGCCTTGCATTGACAACCCACACCAGAACAGCCGCGATCACTGCAACAACGAACCCCGCATGCAGCCGCTTGCCCTGCACCAGCTTCGGCAACTGCGCCTCGGCAAT
>JANNNG010000305.1:0-9516 GCA_031398425.1 Hyphomicrobiales bacterium | reverse complement strand
AGGGCCGATTCCATGCGCACGGGTGCAGCAGCGGGAATGCGGCGTTGCACGTGTTCGCGTTCGTTGGCCCGTTCGATTGTGGCTTGCGTGCCTTTCATGTCGTGCAGGGCCGCGACGATGAAAATTGTGATGCCGTAGGTTTGCTCCAGTACCAGCAGACTGTCGCGTTTTTCATTCAAGAGATAGCCTGCCACGTCACGCGCACAGGTGACGTTCAGATTCTCGGCCTTCCTCAAGAGCTGGTCTTCGATCTGTCGCAACACGCCCAAACCACAGGACGAAAGCGAGCGGATCATGCCGCGGCCTTCGCAATGGGGACAGGTGTGGAAGGTGCCTTCAATGAGACCGGGGCGCAGGCGCTGACGTGACATTTCGAGTAGACCAAAGTGCGAGATGCGGCCTACCTGAATGCGGGCGCGATCATTTTTCAGGGCGTCCTTGATGCGGCGTTCGACATTTCGGTTGTTGCGGTTCTCTTCCATGTCGATGAAGTCGATGACGACGAGGCCTGCGAGGTCGCGCAGGCGCAGTTGTCTGGCAATTTCATCGCAGGCTTCCAGGTTGGTCTTGGTGGCCGTGTCTTCAATGTTGTGTTCGCGCGTGGCCTTGCCGGAGTTGATGTCGATGGAGACCAAGGCTTCGGTCTGGTTGATCACGATATATCCGCCCGACGGCAATGTGACGGTGGGAGAGAACAGCGCATCGAGATGCGTTTCTACGCCGTGCCGCGTGAACAATGGCTTGTTCTCGGAATAGAGTTTCACGTTCTTGGCGTGGGACGGCATGAGCATTTTCATGAAGTCCTTGGCTTCACGATAGGCCTCGTCGCCTTCGACAATCACCTCATCCACATCCTTTGTGTAGAGATCGCGGATCGAACGCTTGATCAGGCTGCCTTCCTCGTAGACCAGGCAGGGAGCCTGAGATTGCAACGTCAAATCACGGACACTTTCCCAAAGCCGCATGAGATAATCAAAGTCGCGCTTGATTTCAGGACGGGTGCGTTGCGCGCCAGCCGTGCGCACGATGAGGCCCATGCCTTGTGGCACTTCCACCTCCCTGGCGACTTCCTTCAGACGGCGGCGGTCACCGGCGTCGGTGATCTTGCGGGAAATGCCGCCGCCCCTTGCGGTGTTCGGCATCAACACACAATAGCGACCGGCGAGTGACAAGTACGTCGTGAGTGCTGCACCTTTGTTGCCGCGCTCTTCCTTCACCACCTGGACCAGCAAGATCTGGCGGCGCTTGATGACTTCCTGAATCTTGTAGACGCGGCGGCGTGGCCTGCGCTGCTGGCGGCGCTGTGGCACCTCTTCGAGGGCATCTTCAGCACCGATGGATTCGACCTTGCGATCTTCGGGGTGTTCTTCAATCGCAACGATTTCGGCAGATTCGCCGTTTGGCACTGGTTCTGCGGGCGCTTCGTTATCTGTGATCTCGTCGAAGCTTAACAGTGCGGGTGCATCCTCCGCTTCCAGCGGCATGACTTCAGCAGACACATCCTTATCATCGTCTGCCGATGGTTCTTCATCAGGTTGCTCGACGGTATTGCCATTGTCGTCGGGATGATCATCATCATCTTCACGTTCTGCCGCGTCGTCTTCCTCCTGCTCTTTCAAGAGGGCGAGACGATCAGCAATCGGGATCTGGTAATAGTCGGGGTGGATTTCGGCGAAGGCCAGAAAGCCATGGCGGTTGCCGCCATAGTCCACGAAGGCCGCCTGCAGCGACGGTTCAACCCGTGTGACCTTGGCAAGATAGATATTGCCTTTCAGGGGCTTGCGATTGACGCTTTCGAAATCGAATTCTTCGATGCGGTTGCCGCGGGCCACCACAATGCGAGTTTCCTCGCGCTGGCTGGCGTCGATGAGCATTTTGTTGCCCATGGTTGTATAATCCTTGTGGCCGCACTGCCCAAGGGCCCCAACGTTGCGCGATCCGGTTCCATGCGCAATTTGAGGGTTGGTGATGTGCGTGCTGATTGTGCGAGCGGAAGGCCTGACGACCGAACAGCTGCCGCCGCAACCCATGGGATGCTCTGCGCTGTGCTGTTTCTGTGTGCGTTCAGGTTCATTGGCCCTGCGGTTGATTTTACATTGCCCGGACTCTGGCTCCGGACGGTTTGATACGCTTTGGTTCGACCCGCTTGATGGTTCCGACCACCCTCACGATGTCGGGGCTGCCCAAGGCAACCCTTTTATCACGCCGCTTGCGGGTTGCTTTCATGTTTGAAGCGAACCGGACACCCGTTTGTTGCGAAACTGTCACGTCTTTGGCCGGATTTGGGCGATTGGGCTTGAGTCTGGCGTCGGACTAGATGGTTCTAGGGGGTGACGAGTGGGGATGCAAGCGGGGATTGGGGGAGCCAGTCTCGGCGGTTTCAGAAACTTGCAGCTGATGTTATTAGTGTGCTTGCTCGGGAGGCTGACTGGATGCGAGATCAGATTATTGAAGAAATAAAACGACTGGCCGAAGAGAACGGCGGCAGATCTCCGGGGCAAGAACTATTCGAAAACAGGACTGGAATTCGCAGACACGATTGGGAAGGCAAGATTTGGGTACGCTGGAGCGAAGCCTTGATCGAAGCCGGATTTTCGCCCAACGAATTTGGGAAAAAACTCGATAGGATTGCTGTTTTTGAAGCCTTTGCCATTTTTATTCGAGAACTCCAGAGGGTTCCTGTCAGACCAGAATTTGAACTACGTCGGCGCAAAGACCCAAGCTTTCCCAGCTATAAGTCTGTTATGGCACAGTTTGACAGCAAAGTGCATTTGATTGAAGAATTAAGGAATTAGGCAGTAAATGATGAAAGTTTCGCTGATGTTGTGGCGTTACTGCCCAAAGAGGCTCCACAATCTAAAAAGTCGTCCCACCGCACAGCTGCAAAAGGAGGTTATGTCTATTTGATCAAGTCCGGTGCCTATTACAAGGTAGGTCGGGGAGAGGAACTCGAAAAGCGCGTCAAACAGATAAGCACCGCTCTTCCAGATGCTTCGAGTCTCGACCATTCGATCCGCACCGACGATCCTGCAGGGATTGAAGCTTATTGGCACCGTCGATTTGCAGAAAAGAGAGCAAACGGGGAATGGTTCAAGCTGACACTACAGGATGTTGCAGCATTTAAACGCAGAAAATATCAGTGAAGATTTTCGAGTGCAAAGTGACTGTCCGCAACTGCGGTCGTCGCGATGTCCGACGATATCCCGCCTTGCCCCTTATCCGCGGGCACCTTCTCCCGTTGGAAGTAACGGGAGAAGGCTCATTGTGGCGGCCTTCTCCCACGCCTCTTGGTGGGAGAAGGTGACCGAAGTGCGGTTGAGGTGCCTCATGTATAGCCGCATACTATTGGGCAACTTGGGGAGTTCTTTACTCTCAACCTCTCCGTCATGTCGCACTTGACGGTCCTGCCGTTGTCATGTATCACTTGACACATGGAAATCGAGAGTATCTCGCACAAGGCCCTGAAGCGGTTCTTTTTGACTGGAAATTCAAAAGGCCTTGTGGGTGATGTGGAGCGGCTTCGTGCGATGCTTGCTTTTATTGCGGCTGCGACTTCGCTTGGTGAATTGGCAAGACCGCCGAATTATGGCTTGCACCGTCTGACGGGCGACCGGAATGGAACGTGGTCCATGACTGTAACACGCAACTGGCGTCTCACTTTCACCGTCACACAAACGTCTACCATAACGGATATGAACCTGGAGGATTATCATGGCTCTTAAGATGCATCCCTCGATCTCGGTCCATGCTGGACGTTGGCTCATGAGCGAAATCGTTGCACCGAGTGGCCGCAGCATTACTGATCTGGCCGCAGAAATGGGTATATCACGTCAGGCACTGAGCACAGTGCTGAACGGCCATGCCAGCCTGAGCGCAGACATGGCGCTGCGCTTTGAACGGCAGTTCAAGATCAACGCTGATACCTTGATGAGAATGCAGACTTCTTACGATCTTGCACTGGCGCGTCTGCAATTGGCCAGTTAATGTTGCCGGGACGTGGCGGGCGCGCACGGCGAAAAAGGACCTCTCCAGCCCTTCGGGCACCCTGCCCAGAGGGGCGGGACTTGTTGCAGCCAACTCCCTCTGTGCTCAGAAAGCCAGTTTTTACTGCGAGTCCCTCCCCTCCGGGAGCAGGGCAATTGCATGTGGCCAAGGAGGCCCCCATCGCCCTTCGGGCACTTCCCCAACAAGTTGGGGAAGACCAAGCCGTTACATCTCCCAAACAACAAGGGAAAATACTGATTACAATCACCAGATGACGATTGTAGAGCGCGGTCTTACCGCCAGTCTTCCCCATTTCATTGGGGAAGTGCCCGAAGGGCCAGAGAGGTCCCTTTCTCGCCGCGTACGAAAGCTCCGGTTAACCACAGGGCTGTAGCTTGGGGTCTCAACGGTTTCAGGGCCCCATGTTCAACTTTCGTCGCAGTTTCTATCTCCCCGCCGTCATGACGTTCGCGGTGTTGGCCTGGACGTTTTTGAGTGCTGTCGCTTATGCGGCAAAGCCCGTCACGGCCACGGCCATCGACATTGTGGCGAAGGGCGAGACGACGCGGTTTTTTGTGGTTTTGACGGAGGGAACCGGCTTCACGGCGACGGTGGTGGCGGAGCCTTATCGGGTAGTGATTGATCTGGCTGATGTTGGGTTTGATCTGCCGCCGGGTGCCGGGCAAAAGGCGAAGGGGCTGATCCGTCAGGTTCGCTATGGCATCATGGAAAAAGGCAAGTCTCGTATCGTTATTGATACGGATGGTCCGGTGCTGATCAAACAATCGCAACTTCTGCCAAAAAAAGGAAAGTCAAAACCACGCATTGCCATTGACCTTGTGGCGACAACGCCGGAGGCATTTGCTGCTGCGGTGGCGCGCGATGCAGTGCCTTCATCACCTGAAACAACGGCAAGCCTGCCGGTGATCATGCCGTCGAAAAAGCCTGGTGATGTTCCCGCCCTGCCGCATGCGGATGGAAAGCGCGTGATTGTGATTGACCCCGGTCATGGTGGTATTGACCCTGGTGCAATAAGCCCCAGCAAGACCAAGGAGAAGGATGTGGTATTTGCCTTTGCCAAGGAGTTGGAACGCGTTTTGGCGACCCGTGGCAAGTACAGCGTGAAGATGACTCGCAACGACGACAGGTTCATGACCTTGACCGAACGCGTCGCCTTTACGCGGCATGCCGGGGCTGATTTGTTCATCGCGGTTCACGCCGATACGGTGCGTGGCAAGACTGCGACGGGTACAACGCTGTACACGCTTTCGGACACGGCATCAGACGAAGAGGCGGCGGCTCTGGCTTCGAAGGAGAACAAGACTGATATCATCGCCGGCATCGACCTCGCGGAAGAAGAGGGCGAAGTGGCCGACGTGTTGATTGAACTTGTGCAACGCGAATCGAAAAACCATGCAAATCTGTTTTCGCGCACGGCTCTCGAAGAACTCAAAGGTGTGACAACGATGACGGGCAAGCCTCTGCGCTCCGCTGGCTTTGTCGTCTTGAAGGCGCCCGATGTGCCTTCGGTTTTGATTGAGCTTGGCTATCTTTCCAGCCGCGATGATGAGCGCAAACTCAAGAGCGCCAAATGGCAGGCGGACATGGCAGCAGCCCTGGGCAAGGCCATTGACCGGCATTTCGCGTCACTGGGTGCCGCCGAGTAGCCACAATTCCGGCCTAGTTTTCATTTGATACGCGCTGGGGTGGTGGTGTATCGCGGCGACGGGCGCGTTGAAGGCCCGGTACTGGGAATCAGGAAGGCAAAGCGAGCGAATGCTCAAGTTCTTGGGATGGATGTTCACTGCTGTCTTCATGGTGGTGCTCGGTCTGGCCGGGGTTGCACTTTATGTCATCTGGGACGTGTCCAAGGATTTGCCTGATTACAAGCAACTGGCCGCCTATGAACCCCCGGTGATGACGCGCATGCACGCATCTGATGGGTCGCTGCTTGCCGAATATGCTGAACAGCGCCGTTTGTTTGTGCCCATCGACCAGGTGCCAAAAAAACTGGTGCAGGCTTATCTCGCAGCTGAGGACAAAACTTTCTATCAACACGCAGGGTTGGATTGGCGCGGCATTGCAGCGGCAGGCATTCGCTATGTTCAGATCAAGATCATGGGCCAACGTGGCCAGATCGTAGGTGCATCGACCATCACGCAACAGGTGGCCAAGAACTTTCTGCTGAGCAATGAACAAACGCTTTCCCGAAAGCTGAAAGAAGCACTGATCGTGCAGCGCATCGAAAGCGCCTTCAGCAAGGATCAGATTCTCGAGCTTTATCTCAACGAGATTTTTCTGGGGCTCAATTCCTATGGCATTGCGGCAGCCTCTCTCAACTATTTTGGGAAATCGCTTGACGAGTTGACGATCGATGAAATGGCTTACCTCGCAGCGCTGCCCAAGGGGCCGAACAATTACCACCCCTTCCGCTTCACTAAGCGTGCCACAGAACGGCGCAACTGGGTGCTGGAGCAGATGAAAGATAACGGCTATATCACCGACGCTGAAATGAAGGCGGCGCAAGCCAAGCCGCTGGCGGTGAGTCCGCGTCCCTTTGGTGCCAAGCTGTTTGCGGCAGAAGGTTTCGCCGAAGAGGTGCGCCGTGATCTTGTGAACCTCTATGGCAAGGAAGCCCTGGGCAAGGGTGGCTATTCCGTACGGACAACGCTTGATCCCAAATTGCAGATTTTTGCGCGGCAATCGCTGGCGCGGGGGTTGATTGAATTTGACCGGAAACGCGGATACCGCGGCGCTGTAAAATCGGTTGATTTGCAAGGCGGCGATTGGGCCAAGCACATGGAAGACATGAAAGTGTCTGATGATGTGGCCCCGTGGCGGCTTGCCATTGTGACAGCGGTTGATGACGCTGCGGCACAGATTGGTTTGCAGCCAACGCGGTTGGCGAGCGGCGCCCTGGGAGACGAACGCGAAACCGGAAACATTCCCGTGGAACTGATGAACTGGGCCATGGAGTTTGTGGATGGAACCAAGCTTGGCAAACCAATCCTAAAGGCAAGCCAGGTGTTGAAAGCGGGTGACATCGTTTACGTGGCACCCTCGGCCAGTGCGCAGCAATGGCACCTTGTGCAAATCCCCGATGTGGAAGGGGCATTGGTGGCCATGGACCCCCATTCTGGTCGGGTGCTGGCCATGGTTGGCGGTTTTTCCTATTCGGGATCGCAATTCAATCGCGCGACCCAGGCCATGCGGCAGCCCGGATCGTCATTCAAGCCCATTGTTTATGCAGCAGCGCTCGATAATGGCTACACCCCGTCGTCGGTTGTGCTGGATGCCGCTTTGACCATCAAACTCTCGAATGGCAAGGTGTGGCGGCCCAAGAACTACGCGGAAAAATTCGGCGGTCCTTCGACGCTTCGGCGCGGCATTGAACAGTCGCGCAACACCATGACGGTGCGCCTTGCCGATGATCTCGGCATGACCAAGATTGCCGATCTCGCCCAGCGGCTTGGCATTTACGACCAGATGCCGCGGCACCTTGCGAATTCGCTGGGTGCTTCGGAAACTACGCTGCTGCGCATGACCACCGCCTACAGTATGTTTGCCAACGGCGGCAAAAAGATTGATGCCACTCTGATTGACCGTATCCAGGACCGGCGCGGCAAGACCATTTTCCGCCACGACAAGCGTGATTGCTCGGCCTGCGAGGCGGTGGAATATGTCGAGGGCATGGTGGAGCCGGAATTCATCGACGTGCGCGATCAGGTGATGAGCCCCTACACGGCCTATCAGATCACCTCCATGCTGGAGGGCGTGGTGCAGCGGGGCACCGGCAGGAAGATGCAGGTTGTGGGCAAGCCCGTAGCGGGCAAGACGGGCACCAGCAATGATGAGCGCGATGCCTGGTTTGTGGGCTATACGCCGAACCTGACGGTTGGTGTTTACATCGGTTATGACAACCCCAAGCCCATGGGCAAGAAGCGCACGGGTGGTGAACTTGCTGCCCCTGTGGTGGCTGACTTCATGAAGCTGGCCTTGAAGGACCAGGCCGCCATTCCCTTCCATGTGCCAAGGGCCATTGAACTGATCCCGATCAATGCTGCCAATGGTCGCCGCTCGATCTTCGGCGAAGAGGGCACCATTCTCGAAGCCTTCAAGCCGGGTGATGAGCCACCGGAAAACACGCGGTTGATCGGCCAGACTGCGAGCGTGGGTTCGGGCGGCAAAAAAAGTGAAGGTGTCGTGCTGGTTCCGGCGACTCCCAAGAAACCTGCAACCGCGACCGGGTTGACGGAGCCCAGTGGCGGCCTCTATTGAGCGGTCTTCGCTGAATCGATACCGGATCAACCATGCGCGCTGAAATCAACAAACTCGTCGAAGAGATCGAGCAGTCTGTCGGGCTGCTCAGGAGGCATCTTTGACTGGGATCAATCCCTTCGCGAACTGGCGGAACTGAACGCCAAGGCGGAAGACCCAACACTGTGGAGTGATCCGCAGAAGGCGCAGGAAATGATGCGCCGCAGGCAGGACCTGGAAAACCGCATCGGCTCGATTCGCCGCATTCAACAATCGATTGCCGATAACAGGGAACTGATCGAAATGGGGGAAGCCGAGGGCGACCCCAGCATTGTGAGCGAAGCGGAAAAGGCGATTGAAGCAGTCAAAGCAGAGGTGGCTGCCGCAGAACTCGACGCGCTGCTGTCTGGCGAGGCTGACGCCAATGACAGTTTCCTGCAGATCAACGCCGGTGCAGGTGGCACAGAAAGTCAAGACTGGGCTTCAATGCTGATGCGCATGTATGTGCGCTGGGCCAACAAGAACAAATACAAGGTTGAAGTGCTGGACATGCATGACGGCGAAGAAGCCGGCATCAAGTCGTGCACGCTGCAGATCAAGGGCCACAATGCCTATGGCAAACTGAAGACCGAAAGCGGTGTGCATCGTCTGGTGCGGATTTCACCTTACGATTCCAATGCCCGGCGGCACACGTCATTCTGCTCAGCCTGGGCCTATCCTGTCATCGACGACAACATCGTTGTCGACATACTCGAAAGCGATTTGAAAATTGACACCTATCGGGCTTCGGGTGCGGGCGGTCAGCACGTCAACACCACGGATTCTGCCGTGCGCATCACGCATGTGCCCACCAACATCATTGTGGCCTGCCAGGCCGAACGCTCCCAGCACAAGAACCGGGCCACGGCCATGAAGATGCTGAAGGCCAGGCTCTATGAATTGGAACTGCAAAAGAAACAGGAAAAAGTGGACGCCGCGAATGCCAAGAAAACCGACATTGGCTGGGGTCACCAGATTCGCTCCTATGTGCTGCAACCCTATCAGTTGATCAAGGACCTGCGCACGGGCCACACAAGCACCAGTCCCAATGCGGTTCTCGATGGTGACCTGGATGATTTCATCCAGTCGTCACTGGCACACCGCGTCTACGGTGGTGGCGACGGTGTGGTAGAAGATATCGAGTAGCCTACTTGCGATTTGAAACTACGCGCAACCCGCTTTGACCTTCCAAGGGGGGAAGCAGTGGCGCTATTTGCCCATTCATACCGTTCTTGC
>JANNNG010000170.1:0-2322 GCA_031398425.1 Hyphomicrobiales bacterium | reverse complement strand
AAACAATTTTTGCAACACTTCATCCAAATTTAAGCAAGTCTCAAAAGCAGTATGCTTTATCACTCGATGATCCGGACGTTCTGATTTCTTGCCTTTGGAGTCGCCTTTCGTATGTTTGGCGATAGGCAAATCTCTGATGTCAGGAAATGGCATTCCCAATCTTGCACCATACCACTTAAATCCCACCATATTCAGTGCATCGTCCAACAAAATCAATACAACGCAGCCATTTTGTTTTTCGGCCAAGTTGATACTGATAGTGACTTTATTGGATTTGCCTTTTGCCAAGGCTGTCTTGAACTGGACAAATCGAGACACGCTGCGTCTTGATATGACAAGGTCGTAGCCGCCTCGATCGAATTCACAACGAAAAACTTCTACGTTTGGCTCTCCAATTCTCCAAAAATGCCTGAGGACCTCGCCGATAAACAAATGTTCAATCGTGTGTTCGCGATAGGTTGAATATTCTGAGTGGTTGGCTTTGGTGTCCATCCGATTCCATCAAATATTTGACCGCCGCAGAGCTAATTCGATGAAAGTCAATCCATGCCCTTGTTGATCTCTTCCGTCATCTTCTTCGCGTCACCAAACAGCATCAGCGTATTGTCGCGCCAGAACAGCGGGTTGTCGACGCCAGCGTAGCCTGAGGCCATGCCGCGTTTTATGAACATGACTGTCTTTGCTTTCCAGACTTCCAAGACGGGCATGCCGTAGATCGGTGATGTCGGATCGTCTTTCGCCGATGGGTTGGTCACGTCGTTGGCACCGATGACAAAGGCGATGTCGGCCTGGGCAAATTCGCTGTTGATGTCTTCCAGTTCGAAGACTTCATCATAGGGCACGTTGGCCTCGGCCAGCAGCACGTTCATGTGGCCGGGCATGCGGCCGGCTACGGGGTGGATGGCGTATTTCACGGTTACGCCGGATTTCTTGAGGTGATCGGCCATCTCGCGAAGCGCGTGCTGGGCCTGTGCCACGGCCATACCATAACCCGGCACGATCACAACGGTTTCCGCGTTTTTCATCATGAAGGCGGCGTCTTCGGCGCTGCCTTGCTTGACGGGCTTGGTTTCGCCCTTTCCGGCAGCGGGGCCCGCACTTTCGCCGCCAAAGCCACCGAGGATGACAGAGATGAAACTGCGATTCATGCCCTTGCACATGATGTAGGAGAGGATCGCACCAGATGATCCCACAAGAGCACCCGTGATGATCAGTGCCGTGTTGGCCAATGTGAAGCCGATTCCTGCAGCGGCCCAGCCGGAATATGAATTCAGCATTGATACCACCACAGGCATGTCGGCACCGCCAATGGGAATGATGAGCAGGAAGCCCAGGGCGAAGCTGATGAGGATGATGAGCCAGAACCAAATTACCCCGGCGCCCGCAAAAAACATGTAGATTGAAATGACCAGCGCTGCGGCGAGGGCAATGTTGATCAGATGCCGTGCAGGCAACATGATGGGCGAGCCGGACATGCGGCCATCGAGTTTCAGAAACGCGATGATGGAGCCTGTGAAGGTGATGGCACCGATGGCAGCACCCAGTGCCATTTCAACGCGGGATGAGGCATGGATGATACCGTTCGTGGTGATGCCAAACGCATCCGGCGCATAGAATGCCGCTGCTGCCACAAAGACGGCGGCAAGACCCACGAGCGAATGAAACGCCGCCACCAGTTGCGGCATGGCCGTCATGGGAATGCGCCTGGCGGTAATGCCACCGATGACGGCACCGATGCCGATGCCTGCGAGGATCAAAATCCACACCACCGGGCTTGATGGTTTTGCAAGTGCCAGTGTCGTCAGCACCGCAATGCCCATGCCGACCATTCCGTACGTGTTGCCGGTGCGCGACGTGGCGGGAGATGACAGGCCACGGAGGGCCATGATGAACATGGAGCCTGCAACAAGATACAGAACAGCGGCGAAATTGGCGCTCATTTACTTTTCTTTCTTCTTGTACATCGCAAGCATGCGCGAGGTGACCATGAAGCCACCGAAAATATTGATCGACGCGAGGATCAGTGCCAAGAAGCCGAAGATCATGGCCGTGGTCGAGCCTGAGGCTACGCCGCCTGCGCCTACCGCGAGCAACGCGCCCACGACGATCACTGAGGAAATGGCATTGGTGACGCTCATGAGCGGCGTATGAAGGGCGGGTGTGACGTTCCAGACCACATAGTAGCCGACAAAGACAGCGAGCACAAAGATGCCGAGGAGCGAGATGAAGGGATCGATTGTCATGTGTTCCATTACTTCGCTTCCTCATAAATCTTGTGCACCAGACTGCCACCCTTGGCGATCATGGTGCCGGAGATGCATT
>JANNNG010000079.1:0-14385 GCA_031398425.1 Hyphomicrobiales bacterium | reverse complement strand
CAGAGAATGCCGCTGGCCTGTGGCCCACCCAACACCTTTCCGCCAGAGAAGGCGACAAGATCAGCACCTTCTTTGATGAAACGCTTGAGGTTCGATTGCGGTGGGAGCTGGGCAGCGGCATCGACGATGACCGGTATTTTGTGCCTCTTGGCGATGGCAGTCACTTCGGGAAGAGTAGGCTGCGACGCGGCATCTGCAACGTAGAATATTGCCGCTGTTCGTTCGCTGATGGCGTCTTCGATCTCCCAGCCTTCCGCATCACGCACACCGGCACCCGCATAGCGATCGGGTAGGCCCACCTCGACAATGGTGGCCCCCGCGGCGCGAATGGCGTGGTCATAAAAGTTCCGCTGGCTGCGGATCATGATGACTTCGTTCTTCATGCCGTGCGTATCCGGCAAACGCGCCATGCGGCCGGGATCAAGCCCCGCTATGCAAGCAGCCGTTGCAAGCAAAAGGCAGGCGGAAGCGCCGGAAGCGATGTAGCCCGCCTCAGCGCCAGTGACCTTGGCAATCTCCCGTGAAGCCGCCGCTTGCAATTCCGCCATATCGATACAGTGTTGTGAGGCTTCAACCATTGCGGCTGAAACTTCAGGCCGCATGATGCCACCTGAAAGCCGCGTTGCAGTACCCTTCGCATTGATGATCGTGCGAACGCCAAGCGTGTCATAGACTGTCATGGCTTTACTGCAAAAACGGCTGTGATCTCGACGGTGATGTTTTCTGGCAGGGTGCCCATGCCGACGGCGGCACGGGCATGGCGACCCGCTTCTCCGAACACTTCGATAAACAATTCGGAACAGCCATTGATGACTTTTGGATGTTCACCAAAACCCGGTGCGCCATTCACCATGCCCAGCACATTGACAACACGCTCAACCCGGTCAAGCGAACCCAATGCGTGTTGTGCCGCAGCCAGCAAAACCATGCCTGTGCGCCGTGCATGGAATTTTGCATCCTCGATGGTGACGTCCTGGCCGACAATTCCCTTGGCGAGTGTACCATCTTCCAGAAGCGGTCCCTGGCCTGAAAGATAGAGGGTTCCATTGTGAAGGACAGCAGGCATGTAAATACCCTTTGGTGTCGGGAGATCAGGCAATTCTATGCCCAGGGATTGAAGTCGGTCAGCAATTGTCATTTCAGATTCAAGCCATTCTGTCTGAGTTTGAGAAGTTGTCGCCGATGATATTGCATCTGGAAGAAACGTCAAAGCCATTGGTCGATTGACAACATGTTAAGACAAGTATACACGATTGAATGTGAGTTAATCGGGTGACCTTGTATGAAAGCTCTTTCGGCCAGTAAGGCGCGTCGCTTCGTTCAGAAATCAGGCGCGTCGCCTGTCTATCGGCAAGTGGCCGACCTGCTGGCGCGTGACATGCAGCATGGTGTCTCGCGCAGCGAAAGAACTGCATTGCCCTCTGAAAATGAACTGGCAGCTGAGTTCAAGGTGTCGCGCGTCACGGTGCGCCAGGCACTGGACGAACTTCATCGCAAAGGCCTGATCTATCGCGAGAAGGGCCGTGGCTCCTATGCGCGTTCGCAACACATTGGCGGGGTGACCGGGTTTGGAAGTTTCACCTCTGAAGTCGAGAATGCGGGATCAAAGCCAACGTCGCGCTTCATCGATCTTGTGAAAGTTGCCAGCTTGCCTGCGGGTATAAAGATTCACCTGGCCAAAACGCTGCCGAAGGACAAGAACTATCATTGTCTCACGCGTGTACGCTGTGTTGATTCAAAGCCTGTGGCCTATGAAGAGACTTATCTGGACACTGAAACCTATCCGGGGCTTGAACGGGCCGATGTGGAGAAAGGTTCTCTTTACGCGACCATGCGACGGCTCTGGGGCTATCAACCGGCCTGGGCTGATGCAGCGATTGAACCCGGTGTGGCAGATGAGGTGATCGCCAAGCATCTCGGCATCAAGGTGGGAGCACCCGTCGTCATTGCTTGGCGCGTTACATCCAGCGAGCAAGATGAAGTTTTGGAATATGTGAAGGCCATCTATCGAGGTGATGGTTTTGTCTTGACCGTCCGGCGTCACAAGATTTCTTGAGTGCCAGAGATGCCACAAATCCTTCCAGCATTGGGCATTGATGTGGGCGGCGGTTCAGCCAAGATCGGCATTGTGTCCTTCGCTGGCGAGGTGCTTGGACAAGATACTGTTGAGAGTGACCCCACTGTTTCTGCTCCGGTGTTGCTAGACCGCTATCTGGAAACGGCGGGCCTGATGCAAGCGTCGCTAGGGATCCAGGAATTGTGTGGCATCGGCATTGGGTTGCCCGGCCACATTGATTTCGCCAGGGGTACAACGCGACTGGGAAACGTGCCTGCGTTGGATGAGTTCCCGATTGTCGACTATCTGAGTGCCAACACCGGCAACAAGGTCCACATCGAAAATGACGCGACACTGGCCGCAGTTGCAGAGCATCGCTATGGCGTGGGGCAGGGCAGCAACCGCTTTCTCACGGTCGCCCTTGGCACTGGCATTGGCGTTGGATTTATCGAGAACGGCAAGCCAGTCCACACCGCCAATGGCACCATGGGTGATATCGGCCATGTGATTGTTGATCCGTCAGGAGAACGGTCGTGCCGGCAGGGCTGCCATGGCTGCCTGGAGTCTGTCGCCTCCGCATTGGCCATGGAAGAGCGCTATCGTGTCATGCTTGGCAGCACCAACGGGCTTAGCACATTGTTTGAATCTGCCCGGGCTGGCGATCAGGAGTGTAAACGCATCATCGAGGAAGCAGCACAATTTATTGGCGCGGCGCTGGTCACGTGGATGCATGTCTTTGCACCGGATCGCATTGCCTTTGCCGGTGGTGTGAGTGCGGCAGGCGAAGACCTGCTTGGCCCCATCAGAAAAACTGTCACGCGCCTTGCCATGGCTGACTACGCTTCGAAGGCCACCATCCTCCAGGCAACACTCGGCAGCAAGGCCGGGCTCGTTGGCGCTGCAGCGCTTTGCTTTTCCAATCATCACCATCAACGAGTTCAATCATGACAGCCTCATACCTTGATGAGATACTTGAACAGCCTGCCATGCTCGCAGCCCTCGCGCGCGGGCCGGAAAAGGAAACGGTAAAGGACCTGCATCAAATTTCGTCGCGCTTGAGCGATGGTGATTTTGACCGTGTCTTGTTAACGGGCATGGGCGGTTCATTGCATGGGTCTTATCCCTTGTACCTGCAACTCTCGCAGTCCCTCTCAGTGCCAGTGTGCCTGATCGATACGTCCGAATTGGTTCAGCAGAGTCCAGACATTATCAGCCGCCGCAGCCTCATGATCGCTACTTCCCAATCTGGTGAAAGCGGCGAGATCGTGGAACTCACCAAGCTCCCCGGTATCCGGCCTGCGACGACGATCTCCGTCACTAATCAATTGAAGAACAGCCTTGCAGATTGGGCGGATGTTCGCCTCGCTTCAATGGCAGGGCCTGAGATGACGGTTTCGAGCAAGTCTTACACCGGCGGCTTTGCCTGCCAGCATCTTCTGGGTGGGGCTTTGCGTGGTGGCCTGCCGCAGGCTTGCAAGGACATTGCCCATGCCGCAGACGCGTGCAGCCAGATGCTCAAGGACTGGCAGCCAGCGCTTTCACACGTCACGCAGTTTCTCGATGCCCAGGCACCACTTATGTATGTAGGCCGCGGCAAGAGTTTTGGTTCCGCGCAAACGGCGGCCTTGCTGACGCAGGAAGCGGCGAAACTGCATTGCACCGCGCTGTCAGGCGGTCAGTTCCGCCATGGACCGATTGAGCTAGTGCGACCAGGATTTCAGTTGGTGATTTTCCTTGGCGACCTCAAAACCCGCGACATCGATATGGCCTTGATCCAGAAGCTCACCTCCCTGGGCGGCAAGGTTGTCGCTATCGCCCCTGCAGCCTCGGCCCCGGCTGAGGCTGCAGGTCTTCGTGTTTACACCTATCCTGATGTCGCATTGCCACTGACCCCCTTGATGGAGGCAATCTTCATTCAGCTGCTGCAGATCCCGCTTGCCGAGGCGCGCGGCTTTGTGGCGGGAAATTTCCTCAACGCAACCAAGGTGACAGGTATCGTTTGATATGGCTGCTTATGATTATGTGATTGTCGGCGCAGGCTCTGCCGGTTGTGTGTTGGCCAATCGTCTGTCCGCCCAGAAGGATGTGACGGTGTGTCTGCTTGAAGCTGGCCCCACCGCCAACGCGCTGACCATCCGTATGCCGGCGGCCCTCACCTTTCCTATCGAAAGCAAGATCTACAACTGGCGTTATGCGAGTGAGCCCGAACCGCATTTGAATAACCGCTCTCTCGGGCAGGCGCGTGGGCGCGGTCTTGGTGGCAGCTCTGCCATCAATGGCATGGTTTGGGTCAGGGGTAATCCCAAGGACTATGATGGCTGGAAAGACTTCGGCCTCAATGGCTGGGCCTATGCCGATTGTCTGCCTTACTTCAAGAAACTCGAAACTTTCCACGGCAAGATGATGCCGGAACGTGGCCAAGATGGCCCGATGAGCATTGTCGAGAGCAAAGGCGATCATGTGTTCTATGATCGTTTCCTGCGCGCAGGCGAAGCCTGGGGCCTCGCCCAAGCCCGCGACTATAACAGTGGCCCGCAGGAAGGCACGCATCTCACACAAGCCAATATCAAGAATGGCGTGCGCTGCAGTGCCGCCGAAGCCTATCTCAAGCCGGTGAAGCACCGTTCCAATCTCACCATCAGAACCGATGTCTTCGTCAACAAGCTGCGCCTGAATGGCTTGAAGGTCGTTGGCGTCGAATGCGAGATCAATGGCGAGACCCTGCTGATTGAAGCGCGGCGTGAAGTGATCCTCTCCACCGGCACCATCGCTTCGCCGCAATTGCTGATGCTCTCCGGCATCGGCCCTGCGGATCACCTGCGCGAACAGGGTATCACCGTTTCACTTGATCTGCCGGGCGTCGGCGAAAACCTGCAGGACCATATCGTGGCCCCGCTGCGATACGCTTGCAACAAGCCGGTCTCCATCAAGAACAAACTTGGACTTTTGGGCCGGGCGCGGATCGGGCTGGAATGGCTGCTGTTCAAGCGCGGTCTTGGTGCATCAAATTTCTTTGAAGTGGGGGCCTTTTTTGACTCAGGTTCGGGTGCGCCCTTCATCAACATGCAGCATGAGTTCCTCGGATTCTTGGCGGATTTTCAGGATGGCAAGGTGGTGCTGGGCGATGGCTTCCAGTATTTTGTCAGCCAGATGCGCCCCTACAGCCGCGGCCGGATTCGCCTGAAATCGGCAAACCCACGGGCCCATCCCGCCATTCACTTCAACTATCTCGATGATGCGCGCGATGTGAAGGAGATGGTGGACGGCATCAAGCGTACCCGTGAAATGGCGGCGCAGAAACCCTGGGACGAATTCCGCTCCGCCTCGCTTGATCCTGATCTTGAAGGGACAAGTGATGAGGGCATCGCGAGGTGGCTGCGCAACAACGCCAACACCGAACACCACCCCGCAGGTACGTGTCGTATGGGCGCGGATAGAATGGCGGTAACGGATGGGGAGGGCCGCGTGCATGGGATGGAGGCTTTACGCGTCATCGACGGCAGCATTATGCCGCGCGTGCCGACGGCCAATATCCAGGCGCCGATCATGATGGTGGCGGAGAAGATTGTGGCGGGAATGGCAACATGAACTGGTTGATGCTTGGGAGAGCAGAATTATGAACTTCGGTGAGCTAGAAAGAATAAACGATCTTGACGACAATCGCTTTGAAACTTCAAGCAACAGCTGTCGAATACACGCCGGTGCGAGAAAGGACTTCTTTTGCCGCCCTGACGGCTCTCCGCCCATTCTCAATGCGCCGGGCCTTGCTACGCGTGTCAGCGAACCGGTTTTTTCTTTGTCCGCAAAAGTCACTGTCGGATTTTCTGCTAAGTTCGATGCAGGTGCGCTGCTGGTACGTACCCAGGCTGGCACTTGGGCAAAGCTCGCATATGAATACTCACAACTTCTCACTCCGACAATCGTGTCAGTTATTACAAAAGATCTTTCGGACGATGCCAACGGCGAAGAGTCCGATGCTCCAAGCATGGACCTACGGATCTATCGGGACCATGAACTTTTTGCATTTCATTGGTCAAGGGACGGCGTGACCTGGAAGCTGGCGCGGGTCTTTGCACTATCCACTGGCGACTCGCCGGTCTCATTTTGTTTTGTTGCTCAGTCTCCAACAGGTGACGGGTGTACGGCAACTTTTGAGGACGTAAAAACCAGCGCACGCCGCATCGATGACTTGCGATCTGGCGATTGAGCAAGCCCCTACAGCAGACCGCGCGTTCTCGATCGTCGCACTTCGCGGCCTTTTCAATTCCTTTCTACAGATCGCTGCAGTCGGTCGAGGAAGGTACGATCCATCTCAAAATCATGCGCAATGCCATAAGGCAAATTGTTCTCGCGCGCGAAATCCCGCATGCCCATGAGCGTCGCGTCTACATCCGCCCAAGTCAGCCCCATGATCTCTGGTCTGATGTCGACACCGATATCGGCCACTGCCTGTCGCAATTCATCGACGCGTTTGCCATGCATCATCGCACCCGCGACGAGACCGAGGCAGACGGCCTGGCCGTGCAGGAACTTGATGCCGGTTCGGGCCTCCAGCGCATAGAAGATGAAATGCTCAACGCCTTCGATGTGGCGCGGGCACCAGCCGGCGCCGTGATAGGATGCGCCACCCCATTTGAAAGCCTCGACGATGAGGTTGATGCCTTGGGGTGTGAGGTCATGGATGGCCTGTTTGCCTGCTAGTGCATCTTCGGCGAGTTTGAGGGAGTGGTTGGCGAGGCCTTCATCATAGGGCCAGGGCGCTTCGCATTTGCCTCTGTCTCGCGCATGTTGCCAATCCCACACGCCGGTAAAGAAGCAGAAGACATCGCCAATGCCGGCGCGGTTGATGTGTTTGGGGGCGGCTTCAAGAATGCCGTAGTCGAAATAGACGCATTCGGGAATGGCCCAGCCGACATAGCGCACGATGGATTTTTCGCGCACGCCTGCGCGCTGGCCATACATGGCATCAACGGAGAGCGAGGTGGGGAATTGGTGCAGCTTTTTGTCCAGCCGCCATGCGAAATATTTTGCCGCGTCGATGGCCTGGCCGCCGCCAAGGCCGATCACTGAGGCGTATGATGTGACTTGGGGCAGGGTGGCTTCGAGATAGGCGCGCTCCATGCTGCGCACGAAATAGGTGGGCTGGCCTTCAGGGAATTGCGCTTTGAAATGCGGCCAAAGGTCTTCCATTGTGACGACGAGCCATGGCCCGGCGACGAAGTTTGGAATCTCGGCGAGCAGGTTGCGGCCAAAGGCGGTGCGGAAGGCTTTGATGTCTTGTGGTCTTACGGTCATTCAGATGCGGTTCTGGCTTTGGGGGTCAAACAGGTGGAGATGATATGTGTCGGCATGCAGTGTCAGTCTTGCACCTGCTTTGGGCCGTGTCACGGGTGCGCAGCGGGCCGTCACGCGGGTGCCTGCAATGTCGCCAATCAGATACGTATCTGAACCCAGAGTTTCCGGTACGAGATAATCAAACTGTAGCGTCTGGGGCATGGTCATGGATGCAGCGCGGGACTCATCCGTCAGGTCTTCAGGCCTGAGACCTGCAAGGACGGATCGTCCTTCGTCCAAGGCAAGCGGTTTTGCCGGCTTGATCATTTGTCCATCAGCCAGTTTCAACGCGCCCTTGGATACAGCGGCAGGCAAAAGGTTTATCTGCGGAGAACCGATGAAGCTTGCCACGAAGACATTGGCAGGCCGTGTGTAAAGATCTTCCGGCGTGCCGACCTGCGCAATGTTGCCACCATGCAGGCAGACAACGCGGTCGGCCAGAGTCATCGCCTCGGTCTGGTCATGAGTTACAAAGATGGATGTCATACCAAGGTCGCGGTGCAACAATTTGATCTGTGTACGGACTTCCATCCGGAGTTTGGCATCAAGATTGGAGAGCGGTTCATCGAACAGGAAGAGCTGCGCCTTGCGGGCCAGCGCCCGGCCCATGGCGACCCGCTGGCGCTGGCCGCCAGAGAGGGCGCGGGGCTTGCGTTCAAGATAGGGTTCAATCTGCAGGAACTTGGCCACTTCGCGCACGCGGGCAGCGCGTTGTGGCGCTGGTACACTATTCATCTTGAGGCCAAAGCCGATGTTCGCCTCCACCGTCATGTTGGGATAGAGCGCGTAGTCTTGGAACACCATGGCGAGGTTGCGCTCACGCGCTTCCATCTCATTCACAACCTTGCCGCCGATGCTGATTTTGCCTTCGGTGATATCCTCAAGGCCTGCAATCATCCGCAGGATTGTGGATTTGCCGCAGCCTGATGGCCCCACCAGCACAATGAATTCACCATCGGCAATGTCGAGATTGATGTCACGCACCACGGACTGCGAACCGTAGGACTTTCCGACACTGTTCAGTGAAACTGTTGCCATTTCTGGTTCCCAATTATGCGACCACTTAATGGCCAACCAATGTGGCGCAATACTGCGTATTTGGTCAACAACTGTCAAATCAAAATCCACTTATACTTCCAAATTTTCGGTAAAATAGAGAAATTCAGGCGATCAGATGGCCATTGACAATGGTTGACCTTTCGGTGTTCATTGTCATCCAAGCGGCGCATCAGACGCAGGCTTACCCACCAGTCTGGCATCACAGGAGGAAACATCATATGCCATTTGCAAAGAAGCTTTTTTCAGCCGCAGCCATTCTGCTGGCGTCTACAACACTGTCCTGGGCGGATGAATTGAATGTCTTCCTTAGCCCGTCGCCATCTTCAACGGCCATTCAGTCCTTCATTCCCGCCTTTGAAAAGGCGACTGGCCACAAGGTGAATGTAACGGAAGTGCCCTATGGCGAAATGCACCAGAAGCTGATGTTGGCGGTTCAACTGAAGCAAGGCCAGTACGACGTTGCCCAGTTCGACAATTCATTCCTCACACCCTTCGGCGCTGCTGGAACGATGTTGCCGCTGGACGACAAGATCGCCGCTTCGAAGGAATATGACATTTCTGACTTCAGCAAAGGCCAGCAGGACTACGGCAAGTACAAGGGCCAGACGCTGGGTCTCACACTTTCAACCGAGCCCTTCATCCAGTGGTATCGCACCGACATTTACGATGCGTTGGGCCTGAAGCCTGCAACGACATGGGATGAATACAAGGCTAATGCCAAGGCCGTGAAGGAGTCCGGCAAAGGCGACGGTGCCATTTTTGGGTTCGGCCCCAATGTCTCATGGTGGTGGATGACCATGGTGTGGAGCTTCGGCGGCAAGCTCTATGACGAAAACTACAATCCCACCGTCAACACGCCTGAAGCAGTAGCTGGCACGCAGTTCCTCAAAGATATGCTCGCTTATGCGCCTGAAGGTGCTATCTCTGCGTCGAGCGACGACGCCACAATCAAGTTCCTGTCAACAGACATTGGCGCAATGGTTCAGTACTCTGGCTATTGGGGCATGTTGAGCGATCCTGCAAACCAGAAGCACGCAGGCAAAATTGGCACAGCGCCCATGCCGAAGGGCGCTGTTGACGTGACTCATCTTGCAGGCTGGAACATCGGCATTCCTTCAGATGCAAAGAATCCGGACGTTGCCTGGCAATTCATGGAGTTCGTGCTTGGCAAGTCAAACGCCAAGAACTACCTCAATGCCGGCGCTGCAGCCATTGGCCGCAAGTCAATCATCACTGACCCCGAACTCGTCGCCAAGTATCCCTATCTGCCGGTGCTCGATATTCCTGAGGGCACGCGCATTGAGCGTTACCCACAAATCCGTGTGTGGCCAGAGTTTGAAAAGGCGGCGCTTGATGCTCTGGCTGGTATCATGAATGGCTCCGTCGAGGTCAAGGCTGGTCTTGACGCGCTTCAGGAAACAGAAAAGCCAATCCTCGCTCAAGAGAACGCGAAGTAACAGGGCAGAACATCAACGGGGGTGTGGCTCAACCACACCCCTCCATCCAGGAAGCCATGATATGCCAATGCCAAGCCGTGGACGGTCCAAGAGTATTGAAACTGCCAATGCTCGGCTTGCTGAAATGCTTGTGTTGCCGACTTGGGTGATGCTCATTGTGGTCTTCGCCCTGCCAATCATTGGTGCCTTCTATCTCTCATTCCGCAATGAAACACTTGGCGCCTTTGTGGCTGCAAAGTTCATTGGCTTCGATAATTATGTCCTGGCTTTTGCTGATCCCCGATTCTGGGAATCCATCTGGGTCACCTTAATCCTGATTGTGTTGGCTCTTGTTGTTCAAATTCCATTGGGCATAGGCCTCGCCGTTCTTCTCCACCGCAATCTGGCAGGCACGCAAATCTTCCGCACGGTTCTGATCATACCGATGTTACTGACGCCAGTCGCCGTTGGTTTGATGTGGCGCTTCATGTTTGATGCAGATCTTGGCGTTATCAACTGGGCATTCGAGCAGATCAACATAAACGGCCCCAATTGGTTGGGATGGCGCTGGCCCGCCATCATGGCGGTTACGATTGTCGACAGCTGGCAATCGATCCCTTTTGTCATGTTGATCACTTTGGCGGGCCTGGCTGGTTTGCCCAAGGGCCCACCAGAAGCAGCCAGCATCGATGGCGCGCGTGCTTCACAGATATTCTTCTATATCACGCTGCCATCCTTGCTGCCGGTGGTGCTCGTCATTGCCATGATCCGCATCATTGACTGTCTCAAGATGTTCGATCTGATCTTCATTCTCACGGGCAAGGGTGGTCCAGGTACCGCGACGCAAACGCTCGGCATGTTGACCTACAATACCGGCTTTATCTTTTTCCAGATATCGCGCGCGGCCGCACTCGGTGTGCTGATGATCGCGCTTGTGGCTCCCATTTATGTGATGTGGCGCCGCGCCACGGAGTATGCGCGATGAAGACGAAGACCCGCAAACAGCTGGCAAATGCGTTAAGCTATCTGGGCCTTCTGTTGGCCAGTTTCATCGCACTGTTTCCTGTCTATTGGACGGTTTCGACATCCATCAAGCAACGCGACGACACCTTTGTGTTTCCGCCGAAATTTTTCAACTTTGTGCCAACAATGAAGAACTACGATGCAATTTTTGCAACGCGCGGCTTCTGGCAGACATGCATAAACACCGTGGTCATCACACTAGCGTCAACTTTGCTCTGCGTCTTCATCGCGACACTGGCTGCCTATGCACTGGCCCGTTCACCCCGTTTCCGCGGGCGCGGCTCACTCGAGGTTGGCCTCGTGCTGATCAGGGCCGTGCCAGCCATCGTCATCATGGTCCCGCTTTTCCAGATCATTTCGCAATTGGGACTTTACGACAATCACCTTATGCTCATCATCATGTATGCGGCGGTGAATCTTCCCTTTGCGGTTTGGCTGATGATCTCGTTTGTCGAACAAATCCCGATTGCGCTTGAACAGAGTGCGGCTGTCGACGGGGCAAATCGTTGGCAAATCCTGGTCCATGTTGTCTTGCCGTTGATCCTGCCTGGAATGGCAGCGACGACGATTTTTGTCGCACTCCTCGCATGGAACGAGTTTTTGATTCCGGTCATGTTGGCAGGTAATTCTGCAAAGACACTGCCGGTTTTCATCGCAGGCTTCATCTCCACACGAAATCTCGATTGGGGGCCGATGGCTGCGGCATCAGCTCTTGCCATCATTCCCATCACCATCCTGACCGTTGTGGCGCAACGTGCCCTTGTCTCCGGGCTTTCATCGGGAGCCATAAAGGGATGAAGTTTCTGCTCCAGGGCAAATCCATTCTGGTCACAGGAGCTGCACGCGGCATTGGCCTTTCTGTTGCTGAAGCCATCATTGCTGCAGGCGGCAAGGTGGCCATGGCCGACATCAATGGCGCGGAGGTCAGCGCGCAGGCGCGCAGGCTCAACGCCATGTCCATTACAATGGATGTGTTGGACGAGGGCTCTGTAAAGTCCGGTGTTGAAGAGGCTGCAAAGGCGCTTGTGTCAATCGACGGCCTCGTCAATAACGCGGCCATGCTTGACGAAAGTCATGCGGCTTCAGTGACAGTGGCTCGTTTTGAAAAAGTTGTATCAACCAATCTAACATCCATTCTGCGTGTGAGCCAGGCAGTGCTGCCTTATCTTTCAAAGAAGGGCGGTTCCATCGTCAATACCTTGTCGACGCAGGCCTTGTTTGGCCAAGCCAATTCTGTGGCCTATGCCACGGCCAAAGGCGGTGGTCTCAATCTGACCCGTTCCATGGCCATTGATCTGGCACCTGTTCGCGTGAATGCAGTGGCGCCCGGCTTCATCGACACACGCATGGCCATCATGTCCGATGGCACCCATGAACATGCAACAGACTCGTTTCGGGACGTCTATATCAATCGCCGGAAGCTGCCCCTGGGCCGCGCTGGAACCGCGCAAGACTGTGCGGGTGCCTTCCTGTTTCTTTTGTCTGATATTTCCACCTATATCACAGGCCAGTGTATCGCCGTCGATGGCGGGCTGACTGCAACCTATTGAAAGGACCAAACCATGTGCAATGCATGCCTTGACTATGGCTTCCCAACCGTAATGGGACGCGGCCTGTTTGGAGAATTCAAAAACTTCGTCAATCCGCCCTTTCTCATCGTCACGATGCCAGATCTCTGGGAGATGTTTAAACACGAGTTTGAGGGCGCAGATTATCAGGTCTATCTGGCTGACTCGATTGAGCAGGTTGATCTCGATCGCGACGCAGCTGATCTCAAGGACATCCGCGCCATTATCGGCCTCGGCGGTGGACAAGCGCTCGATGTTGCGAAATATTTTGCGTGGCGGCGCAATTTGCCACTTTTCCAGGCGCCAACCGCGCTCTCCGTGAATGCTGTCTATTCACACCGCTCCGGTGTGCGTGAAAACGGCAAGGTCATCTATCGCGGCTACGCTGTGCCGGAATGTGTGTTCATTGACTATGATGTGTTGCGGGCGGCGCCGCGCCACCTCAATTGGTCGGGTATCGGCGACATTCTTTGTTTCCACACGGGCGTTCTCGATTGGCAATATGCTCGTGACAATGGAAAGATCGAGGCCAAATGGCCCTATGATGAGGGGCTTGCGAAACAGTCCTTGTCAAAGGTGGATGCCATTCTGAAGAATATCGATGGTATCAGGCAGATGACCGATGTAGGCATTGACACGCTTGTTGATGGCCTGAAGTGGGGAACCTCGTTCCATGGCTCCGGTTGGTGCCCGCGCCATATTGAGGGAACTGACCACTTCCTGTTTTACACGCTGGAGAAACAGACGGGCCAAAAATTCTTGCACGGGCAGCCTGTCGGGTTGGGCATCATCGTCGGGTCCATGCTGCATGAAAATGGTGCCGATCAGATGATGGACGCTATTGCAGGTATTGGCCTTGATGTGCGACCGCAGGCCATGGGCCTGAATTGGGCGCAGGCGGAAGAGGGGCTGACAGGCATGCGTTCTTACGTTAACTCGCTGCCGTTATGGCACTCATTGGCACATGATGCGGCCATCACGCCCGGCTTTATTGCTGATTTGAAGCTGCGGCTTGATCGCACCTACGAACGACGGGCCTGATGTTTTGGGGAATTGAATGACTGACGTCCAGAATTCATCTGCTGATCAAGACAACCGGTCCGTGGTCACGACATCAGCTATAAATGCGGCACTCTTGGAAGCCATTCGCAAGGGCCGCTATTTGCCAGGTGCCCAGTTGCCCAATGAGCGAAAATTGGCGGAAACATTCGGCGCTTCCCGCCAGCAGGTTCGCGATGCGCTGCTGATTCTGAACGAAATGGGCCTCATTTCCCGCAAGGTCGGTTCAGGCACCTGGCTATCTGAACAGGCACCGCAGATCATTGAGCGGATTGATGCGGATGTTGATGTCGAGGCACCCCATGAACATTCTTTTCTCGAGACAATTGAAGCACGGTTGATCTTCGAGCCGGGCGTTGCTGCTTTGGCAGCGCGACACATTTCCGAGTCGCATCTGAAACTGCTGAAGGCGTCGCTGGATGCCATCCTTGACCATGGCAGCTGGCTTGAGTTCAAATCGAGGATCTACCAGTTCTCGCGAGCTTGCTACGTGGCTTCGGGAAACAGCTTTCTTCTGAAAACATTTGACCAGATTATCAAGGCGCGCGCTGACCACAAGTTTGACGGTCGCCGAGAAAATGGTGAAGTGGCTGAAATTGTCCGCAATCATACCCATGCGCAACTCGCCCAGATATTCCGCGCGATTGCCGACGGGGATGAAGTTCGTGCAGAAACCGTGACACGGAATTACCTCGTCGGCATTGCAGCGTCCTCTGGCACAGGCTGATGGCCCGTTTCACAATACCGGAGCTGCAGACGGAACCCGTGGTCGTCACGCAAGAAAGTCTTGAACAAGGCCGTGGACGCACACTGTTGCTCGTTGTGGCTCATGCTGATGATACTGCTTTTT
>JANNNG010000025.1:0-3578 GCA_031398425.1 Hyphomicrobiales bacterium | reverse complement strand
AAGTGCTGAATAGATTGACCAGTCATCGCGTGCGTCACCGGGCGGGAAAGTGGCGCGAGTCGTCATTTGCGGGCGTCCCTCTGTGTTGACGTAGGTCGCGGATTTTTCGGTGTAGGCTGCACCCGGCAGAATGACATCGGCGCGGTTTGCGCCAGCATCACCGTGGGTGCCAATGTAGACCACGAAGGTTGCTCCCAAGGCATTGATGTCGATTTCATCAGCCCCTGCCAGGAACAGAACATCCATGTTGCCCTTGCCCGCAGCAGCGATCATTTCATTGGTCGCCATGCCGCCATCGCCCGGCAACGCGCAGACATCAAGCGCTCCAACGCGGCCTGCAGCAATGTGCAACACATTGAACCCATTCCAGCCGTCTTTCACCACGCCCATGGCGGCAGCGGCTTTCGCAACTTTCGCCAAAACTGCGGCACCGTCAGCACGGGCGAGAGCGCCCTGCCCGACAATGATCATGGGCTTTTGTTTTCCCACGGGCGCATGGTTGACGAATTGATCCAAACTGTCTGGACCAGCGCCCAGGTAATTGTAATCATAGGTCAAATCAGCGCGTTCACCGACAACGCCAATCAGGCAGCCGCCCTTCAAAGAACGTTTCCGAATGCGGGCGTTGAGAACCGGCGCTTCAAGACGCGGGTTGCAGCCAATGAGCATAATGGCATCGGCGTCTTCAATGCCGGCGATGGTGGAGTTAAAGAGATAACCCGCACGCCCGCCATGTTCGCCAAGCGGCGAACCATCAACGCGGCAATCCACATTGGTGGAGCCGAGTGCCGTCGCCAGCGCCTTAATAGCGAAGGCTTCTTCGGCGGAAACCAGATCACCAACCAGGAAGCCCATGCTTTCAGGCTTGGCGGCTTTCACCTTTTTGGCGATGTGGGACAAGGCTTCGGCCCAAGTTGCGGGGCGCAGCTTGCCCATTTCGCGGACAAAAGGCTGGTCAAGGCGTTGAGTTTTCAGTCCATCCCAGACGAAGCGGGTCTTGTCCGAAATCCACTCCTCGTTCACGGCGTCATTGGTGCGCGGCAGAATGCGCAGCACTTCGCGGCCACGCGAGTCGACGCGGATGTTGGAACCAACAGCATCCATCACGTCGATGGTTTCGGTCTTGCGCAATTCCCATGGCCGCGCCTTGAATTCATAGGGCTTCGACGTCAGCGCACCCACTGGGCAAAGATCAATGATATTGCCTTGTAACTCCGATGTGATGATCTGGTCGAGGTAGGTGGTAATCTCCACATCTTCGCCACGGCCCGTCAACCCCATATCGGTGATGCCCGCCACTTCCGTGGTAAAGCGCACGCAGCGTGTGCACTGGATGCAGCGTGTCATTTCGGTTTTGACGAGAGGACCAAAATCCTTGTCTTCCACGGCGCGCTTGTTCTCGAAAAAGCGGTTTCCTGCCTTGCCATAGGCTACGGCCTGGTCCTGCAAGTCGCACTCGCCGCCCTGATCACAAATCGGGCAATCCAGCGGGTGGTTGATGAGCAGGAATTCCATGACGCCTTCCCGCGCCTTTTTCACCATGGGTGATTTGGTGAACACCTCAGGCGCTTCGCCATTGGGGCCGGGGCGCAGGTCATTCACAGACATGGCGCAAGAGGCTTGCGGCTTAGGCGGGCCGCCCTTCACTTCGACGAGACACATGCGGCAGTTGCCCGCAATCGACAGACGTTCGTGGTAACAAAACCGCGGAACCTCAGCGCCCATCAGTTCGCAGGCTTGAAGCAGCGTCAAGCCGTTCTCAAACTCACCCTCAACGCCGTCAATTTTGATCTTTGGCATTATTTCAATCCCATGCCCTCTCCGTCAGCCGCTTCGCGGCTGCCACCTCTCCCGCAAGCGGGCGAGGAAAGATATTCTTCTCCTCGCCCACTTGCGGGAGAGGTGGCACGCGCAGCGTGACGGAGAGGGGTTGCTACAAACATCACGCACACCTCAAGGAACGCATGCGCTCCACATCCATCACCTCGGCCCATCCGAATGCAAAGTCGGACGCACCATTTTTCTCATAATGCTGCAAACGGTCCCAGGCCTCCTCGAGCGTTGGCAAATGCCCTTCCTCCACCGACCAGAACACCATATGCGGCTTTTCCATCAGGCCGAACCATTCCTGTTTGCGCTTGTAAAATTGCGCGTGCACCGTCTTGAACACGTAATTTTCCAACGATTTCGCATCAGTCCACACGGACATGTTAACAGCCATATCATCGCCGATGCGGAGATCAGTGGCATTGTTATTGTCACCTTTCAAACGCCAGACAAAGCCGGGGCTGCGTTCAGCCAGCGCATTCACCCGGTCTAAATTATCCATGAACCCCGCCATGCGCGGATCGCTGGTTGGGAACCTGAATTTCCCAATATTGAGTTCAGCGAGGTGCATGGTGGGCCTTGTGTGCGTCCAGGAGGTCCTGCACGAGGATGCCATTAATGGTCATGCCGGTCATGCGACATTTTTCTATGGTGAGGCCCGTGAGATTGGTGCCTGAGAATTTTGAGCCTGCCATGTTGCCGCCCTTGATTTTGCACGAAGACATGTTTGAAGCGTCGAGTGTTGCACCTGTGAGGTCGACACCATTGAATGTTGCACCGGACATGTTGGTATCGTCGAAGGTCGAACCTTCGAGGTTCGAGTCCTCCACGTCCAATTTTTCCGTCATCTGGTGCAGCTTCATATTTCTTACTCCGCAGCTTGCTGGATCAAGTGGGGGCGCACAGCGCCATCAGGATCAGATTGATAGGAATATTCGTCAATGCGCTTTTCGAGAACCGGGCGGAAGTGATTGATCAACCCCTGGATAGGCCAGGCCGCAGCGTCGCCCAAGGCGCAAATGGTGTGGCCTTCGATTTGTTTCGTCACATCAAACAGCATGTCGATTTCGCGCTTTTCAGCGCGGCCTTCTGCCATGCGTGTCAGCACACGCCACATCCAGCCTGTGCCTTCACGACACGGCGTGCACTGGCCGCAGGACTCGTGCTTGTAGAAGTAAGCGAGGCGGGCGATGGTGCGAATGAGGTCGGTGGATTTGTCCATGACGATGACCGCCGCCGTGCCAAGGCCTGACTTCAGTTTTGAGAGCGAGTCAAAGTCCATCGGCGTATCGATGATCAATTCCGCAGGTACCATGCGCACTGATGAACCGCCGGGTATCACAGCAAGCAAATTGTCCCAGCCCCCGCGCATGCCACCGCAATGCTTGTCGATCAATTCACGGAACGGAATGCCCATGGCTTCTTCGACGTTGCAGGGCTTGTTGACGTGTCCTGAAATGCAGAACAGCTTGGTGCCCACATTATTGGGATTGCCGATGGCGTTGAACCAGGTCGCACCACGCCGCAAGATTGTTCCCGCCACTGCAATTGATTCCACATTGTTCACCGTTGTCGGCGCGCCATAGAGTCCTACATTGGCAGGGAATGGTGGCTTCATGCGGGGCTGGCCTTTTTTACCTTCGAGGCTCTCCAACATGGCGGTTTCTTCGCCGCAAATGTAAGCGCCTGCGCCATGGTGCACGTAAAGGTCAAAATCCCAGCCATGAATATTGTTCTTGCCGATGAGGCGG
>JANNNG010000304.1:0-2557 GCA_031398425.1 Hyphomicrobiales bacterium | reverse complement strand
GACTTTTGACTGTGAGCTTTTCACCCCCATGACTGCCCTTGCCCAGCTTCTCCGTCAGCGCAGTGAAGGCTCAGTACAACTTCGCATTGACCGCCAAGGGGTGCAAATTCTCCGCGAAGAAGGCTCGGCAAAATGTCGCGTACTGCGCGGTTCGAATGAAGCTATTTTGATCAACACAAGTGGTGGTCTGGCAGGCGGTGACGTGGTCGGGATCACGGCAACAGCAGGGGCCGCTGCTTCCCTCACCCTCACCGCGCAGGCGGCAGAACGGGTTTACCGCACCCTGGGACCATCCGCCGACGTGCGCATCAAGCTCACGGCGGAAAAAGCAGCCACTCTGTTGTGGATGCCGCAGGAAACCATTCTGTTCGACGGCAGTGCACTTCACCGCACCTTGGATGTGGACCTCGCCGACGACGCAAGCTTTCTCGCCGTCGAGCCTCAGGTGTTTGGGCGCCGTGAAAGGGGTGAGCAGGTGACACACCTCTCGCTCGTGGACCGCTGGCACATCCGCCGCGAAGGCAAACTCATCCACTCCGAAATCCTTCGCATGGGGCCAATGTGGCCCCGGTCGAAAGCCAGTTTCGCCGACAATCATGCCACGGCAACCCTGTTGCTGGTCTCACCCGACGCTGAAACTCTGATCGGCAACGTCCGCGCGGTTTTGGGCCCCGACGATGGTGCCTCCGCATGGAATGGCAAGCTGGTTGCAAGGCTCTTGGCCAAAGACGGCTTTTGCTTGCGCAAGTCCCTGATAAGGGTGTTCACTGCCTGCATGGGCCGGGAACGCCTGCCTAAAACCTGGACATTCTGAGGACAATTTATGCAACTGACGCCACGGGAAAAAGACAAGCTGCTTGTGGCTATGGCGGCTTTGGTGGCAAGGGCGCGAAAACAGCGCGGCGTCAAACTGAACCACCCCGAAGCCATTGCCCTCATCACCGAATATGTTGTGGAAGGAGCACGAGACGGCCGCAGTGTTGCTGACCTCATGGAAGCAGCAGCCCACGTCGTTGCAAAAGCGGATTGCATGGACGGTATTCCCGACATGATCCACGACGTGCAGGTGGAAGCCACCTTTCCTGATGGCACGAAACTCGTCACCGTTCATTATCCTATTCGATGAGGCGGCGCATGAAATCCCTCTCCGTCATCGCTGACGCGATGCCACCTCTCCCGCAAGCGGGCGAGGAAAACCGTTCTTGTCCTCGCCCGCTTGCGACTGACGGAGAGGGAATGCCATGATCCCCGGTGAAATCATCACGCAGGCAGGCGACATCGAACTCAATGCCGTAGCCTCCCGTCTCACCCTCGAAGTCGCGAACAGCGGAGATCGCCCCATCCAGGTCGGCTCACACTATCATTTCTTTGAAACCAACGAAGCCCTGCGCTTTGATCGCGCGAAGACAAGAGGCATGCGCCTCGACATATCCGCGGGCACCGCCGTGCGCTTCGAACCTGGTCAGCGCCACGAGGTGACGCTCGTGCCGCTGGGTGGCTTTCGCCGGGTCTATGGCTTCCAGCAAAAAATCATGGGAGCGCTGTAATGGCCAAAATCTCCCGTGCCACCTACGCACAAATGTATGGCCCCACGACAGGCGACAAGGTGCGGCTGGCTGACACAGATCTCATCATCGAAGTGGAAAGGGACTTTACCCTCTATGGTGAGGAAGTGAAATTCGGTGGTGGCAAGGTGATCAGGGACGGCATGGGCCAGTCCCAAGCCACGCGTGCAGAGGGAGCGATGGATACCGTCATCACCAACGCGCTGATCCTCGATCACTCCGGTATATACAAGGCCGACATTGGCCTCAAGGAAGGACGCATCGCGGCCATCGGCAAAGCGGGAAATCCCGACACGCAGAATGCGGTCACCATCACCATTGGTCCGTCCACGGAGATCATTGCCGGCGAAGGCAAGATCGTGACCGCTGGTGGCATCGACAGTCACATCCACTTCATTGCCCCGCAACAAATCGAGGAAGCACTTTATTCCGGCATTACGACAATGCTGGGCGGCGGCACGGGCCCAGCCCACGGGACTCTGGCCACCACATGCACGGGTGCCTGGCACATCGAACGCATGATCGAAGCCGCCGACGGGTTTCCGATGAACCTCGGCCTCATGGGCAAGGGCAACGCGTCACTGCCTGCCGCACTTGAGGAAATGATCCTCGCAGGTGCCTGCGGTCTCAAGCTGCACGAAGACTGGGGCACCACGCCCGCTGCGATTGATTGCTGCCTGTCCGTTGCAGACGAACATGACGTACAGGTCGCCATCCACACCGACACGCTGAATGAAAGCGGGTTCGTTGAAGCCACCATCGCCGCCTTCAAGGGCCGCACCATCCATACCTTTCACACCGAGGGTGCTGGCGGTGGTCATGCACCCGACATCATCAAGGTCGCATCGCTACCAAATGTGCTGCCATCTTCAACAAACCCGACGCGCCCCTTCACCATCAACACCGTCGCTGAACATTTGGACATGCTGATGGTCTGCCATCACCTGTCCCCTCGCATTCCCGAAGACATTGCCTTTGCCGAAAGCCGCATC
>JANNNG010000300.1:0-2157 GCA_031398425.1 Hyphomicrobiales bacterium | reverse complement strand
ACGGCTATCTTGCCATCACCGACAATGGCCGTGGCATTCCGCCAGAGCCGCATCCAAAATTCAAGGACAAGTCAACCATCGAAGTTGTGCTGACGGTGCTGCACGCAGGCGGGAAATTTGATTCCGGCGCCTACGACACATCGGGGGGTTTGCATGGTGTGGGCGTTTCGGTAGTCAACGCCCTGTCGGAACATTTGATTGTCGAAGTGGCACGCGGCCAGCAGCTTTATCGGCAGGAATTCCAGCGCGGCAAAAGCACAGGTCCCATTCAAAATCTGGGCAAGGTGTCGGGGCGCCGCGGCACTATGGTCAAGTTCAAGCCGGATGATCAGATATTTGGCAAGCACACATTGTTCAACGCCGCACGACTTTATAGGATGGCGCGGTCAAAATCCTATCTCTTCGGTGGTGTTGAAATCCGCTGGACCTGTGCGCCCGTTCATTTGAAGGACAAAGACACGCCAGCCGATGCGGTGTTTCATTTCCCTGGTGGCTTGAAAGATTTTCTGCAAGAGCGACTTGAGGGTCGCACCCGCGTTGTCGATGACCTGTTTTTCGGCAAGCTGGAAAAAGATGGCGGCCACGGCAGCGTGGAATGGGCGGTGGCGTGGTTTGGTGGCGAAGACGGCTTCATGTCATCCTATTGCAATACCATTCCCACCGCCAATGGCGGAACACATGAAATCGGCTTTCGCACAGCACTTACACGTTCTCTGAAAAGCTATGCCGACCTCAAGAATAACAAGCGTGCCAGTGTCATCACGGCTGAAGATGTGATGGTGCAATCGGGCGCCATGTTGTCCATTTTTATCCGCGAACCTGAATTTGTGGGCCAGACCAAAGACAAGCTTGCAACGGTTGAAGCCGTCAAGATCGTCGACAAGGCCGTGGGCGATTATTTTGATCATTGGCTCACGGGCCACCCCGCCCAGGCTGATCGCTTGCTGGAATGGATCATTGATCGCGCCGAAGACCGCATTCGCCGCCGTCAGGAAAAAGAAGTAGGCCGCAAGACGGCCGTGAGGAAATTGCGTTTGCCGGGGAAATTGGCCGATTGTTCGGCTAACCAATTGCAGGGTTCGGAGCTTTTCATCGTTGAAGGCGATTCTGCTGGCGGTTCAGCAAAGCAGGCGCGGAACCGAGAGAATCAAGCCGTGTTGCCACTGCGCGGCAAGATTCTCAACGTCGCCAATGCCGGAAAGGACAAACTCGCCGGCAATCAGCAAATTGGTGATCTCACACAGGCCTTGGGTGCAGGAACAGGGTCATCATACCGCGAAGAAGACCTGCGCTATGACAAGGTCATCATAATGACGGATGCTGACGTGGACGGTGCCCACATTGCGTCACTGCTCATCACCTTCTTCTATCGCCAGATGCCGCTGCTGATCGACCAGGGACATTTGTATCTGGCGGTTCCGCCGCTCTACCGCCTGAGCCAGGGAGGCAAGAACGCTTATGCCCGCAATGATCAGCACAAGGACGAATTGCTGGCCACCACATTTGGCGGCCGTGGCAAGGTCGAGATTGGTCGCTTCAAGGGTCTGGGTGAAATGACGGCGCCGCAACTCAAGGAAACCACCATGGACCCGTCGAAACGCCTGCTGCTGCGCGTGACATTGACGGATGCCGTCCGCACCAGCACTGCCAAGGTAGTGGAACAACTGATGGGAAACAAGCCTGAGGAACGTTTCAACTTCATCAGCGAGAGAGCACAATTCGTGGAGCAGGCAGCGCTGGACGTGTGAAAATTCCCTCTCCGTCAGTCGCTTCGCGACTGCCACCTCTCCCGCAAGCGGGCGAGTAAAAGAAACATATCCTCGCCCGCTTGCGGGAGAGGTGGCGAGCGTAGCGTGACGGATAAGGAATTACACCGACACAGCCCCTTCGCCTGCATGGGCGAAGCACTGGTCCAGCACTTTCTGCAAATCAGCGGCCCTTCTAAAATCCGGGTCGCCATTTATTCCACTGACACAGGCGGTCACGAATTTCCTGTAGTTGCTTTCAACCGGCTGCGGCTTTACATGGTTCCAGGCCATGGTGTTGACGTTGGCACCCAGGCACATGCGCAGTTCCGTCCAGCCTTCGAAGTGTTTGACTTCAACAGCACCCTTGTCGCCGTGGATGCGCAGATGCAATTCATTGTCGTGGCCGGTC
>JANNNG010000293.1:0-4319 GCA_031398425.1 Hyphomicrobiales bacterium | reverse complement strand
GATTCCCGCCATCAGCTGCATCAGCGTGGTCTTGCCGGACAGCGTTGTTCCCAGCAGCACGTTGAAGGAACCAGCCTCCAGGACCAGCGAGGTTGGGTGTATGTGCGTGTCGGCACCCACCTTCTTGGTGATGTTTTGAAGTTCAAGCGACATGTGATTCTGGTGCTTTCCCGGACACGAAAACGGTCAACAGGGCTCTTTTGAAATCCGGGGCGCGTGGGTTGCACGCGCCCCGGTGTTGCAGGTCGGTTCTAGCTTACTTCTGCCAAGCCTTGATGATGTCCTCGTAGGCCACCGTCACGCCCTGTTCCTTTTCGTTCTCGATCTTGGCCTTCGGGCCATCGGCCTTGCCAAGCCATTCGGCCGCATCCTTCTCGGCATTCAGGCGCGGGCCACAGCCACCATAGGTCTTGTTGGCTTCGTCAGCGGCCTGCATGCGGGACATGATCTGGTCCATTTCGCTGGCGAGACGGTCCATCGCTTCCTGCGGCGTGAATGCGCCGGAGTTCACGTCACCGATCTGCTGCCACCAGAGCTGTGCCAGCTTCGGATAATCCGGCACATTGATGCCTGTGGGTGACCAGCGTGTGCGGTCTGGCGAGCGGTAGAACTCGACAAGGCCACCCAGCTTGGGTGCACGATCGGTGAAGTGTTGCAGATTGACGGTTGAATTGCGGGCGAAGGTCAGGCCGACGTCGCTTTTCTTGCCATCAACGGTTTTGGAAACTGCAAACTGTGCATAAAGCCATGCGGCCTTGGCGCGATCAGCAGGTGTAGACTTCAATATGGTCCAGGAGCCCACGTCCTGATAGCCAACCTTCTGGCCTTCTTTCCAATAGGGGCCATGGGGTGAAGGTGCCATGCGCCACAGCGGCATGCCGGCATCGTCAACCGTATTGTTGCCGTCAGCCTTTGGAGCAACCATGGACGCGGTGAAGGCGGTGTACCAGAAAATCTGTTGGGCCACGTTGCCTTGGCTCAAAGCTGGCAGTGACTGATAGAAGTCATAGTCAGCCGCACCGGGAGGCGCATATTTCCTCAGCCACTCATCCCATTTCGCAATGGCATAGACGGCAGCGGGTCCGTTGGTTTCGCCACCGCGTGCTGTTGAGGCACCCGATGGGTTGCAAGAACCCTTTTCCATGCGGATGCCCCATTCGTCGATGGGCACACCATTGGGTTCACCAGCCGTGCCAGCACCGGCCATTGAAAGCCATGCGTCGGTCATGCGCCAACCAAGGTCGGGCGCACGCTTGCCGTAGTCCATATGGCCATAAATCTTGACGCCGTCGATTTCCTTGACGTCTTCCGAGAAGAACTGCGCAATGTCCTCATAGGCAGACCAGTTCACGGGAACACCGAGGTCATAGCCATATTTGGCCTTGAATTTTTCCTTGAGGTCAGCACGGTCAAACCAGTCCTTGCGGAACCAGTAGAGGTTGGCAAACTGCTGGTCAGGCAATTGATAAAGCTTGCCATCGGGGCCTGTGGTGAATTGCTTGCCGATGAAATCGTCGAGGTCGAGGCCAGGATTGGTCACGTCCTTCCATTCGCCTGCCATCTGGTCGGTGAGGTTATAGGTCAATTGCAGCCGTGAATGGGTACCGATCAAATCCGAGTCGTTGACATAACCATCATAGAGATTGCGATTGGTCTGCATTTGTGTCTGCACAGCCTGCACCACTTCGCCTTCACCCAAGATCTGGTGGTTCACCTTGATGCCGGTGATTTCCTCGAAGGCCTTGGTCAGCACGGTTGATTCATAGGTGTGTGTGGGAATGCCTTCTGACAGCACGTTGATTTCCATGCCGGCGAATGGTTTTGCAGCGTTGATAAACCACTGCATTTCCTTCATCTGGTCATCCTTGGACAGGGCAGAGATGGTGAACTCCGATTCAATCCATTTTTTTGCGGCGGCTTCGTCGGCAAAGCTGGGCGTGGCAAACAGTGCCAGCGCCACCGAGGCCGAAGCCAGCAGTTTCGTCTTCATCATTGGTATCCTCCCAATTCGATTTATACGCGCCCGTTTTCGGGAGCTGCAGTAAGGTTGAAACGAAAATAAACGAACGTCAAGAGCAAAGAAGTGCACTTTTGCGACGCACAAACGAATTATTGCAGGTGCGAAAAAGCAAATTCTTGCCTAAAACGAAAAAAAGTGAAACATTGGGGAAAGCCATAGATAGACCTCAGCATGCTCGCCCTGTCTCCCCGCCAACAGCAAATCCTTGCCATCGCCCGCAAATCCGGCGGCGTGGGTGTGGATGATCTGTCATCGCATTTCGATGTCACACCGCAAACCATCCGAAAGGATTTGAACGAGCTCTGTGATGGGCGTCTGCTGACGCGCACCCACGGCGGGGCCATGCTCTCATCGGGTGTTGAGAATGTTGCGTACGAAGCGCGTCGGCAGATTGCAGCAACAGAAAAACAATCCATCGGGCAAGTGGCAGCTTCTCTGATTCCCAACAACTGTTCTCTCTTCATCAATATCGGTACCACGACCGAGGAGGTGGCACGCGCTCTCGTGCGGCACGAAGGCCTTCTGGTGATCACCAACAACATTCACGTCGCCACCATGCTGTCACCTGTTCCCAAGATCGAAGTGATTATTGTCGGCGGCATGGTGCGCAAGACCGATGGTGGTATTGTGGGGGAAGCAGCGGTGGATGCCATCAAGCAGTTCAAGGTCGATCATGCCGTGATGGGCGTTTCAGCCATTGATGAAGACGGGGCATTGCTTGATTTCGATTATCGTGAAGTGCGTGCGGCCCAGGCCATTCTGTCAAATTCGCGCAACGTCATTCTTGCAGCTGACAACACCAAGTTCTCGCGCTCGGCCCCTGTGCGCATCGGCCATATGGCTGATATCGATGTGTTTGTGACAGACCGTGCACCGCCAGACGCGGTTGGTGAACTGTGCCGTCACAATGGTGTTCGACTGGAAATTGCGGGTGGTGTTGGTGATATGGAAGAGTTGTGATGGTCTATGATCTGTTTGTAATCGGTGGCGGCGTCAATGGCTGTGGTATCGCCCGGGATGCAGCAGGGCGCGGGCTTTCCGTGTTTCTGGCGGAGCAGAATGATCTCGCGTCCGGCACATCATCAGCATCCACGAAACTGATTCACGGCGGGTTGCGCTATCTTGAGCACTATGAATTTCGACTGGTGCGTGAAGCCTTGATTGAGCGCGAAGTCTTGCTGCAAGCCGCACCTCACATCATCTGGCCCCTGCGCTTCGTGTTGCCGCACCACGGTGGATTGCGACCGCGCTGGATGATCCGTCTGGGCTTGTTCATGTACGACCATCTGGGTGGTCGCGAGATTTTGCCGCCGACGCGCAGTGTTGACTTGACGACGGACGAAACCGGCAAGCCGCTGAAGGATGACTTCACGCGCGGTTACGAATACTCCGATTGCTGGGTGGAGGATGCGCGGCTTGTCGTGTTGAACGCGCGGGATGCAAAGGCCAGAGGTGCAGACATCCGTACACGGACGAAAGTTGTTTCCGCTCGTCGTGAAGGGAGCGAATGGACGATTGACATTGATGCTGGTGGCAAAAAGGAAACCGTTCGCGCCAGGGCCTTGATCAATTCAGCAGGCCCTTGGGTGAGCCAGGTGCTGGGGCAGGTTGTGGGCGTCAATGATCCCGCAAAAATCCGCATGGTCAAGGGCAGCCACCTTGTTGTGGACAAGCTCTATGAGCATGACCGCTGTTATATTTTCCAGAATGCTGACGGTCGCATCTGCTTTGCCATACCCTATGAAACCAATTTCACCCTCATCGGCACGACTGACGAAGATCACAAGGGTGACCCCGGCAAGCCCGAGTGTACGGACGCCGAGAAAGACTACCTGCTGAAAGCCGTCAGTGAATACTTCAAGAAGCCAGTGATGCCTGCTTCCGTGCGCTGGAGCTATTCGGGCATTCGGCCTTTGTATGATGATGGCGCATCAAAAGCGCAGGAGGCCACGCGGGACTATGTGCTGAAGCTGGACAAGCCCGAGGGGCAAGCTCCCATGCTTTCGGTGTTTGGCGGAAAGATTACCACGGCGCGGAAACTGTCAGAATCCGTGATGGAGGAAATCAAACCGTTCTTTCCGGCCATGAAGGCGGCTTGGACGGCAGACTCGAAATTGCCGGGTGGTGACTTTGCCTATGATGCCGTTGAATCGAAGATTGCCGCGTTGCAGAAAAAATACTCATTCCTCAAGCCGCAAAATGTCCGACGCCTGTTCAAGGCCTATGGCACGGACGTCGAAACAATTCTGGGAGATGCGCAATTTGCAGCGGACCTGGGGCAAATGTTCGGTCCGGTTTC
>JANNNG010000274.1:0-3955 GCA_031398425.1 Hyphomicrobiales bacterium | reverse complement strand
CTCGATGATCTTGCAACGCGCGTGAAATTGACTCCGGATCAGTTGCAGCGTCTGTTCACGCGCTGGGCCGGCCTCACGCCCAAGGCATTTTTGCAAGCCCTCACCCTCGACAATGCCAAGCGCATGCTGGAACAATCCGCAAGCATTCTGGAAACGTCATTGGATGTGGGGCTGTCAGGGCCCAGTCGCCTGCATGATCTGTTCGTGACCCATGAAGGCATGTCGCCCGGTGCCTACAAGAACCGGGGTGCGGGGCTCGCCATTGCCTATGGCTATCACCCCTCACCTTTTGGCGTGGCACTGGTGATGGTCACACCTTACGGTCTTTGCGGTCTCGCCTTCTGCGACGCCGGTGGTGAAGCAGCATCACTTCAGGACATGACGTGGCGCTGGCCGAATGCTCAGTACACAGAAGACTCCGCTACCACAGCGCCCTATGCCGCACAGCTTTTTGCCCAACAGAATTTCCGCGCCAACCAACCCCTGCGCATCACCTTCATCGGCACAGATTTTGAAATCCGGGTGTGGGAAACCCTGCTGAAGATTCCGGTGGGGCAAGCCACCACCTATGGCGACATTGCCACTCATGTTGGAAGCCCCAAGGCGGCGCGTGCGGTGGGGGCGGCGGTTGGGAAAAACCCGATGTCTTTCGTGGTGCCCTGTCACCGCGTGCTTGGAAAGTCGGGCGCGCTGACCGGTTATCACTGGGGCCTCACCCGCAAGAAGGCCATTCTCGGCTGGGAAGCGGGAAGGATGGCGTCAAGCTAACACTTCAACTGACCTTGGCGTGGAATTGGAATTGAGCACATAGACCACGGGCACACCGGTTTCGAGTTCGCGTTTCAGGATCTGTTCGGGGCTCATGCCTTCAATCGCCATGATCAGGGATCGGAGCGAGTTGCCATGCGCTGCCACAAGCACGGACTTGCCCTCAAGCACATGGGGTTGAATTTTGTGCACATAGTAGGGCAGGGATCGCGCCAAGGTATCTTTCAGCGATTCACCACCGGGCGGTGGCACGTCATAACTGCGGCGCCAGATGTGCACCTGATCCTCGCCCCATTTGGCGCGGGCATCGTCCTTGTTGAGACCGGTGAGTTCGCCATAGTCGCGTTCATTCAGGGCCTGATCGCGTGTCTCCGGCAAACCCGTCTGACCCATTTCCTCGAGGATGAGTTTGAGCGTGTTCTGCGCCCGCGACAACGCCGAGGTAAAGCAGATATCGAATTTCAAACTCTTGGCCTTCAAGCGCTGGCCCGCAGCACGAGCTTCGCTGATACCTTTTTCAGTGAGGGCCGGATCTTTCCAGCCCGTAAACAGGTTTTTCAAGTTCCATTCCGATTGTCCGTGGCGGACCAGTACCAATGTTCCAGTCATCTCATTTCAATCCCAATACGTCCTGCATGTCATAAAGTCCGGGCGACTTGTTCTGCGCCCACAATGCGGCGCGAACAGCACCGCGTGCAAACATTTCGCGACTCTGCGCCTTGTGCGTAAATTCCAGGCGCTCTGAATCACTGGCGAAGATCACGGTGTGATCACCGACAACGGAGCCGCCACGCAATGTGGCAAAGCCGATATCGCCGGCTTTACGTGCTCCCGTGTGACCATCGCGGACGCGCACGGATTTACCCTGCAGGGCAACCCGGCGGCCGTCAGCGACGGCCTTGCCGAGCATCAGAGCAGTACCTGAAGGCGCATCGATCTTGTGGCGATGATGCATTTCCAGGATTTCTGCATCGTAGTCGTCACCCAGAACTGCCGCGACTTTTTGCAGGATGCCCTGCATGAGATTGATGCCCAGACTGAAGTTTCCGGACTTGACCACCCGTGCCCGCTGTGCTGCCCAGGCTATGGTGGCCTCGCCCGCCGCATCAATGCCGGTGGTTCCCACCACATGCACTTTGCCGTGATCCGCCGTGTGCTTGGCCAGATCCAGTGTGGCGGAGGGAATGGTAAAATCGATGATGCCGTCAATGATCGGCATCAGGCCCGCAGCATCCTGAGTGATCTTGACGCCAAGATTGGCGACACCAAACAGCGTACCGTAATCCATGCCGACATAGGCCGATCCCTTGGCCTCCAGTCCGCCCGCGAGAACACAGCCCGGCGTATCGTGCACGACGCGGGCGAGTTCCCGGCCCATACGGCCGCCGGCCCCGGCGATGGCGAGTTTCATGATCATGGGCGGCTCATAGCAACAGGAAATAACGATTGAAAGCGCCCAAATTCGGCCACAAGTCCAGACTAGGACGATGTTCATGATAAAGACGGCGCTGAAATATCTGGCCTTGTTCGCAGGGCTGACCATTCTCCTCCCCATCTCGGTGGGTGCGGCCTTGGGCTATGCCCACGGCTGGCCGCAGAATTGGAAAGTGGCCAGTTGGGCCTCGTCCGGCGTTCTGCCGAAAGCAGACAGCGTGAAGCCTGCAGCCGTCATCATTCTGGCCACCCGCACCGGGCGCTGGAAGAGTATTTTCGCTGAACACATGTCAATCGTTTTGAAGCCCGAAGGGGCTGATCAATGGACGCGCTACGATGTGGTGGGCTGGGGCACACCGGTGCGCCGGGATGCCTATGCGGCGGATGCCCTGTGGTATGGCAACACACCACGCGTGATCTATCGCAGGGACGGCGATGTCGCCGCCAGGCTCATTCCGACAATCGAAACCTCGATTGCGAAATATCCATTTCAGAAGCGCGGCAGCTATGCTGTCTGGCCCGGCCCCAACTCCAACACCTTCGTCAGCTGGGTCGTGCGGCATACACCGGGGCTGGATGCCGAACTTTCTGCGGTCGCTGTCGGGAAGGACTGGCTGGGCAGCGGATTTGCCGTTGGACCAGCACCCTCGAAGTCTGGCTACACAGCGTCATTCAGTGGTTTGATCGGCGGCACCTTGTCCTGGCAGGAAGGCGTTGAACTGCATCTCCTCGGTGCCACGATTGGCGTTGATCCTGGGGACCTTGCCATCAAGCTTCCGGCGCTTGGGAAGCTGTCGCTGATTGACGCGCCGGGGTGAGGGCCCGTTCTTCCACGCGAATGCGCCAGGCCAGCATGGCGATGTTGAGCAGGCCATAGATGATGGCAAAGCTGTTGAGGCCAAGTGCAAGAGGCAACAGCGGCACTTCGAGCAGGACCAGCAGGTAATTCGGGTGACGCACGAAGCGGTAGGGACCGCGCACCACCAGTGTTTCGTTGGGCACCGTGAGAATGCGGGTAGACCAGCGTGAACCGAGTGTTGCCAGTATCCACACGCGGAACGCCTGCAAGGCAAGATAGCTGAACATCAATGGCCAGATTACCACAGCGTCCCGGCCAAGCCACCACAGACCTGCCAGCCATGAAGCATGCAGCAGCACCATGACCGGGTAATGTGATGCACCGTGTTCGATGGCACCCTTCGCCAGCAAGGCGTGGGTGTTGCGTTGTGCGATGATGAGTTCGCTCAGTCGCTGCAGCGTGACCAGTGCGAGGACGAGAGTGGCGGTGGTCATTGCATTGTGATGCGCGCCGCATCAACCGTCATTCCAAATGCGCGTGAAGCGAAGAGGAACAAGCGATTTGGAATCCCGCTTTTGGCCCCAAAGCGGGATTCCAAATCGCTCACTTCGCTACGCTTCGTTTCGCATTTGGAATGACGGCGATACCGCATCAGCATCTTTCGTTACTCATTCCACCAGCGTCAGAAAACTCGCCGTGAACCCCGGCCCCAGGGACCCCACGAAACGCCTTCCCCTCGCTTTCTGCTTGAACGCTTCCTGCAATACGAACAACACGGTGGGGGCCGACATGTTACCGTAGCCGGCGAGGACATTCCGTTCATTTTCCAGCGTGCCGTCCTGCATTTCAAACACTGTTTCCAGCGCCTGCAACACCCGGGTTCCCCCGGGGTGAAAGCTGTAATGGCCGATGTCCATCATCGTCATGGCATTTTGATGCAGAAAACCTTCCGCC
>JANNNG010000153.1:0-2760 GCA_031398425.1 Hyphomicrobiales bacterium | reverse complement strand
GTGAGCGAAGCACTCCGCAAACTCACTTTCGCGCTTGGCGACACGAACAGCTCGGCTACCCCCTACGTGTGGCCAAGCCACGTCGGGTTCTGAACGGGCCTTTCAAGCATGGTGTTTTGTCAAACCAGTATGTGGCCCCAGATTGCTCTGGACAATTTAAAGAGTGTGAACCCCGTTTTAACGCTCCAGAGCCGCAATGGAATATAAGCCTTTTTTTTTGCGCGCGAAGGCTGGAGCGGGTGAAGGGGATCGAACCCTCGTCTTGAGTTTGGAAAACTCTTGCTCTACCATTGAGCTACACCCGCGATCAGGTGTCAGGTATCAGGTGTCAGATGTCAAAACAAGCGACTTTGATATCTGACACCTGATCCCTGATGGTGGGAGAGGTAGGACTCGAACCTACGAAGCCGTAAAGCAGGGGATTTACAGTCCCCCCCCTTTGCCACTCGGGACACTCTCCCAGAACGCATCAGACATTGACGAATACCTGCAAGGGGATACAGGTCGCGCGGTTGTATGCAGCCCTGCTCTCACAGTGTCAAGCGTGGGCGATGATCAGTCGATTCCCAAACGTCAAGCGCATCTGGCAGACATTTTCCACGTGTTGGCCACGTAGCTGGGTTGGTTCGTGAGTTTGCCTGTCTTGCCGTCCGGGCAGGCAAAGTAACGCAGGGAAGACGTGGACACGGCAATCGCATCCTTCTGCTGTGCCGCCGACATGCCGCCAACCGACAAGGCATAAATGCCACCTGCATTGGGCAACAGGGTGAACTGGTAGGTTTTGCCATTGTAGAATACGGGTTCGCTGCGCGCCTTCTGCACGGGCGCAGGAGGTGATGGTTTTTCGCTCGACACACGAACACCGTTGTCCGCCTTCGAACAGGCCACGAGCACTATTGCGAACAAGATCAGCAAAAGAGTTTTCATGAATGGGCCATTAGCGCCCTGCCCTCGACGCCGCAACCCCAAGCTGGCATAGCAGCGCCATGAGCATTGTTTTCGACACAACGCGAACTCTTTCCGCCCGCGCCTCTTCAGCCGATGAAGGGGCCATCATCCGCATGTCCCAGCGCACGGGGGAGCTTCGTGCCAAAGGCCACGATATCGTGGCACTGACTTTGGGCGAACCTGATTTTGATACGCCAAAGCACATCCGCGAAGCAGCGTCGCTGGCGATGGAGCAAGGCCACACGCATTATGCCCCGGTGGCAGGCGTGCCGGAACTGAAGGATGCCATTTCGCGCAAGCTGAAACGCGAGAACGGGCTCGACTATGGCCCATCTCAAGTCGTTGTTGCCAACGGCGTGAAGCAAGCCATCAATAATGCAATTCTTTCCGTCATTGGTCCTGGCGATGAAGTGATCATTCTGGCACCCTATTGGGTGTCCTATGAGGCAAGCGTGCGTTTTGCGGGTGGCACGCCCGTGATCCTGCAATCGACTGTGGCGGAAGGTTACAAAGTGCCCGCGCCGCGCATTGCAGCCGCAATCACGCCTGCAACAAAATTGCTGATCATCAACTCTCCCTGCAATCCCACCGGGGCTGTGTGGTCCAAATCCGAGCTTGAGGCAATTGCAGATGTGGTGCGCGCCAATCAACATGTGCTGGTTCTGGCTGATGAAATTTACGAATACATCCTGTTTGAAGGTGAACTGACATCGTTCGGCACACTGCCCGGCATGCTGGAGCGCACCATCACCCTGAATGGTTTTTCAAAAGGCTTCGCCATGACGGGCTGGCGGCTCGGCTACTCCGCTGCACCTGTTCCCATCGCGCAAGCCATGGCCCGCATGCAAAGCATCATCTCTGCCGGTGCCAACGCCTTCGTGCAACGTGCTGCCGTCGCTGCGCTGGATGGCTCACGTGCTGACGTTGAAGCCATGCGGAACAGCTATCGCAATCGCAGGGACATGGTGCTCGCCGCCCTGCGCAAGATTCCGGCTGTGGTGATTGCAGATATTCCCGGCACATTTTATGCGTTTCCAGATGTCAGTTGTTTTCTGGGAAAGCAGGCAGGCAACCACAGCATCAACACGGTGGACGAATTATGCGACTGGCTGCTGGAAAATCATGGCGTGGCAACCGTTACAGGAACGGCTTTCGGTTCGGCACGGTCCCTGCGCCTGTCTTTCGCAACGAGTGATGCCGAACTGGAAAAGGCCTTGGGCCGTATTGCGACGGGGCTGGCTCAACTTGCCTAGAGCACATAGACCCTGAGCGACCCGTTTGACCCCACATCGACGGCAACAACACGGCCAAGACTGACACCGTAGTCAGCCAAGGCCCGTCTGGTTACCGGGTTCGCCCGCAGAGCGGCACGCAATTTCCTGATGCCCCCGGCATTTTTTTCCACCATCAGGCGATAGTCCTGAATGCTGTCCGTATAGTCGCCGATGGAGCGGAAAGAGGTGATGGACTCGCGGCGCAGGTTTATGACGCCAACACTGGGCACGGCCTTGATGCGGGCAATTTTCTGGGCAGTTGACCCCGCTCGCATGATGGTTGCATCCACCGGCACACCACCAACCAGATTAGATCGTGCTTCGGCGATGGGCACACCGATGACGGCACTGGCCAAGGCCATGGCACCCGCGAGCCTCGCGAGCGTGAGAATGCGACGTTGTGTTTAGGCGTGCAATTTTGACCCACTAGGCACGGGAATCGGCATCCAAAAATGACCCACCGTGCTGTTGCTAGACTGCCTGCTTTTGGATTGAGCAGGCGGTGTTGGGATGAAGAGTGTGGATACAATTGCACGGG
>JANNNG010000150.1:0-5577 GCA_031398425.1 Hyphomicrobiales bacterium | reverse complement strand
TTCGATCAACTACACTCTGGCGGCAAATCAGCAGATTGAACTTTTTTCGACCTCAAACAGCACTGGTGTGGCGGCGCTGAACCTTACGGGCAACAATCTCGCCAACCAAATTCTCGGCAACAATGGGGGCAACATCATCATGGGCGGCGGTGGTGCCGACCGCATGACAGGCCTCAGCGGCAATGATCTTTACTACGTCGACAACGCGGCCGACACCGTGTCCGAAATTGCAAATGGCGGCACCGCAGACCGCGTGCTGACCACAGTCACTTTCGCGCTGGCGGCGGACCAGCAGATCGAATTGTTCTCAACCACAAACACGGGCGGCTTTGACGCCATCACGCTCACGGGAAACAATGTCGCCAACCGCATCCTTGGCAACAATGGTGCGAACATCATCAACGGCGGCCTCGCCAATGACGTGCTGACAGGTGCAGCTGGTGCCGACAAATTCCTCTTCAACACCGCGATAGCAGGTGGCAACAACATCGACACCATCGCCGACTTCGCTCACGCCAGCGACGACATTCAACTCGCCCAAGCGATCTTCATCAACATCGGCGCAACCCTGGACCTTAATGAACTGAAACTCGGCACCAGTGCCACAACCGCCAGCGAACGCATCATCTACAACAGCGCAACCGGCGACCTCTTCCACGACAGCGATGGCGCAGGTGCCGCCGCACACGTGCAGTTTGCGAAAATCACAGCAGGCATAGTGCTCGACATCAACGACTTCATCATGGTGTAGGGCAAACAGCACGAAATGCAGGGAAAGCGACGCCTGGTTATAAAGCGGACGCTTCCCGGAGGCGCCAACTTGAGCGTCATCTATCAAGGTTGACATTGCGGCACTCTTTGCACAGCTGTCCGGTTAAGGGAGGCAGCATCGCCAAGATGTCATGTGGTTCTACTGGCGCATTAGGTTTGTGAAGAATGGGGGCTTCGCAGGATTGCAACAGGGTGCTGAAAACCCCTGTCGCAACGTGCTGCACATCCTTCGAGGCCCGCGAAGAGGCGCGGGCACCTCAGGATGAGGAAGCGCTTGTTGAAACAGGGTATTCATCATGAGGTGCGAGCCCTTGCGAGCCTTGAAGGATGTGCAGCAAGCTGAGAACGACATTTTTCAGCAACTTGCAACTGAAACATGCGCGGTTATTGGCTTGACCGGACAGCAGAAAATTTATTCCGGCAATGACACAAGAGGCCAAGATTGAGTTCGAATAAATGTCCGGCGTTCTGATTGTCAATTGTCGCCGTGTACGCGCTTGGGAGGTTTCGGCTGTGCTGCGGGCAAACAATTCGCTTGAGCGCTGCCTTGACAGTCATCGGCCGTGTTGGTCGAACCTGTGGTCTCGGCATCCGCCGGGGTCACTTCCGCAACGATTGCAGGCAGCGGACCACTTGTGATGTCGCGTCCCCAGGCATCCATTTCCGGATGGGCAAAGGATGGATTTCCCGCACAGAACACCGTCGCAACAATTGTCAACACGCAAGTAGTTTTGATGAAAGAGTTGATCATGGCAATCTCCAAAGGTTTGACGAAGCATCCTCACGGGATGCAGGGGGGAGATTGCGGCAGCGTCTTTTCCGGGTCTCAAAAGGCCCGGGAATAATTCCGAATTCTTCCAAAACACGTTAAGGAAGCTGCATGGGAGATCAAACCGTCACCTTTGGACCATTTGTGTTCGACACAACCCGCAAGCTGTTGCTGAGGCGGGGTGTTCCCGTGAAAATTGGGCATCGTGCGCTGGCACTTCTGGAGGCGCTGCTGTTGGCAAATGGCCGGGCAGTCAGCAAGGCCGCGCTGATGGATGCAGCCTGGCAATCTGAAAATGTCGAAGAAAGCAATCTGACGGTACAAATTGCAGCGCTGCGCCAAGGCCTGGGGCGCGCTGGGAACGGCGAGGAATGGATCGCAACCATTCAGCGTTTTGGCTACCAGTTTGTACATTATGCTGAAGACAAGAATGTGCAAGAACCGGTGGACGCTACCTCTGACGTTGAGCGACCACCACCGTCTATCGCAGTGCTGCCCTTTGCAAACATGAGCAGCGACCCGGAACAGGCATTCTTTGCCGACGGACTTTCGGAAGATCTGATCACCGATCTGGCGCGTGTGCCTGGACTGCTTGTGATTGCCCGGCATTCATCGTTTTCCTTTCGGGAACAGAAGCTGCAACTTGCCCAGATCGCGAACCAGCTCAACGTTCGTTATATTGTAGAGGGCAGCGTCAGACGATCAACCAACCGCATCCGGATTACTGCACAACTTGTTGATACCAATACCAACGCGCAAATCTGGGCTGAAAGGTTTGACCGGGAACTCGCCGAGGTGTTTGACATCCAGGACGAAGTGGTCGGACAGATCATAGCCGCATTGTCCGGTGTCTTGCCGCTGGCCCGGCCGCCCGCCAAAAGGCGGCCACCTAGCCTTGAATCCTACGATCTTTTCGTGCGCGGACGCATCCTCAGCATGCAGTCGCCAAGTGAAAATCACGCCGCCCGTCCGCTGCTTGAGCGCGCCTGTGCGCTTGATCCCGATTTTGCTGAAGCACGGGCGTGGCTTGCGATGAACCTGCTGTTCGGCTGGATGTATTGCTATCAGGAAGACTCGCGCAAGCGTGTGCTGGAATTGGCGCCAAGGGCCGTGGCGCTTGATCCCGGTAATGCTGATGCACAGACCATCATGGGATATGTCCTGATCTTCAGCGGCAATGGCGATCTGGCGGGTGGTCGCGCGCGATACCAGGAAGCGCTGAAACTCAACCCCAATCATGCGGATGCCTGGCTGTTTCTGGCGGATCTCGAAGTGCTGGAGGGCCATGCAAACATTGCGGTGGAAACTGTCAAGAAAGCGTTCCAGTTGAACCCGCATCCTCCCCCCTACTATTATTGGCTCTACAGCTGGATGCTTTATGCCGCACGACGATACGACGATGTCATCGATCTGTTTCGCACATCACCGCCGCAATCCATCGGTGCCCAGCGCAATCTGGCGGCCGCATTGGCCCAGACGGGAAGTGTGCAAGAGGCGCGTGAAATATCTTTACAATTCATGCAAGCAGTCCCGCAATTTACGATCAACAGCTGGATCGCCTCACTTCCCTTCCGCAATGAAGTGGACAAGCAGCACATCATGGCAGGCTATCGCCTCGCCGGCTTTCCACCCGGAGAGCCGGATGCCGGACAGGACTGAACAGCAACGCATCTAATCCAGATTACAGAAAACAGCAGACTGCTTGTCTATCGTAACGGCAGTATTCTACCTCAAACGGACCTTCGCCAATGCTGTGGCTTGACACGCGGCAAGCGAAATCTTCTCACCCAAGTCTTTCTTCTCACCCAAGTCTTGAAGAAAACTGCAACTTCCACCACCAACGCAAAATCTTCGCCCCACGTCGTCTTCTCGGGATGACGCGCGATGCGCGGCAGTTGCCCACGACCTGCTGGGGACGAATTCTGGTGGTCGGATTTCTGGAGTATGCGGTTTCCAACAGAACGACCGCGCGGTGTCAAGCAGTTTTTTCCTTTTTAGAGAATTACCGCGCAAGCCCTCGATTCCCGATGCAACGCCGTGCGAGCCGTTGAAATACACCTGAGTAAACTCCACAAAAGCATTTTGAGGTTGCAATCAACAACCTTTTGCATAGTCTTGGGGCAGGACGGCTGAATATCGCTCATGGGGGAAAATCATGGCGCGCTTTGGTTGGCATTTTCACACAATTTCCGGCAACACGACCTATATCAACGTACTCAACAAGCTCGACCTCACGGGTGGTGGCGCCATTCGCTTGGACACCTATTGGTAGGACAATCAGGGCGCAGCGCCTACAATCGCGTTCAACGCGGCATCGGCCACAATGTCGGCGGCAGCCTATACTACCTATCTGCAAAATCGCGGCTTCAGCACCTATTGGACACCGACCGACCCAAACTACTTCGCGCTGAATGATCACTATCTGGAATTCAAGGCAGCCTCTGATCGCGAGCACCGATCTTGTCCAGTCCAGCGTCACAATTGCAGCGCTTGCGGCGAATGTGGAAAACCTCACACTCACCGGCTCTGCTGCACTGAATGGAACCGGCAATACACTTGCCAACAGCATCACAGGCAATTCTGCAAACAACAAGTTGAACGGCGGAGATGGCAATGACACGTTGAACGGTGCTGGGGGTGTGGATACGCTGGTGGGTGGCATTGGCAACGACATCTTCGTCGTCGACACGACAACTGACGTTATCACCGAAGCCACCACAGGCGGAACTGATACGGTACAGTCATCGGTGACCTTCACAACGCTTGCCGCAAGTGTGGAAAATCTTGCTCTGACAGGCACAGCCAACATCGATGGCACTGGCAACAGCCTCGCCAACATCATCACGGGCAACACCGGCAACAACTTCATTGCCGGTGGTGCAGGTGCCGACACTCTCAATGGCGGCAACGGATACGACCTTGTGGAATACTACGGCTCGGCAGCCGCCGTGACGGTGAACCTTGCGCTGGCAACGGCACAAAGTGGCGGTGAGGCGCAGGGTGACATCCTTTCCAATTTTGAATCGATCGGCGGGTCCAATACCGGCAACGATACATTGACGGGCAATGCGTCCGACAACGGCATCTGGGGCAATGGCGGCAACGACACCATCACGGGTGCAGGCGGCAACGACACGATTTCTGGCGGCGCAGGCAACGACACCTTCGTGTTCGCAACCGGCTTCGGCACTGATTAGGTCAACGACTTTGCAGCCGGTGCTGGCGTGGTAGACAGGCTCCGCATTCTCGCAGGCACAAGTTACGACACCTACGCCGAAGTCTTTGCCGCCACCACGCAAGTGGGTGCCAATAGTGTCGTCAATCTCGGTACTGCGGGTTCCATCACGTTGCTCAGCGTGTTGAAAACCGCGCTGGTGGCTGACGACTTAGTGTTTGTCTGACGCGATGCGGGGAAGCGCTGGCGTTTCCCCGCTTTCACCCCTCACCAGAATCACATAACCCGACTGCGGGATGGTAAGATTTTTTCAGCGCTATGGCCACGATCTGCGGCGGGTCTCACAGCAACCTCTCTGGGGATTGTTCTTTGTGGGTCTTTTGCTTTTGCCCGTCAATGCAGCCTATCTCTGGATCCTGGGTCGCACCCAAGCTGACGGTCTCACCCTCAGTGCCACCTATTTCGGTCGCGATTTTGTCAACTACTGGAATGGCGGCGAGATGGCGTTGCGCAACGACGTCATGCGCCTTTACGACATCAATGACTATTTCGCCTGGATCAAGCAGACCTTCCATCCCAGCATCAATCAGATGGTGTTTTCGTATCCACCCAATATCCTGCCATTGCTGGTGCCGTTTGGCGCCCTGCCCTATGGCATGGGGCTTAGCCTGTGGCAGGTTCTGGGACTGATCGTGTTCTGGCTTGTCGGTTTCTATCGCACGGCGTCCGCACGCACATGGCTGTCTTTCGCAATCACGGCCACGAATGCCAGCGTTCTCTGCAACGTGCTGTTTGGCCAACTCGGATTTTTTCTGGCGGGTGGTTTTGTGGGAGCGCTGCGATTGCTGCCAACGCATCCCGC
>JANNNG010000127.1:0-2155 GCA_031398425.1 Hyphomicrobiales bacterium | reverse complement strand
CAAAGCCCAGCGGGGTACCAGGTTCAATCAACAACAGCACCTGCTGCGTTCGCTTCCATAAGCGCAGAGCCACTTCCGGCATCGCGTAAAGTGGCAATTCCGCCAGGACATAGGACGCCAATACCATGTCCGCAGAAACGTCCTGCGGCAGCGCCGATTCAGATGTTCGCAAAAGCCTCGCTTGTTGCAAAACGTCAAGCCCGCTCTTCGCGTTCAATGTGGCAGCCAGGGCAGCAAACGAAATCTCCTGCTCACATTGCGTCACCACATGCAGGTCCGGACAAAACGCCGCCGCCGCCCAAGTTGCTGTGCCCGGTCCACCACCAATATCCAGGAGCGACAACACCATAAGATTAGGCATCGCCAAGGCCAGTGCGGCCTGCACTTTCACATTGGCCGCAAACGTGGCCGGCATGCGCGCCACAACATAAGCTGCTTTATCGATTGCACGGGAATTTGCACCTTCGCGGTAAGCCGCAGTCAGTAACAGCGCCTTTTTGGCGAGGCCACCGATGCCGTGCTCAGACAGCCATGCCGCAACCGCCTCATTCAATGCACCGGGATAGTTCACGCATTCCCCACCGTTTTGTCAGTTGCCCATGGTCTATGAGGCAGCCTATTGTCCCAACCGATTCAATAAGACCCCGCGCCCACGAAAGCAAAACAGATGTTCAAATCGTTTTTTCCCAATCCGAAGGCATTCTTTACTTCGGCCGCTGTTTGGGGATTGTTCACGGTTGTTTTCTGGTTCATGGCCGCAAAATACTGGGGACAATACATTGGACTGCCGAATCCTCCGGCGGGCACTCCACCCATCATCGGCCTGTCGTACTTTTATTCTCCAGCCTTCGTTTGGTTTTACATTTATTTTTTTGTGATCACAGCTCTGTTTGCGGGAGCATGGCGACTTATCTCGAATCAACGTTGGTTTGCGTGGTCGGTACTCGGCACTGCGCTCATCGTTTTCTTGACTTATTATACAGTCGAAGTCGGGGTAGCGATCAACAACTGGTACGGACCATTCTATGATCTGGTTCAAGCGGCTGTCTCGAAATCGCGGCCAGTGACAGCACAAGAATTCTGGGTAGGGATAGGCCAATTTCTTGCAATTGCGCTCGTCTATGTCGTAATTCGGGCGTTGATGATTTTCTTTTTGAGCCACTACGTTTTCAGATGGCGGACAGCGATGACTGAATATTACGTCAGTCATTGGAGTAAAGTGCGAACGGTGGAAGGTGCTTCACAACGTGTGCAAGATGATACGATGAAGTTCGCCGATTACCTTGAAAGTCTTGGCACCAGATTACTCGATGCCATCATGACTTTGATAGCATTCTTGCCGATACTGTGGGGTTACTCGGTGCATGTGAAGGAAGTGCCGATCCTTGGTGCCGTGCCTCAGGCCCTGGTCATCACAGCAATCGCATGGGCTGTGTTTGGAACCACGTTTCTTGCTTTCTTGGGGCTTAAACTTCCCGGTCTTGAGTTCCGCAATCAGCGGGTGGAGGCAGCCTATCGAAAAGAACTGGTGTACGGCGAAGACGACGCCTCCAAAGCCGATCCGATGACGCTGGCCGAGTTGTTTGACAACGTTCGCCGGAACTACTTCAGACTTTACTTTCACTATGTTTACTTCAATGTGGGAAGGTTTCTATACCTCCAAACCGACAATATCTTCGCATATATTATTCTTGTCCCAACGCTTGTTGCAGGTTCGATCACGCTCGGACTCCTCAATCAGATTACAAATGCCATGGATCAAGTGAGAAGTTCATTTCAATATCTGATCAACAGTTGGCCTGATATCGTCAAATGGCTCTCGATCTACAAGCGCCTGAAGGCCTTTGAAGCGGTGATAGATGGCAAGGAAGTAGAATCAATCAATTTCGAAGCAGAACAACCGCAGCCACCGACGGAGCCTGGTGGGCCATGAAAGACTTGAACTCCCGTCATCTTCGGCGCCATTGCAGTGGTGGGAAAGATTCGATCTGACACGTCTGTTTCGACGACCTCTGCCTTTAAGTCCCTCAAATCTTGTTCCCGGATCGCGTCACCTTGCCGGCTGCCTCGTGGATGAACCAGGGGCCGTCGGTATTGCCGGTGATGGTATTGTTTTCAAAGGTGCCGCTGCCCTTTTCATAGATGTAGATGCCCT
>JANNNG010000112.1:0-11021 GCA_031398425.1 Hyphomicrobiales bacterium | reverse complement strand
GCTTTGGGGTTCAGCACACAGGTGATGAAGCCTTGTCCGAATGCCTGACGCATCGACGACGATCCGTTGCTGCCAAGGCTCGAGACCGTGATTGAACTGCGCACCAGCGTCCATCCGATCCAGGCCATATAGGCTGCTCCCGCCAGCAGTATGGTCGTGAATACGCTACCGGGCAGCGTCGTCAGCACGCCCACGCAAACGGCTGCGAATATCGTGTGGAACACGCCACCCAGCATCACGCCCGCCGTGGCGGCGAGGCCGCGTGCACGACCGCCCGTCAAGGCATTGGCGATGACGAAGAACATGTCCATGCCTGGCACGATGATGATGCCGAACAGCAGCAGGGAAAAGATCCAGAGATTGTGTGCGTAGGTCATAACAGCCTCAAAATAAAACGACCCGCTGACAGGCAGTGTCAGCAGGCTGAAAAATGTTCCGGGATTTCTTGATGTTCCGACTTATAGGCCTATTGACCGCTCGGTGTCAAGCGTTATTTTCATATCACAAGAAATTGTAGGGATCGACATCAATTCCCAAGGCGAGAGAACCCCTTGGCTTGGCTTGCGAAAGCCAGAGCTTCAGAAAGCCCTGGATGTCCTTTTCGCGCGAAGCCTTGACCAGAAAGCGCCAGCGGTGTCGCCCCTTGATCACTGCAATCGGCGCTTGGGCCGGCCCCAGCACAGTCACATCATCCGTCTGTGGAATAATCTGTGCGAGGTTGCGGCAAAACCTCTCGACCTCCGAGGCCTCGCTCCCTGAAACGACAATCGCCGCCAGACGGCCATAGGGCGGCAGCGCATTATTTTCCCGGATCAGTTTTTCCTGGGCGAAATAGGCCTCACGATCCCCTTTCGTCAGGGCCTGCATCAGCGGGTGTTGCGGTGCATAGGTCTGAACCAGGGCATGGCCGGGTTTGGCGCCTCGCCCGGCACGGCCCGCAACCTGTGCCAGCAAGGCCCAAGTGCGTTCGCCCGCGCGGGGGTCCGAGGATTCAAGCGCCAAGTCCGCATCGACCACACCGACAAAGGTCAGATGTGGAAAATGATGCCCCTTCGCCACAAGCTGGGTTCCGATGATCAGATTATGGGTGCCGTCTTCCACCTCGCGGATCATCTTGCGCAACATCTCGCCGCGCGCGAAATCGGATGACAGAATGGTCATGCGGGCGTCTGGGAACAGTTTCAGCGCCTCTTCTGCAAGGCGCTCCACACCTGGTCCCACCGGAACCATTTTTTCTTCGGCACCGCATTTCGGACAAGTTTTCGGCATCGCGTCCTGATGGCCGCAGTGATGGCACATCAGGATGCGGCGAAAGCGGTGTTCCACCATCGAGGCTGCGCAATTCGGACAGTCCAGCCGGTGTCCACAGGCGCGGCACAGGGTGAGCGGTGCATAGCCCCGGCGGTTCAGAAACAGCAGGGCCTGGTCGCCCCCATCAAGCGTTTTGCGCACCTCTTCGATCAGCGGCCTTGACAGCCATGTGCCAGCCGCCATGTCCTCAAGCCGCATGTCGATCAGCTTGATCTCAGGCAGTTCCGGACGGCCATGGCGGTCTGCCAGTTTCACGCTCCCGTAGCGACCCCGGTCCACATTCACGACGCTCTCCAGCGACGGCGTGGCCGACGCCAGCACAACGGGAAATTTTCCGACGTTGCCATAGAGCACAGCCATGTCGCGGGCGTGGTAGGTGACACCATCTTGCTGCTTGTAGGCGCTTTCATGTTCCTCATCGACCACGATCAGACCGAGATTTTTCCATGGCAGGAACAGCGCCGAGCGTGCGCCTACGATAATTTTTGCACGACCTTCCGCCACACCGCGCCAGACGCGTTCGCGTTCGCGCGGACGCAGATCTGAATGCCAGCCTGCCGGAACGCAGCCGAAACGCTGTTCGACACGGGCGAGGAAACTTCCCGTCAGGGCGATTTCCGGAAGCAGAAGCAAAACCTGTGATCCCGCCGCAAGACTCGCCGCCATGGCCTCAAAGTATACTTCGGTCTTTCCAGAACCGGTGACACCGTCCAACAAAGTCACTTTGTGCTGGCGCGTTGCTATGGCTGCGCGCAGTGTGGCCGCTGCCTCTTTTTGCGCGGTTGAAAGTTTTTTATTCCCATTATTCAGTTTTGGCACTTGAAACGGCGCATGGGCGGGGAGGGGAATAGGCTTCAGCGCACCCGATGCAGCCAAGCCCTTGACAACAGACTGGCCCACGCCCGCAGCCTTTCCCAGTTCGAGTGCAGACAGCGCAAATCCTTCGCGGGCGATCTCCAGAACACGGGCGCGTTGCGGCGATAGCTTTTCAAGAACGACTGTTCCCAGAGCATAGGCCATGCGCTGGCGCTCGGGCTCGAAGGCCGAGGGCACGCGCAGCACCATGCGCAAGACCGCACCCATGGGTTCGAGGTAATAGGCGGAAAGCCATTCGATGAACTTGCGGTGGGTTGGAGTCATAGGCTCCATGTCGAACTTCTGCGCGACATCACGCAATTTCAGATTGGTGCCAAAAGTTTCCCGCGTTTCCCACACCACGCCGATATAAGATCGCGGACCCAGCGGCACTTCGACATAGTCCCCAGGCGAAAGACGCAAGCCCTCCGGAATGCGATAGGAATAGGCCCCCTCGACAGCAAGCGGCAACAACACATCAGCCAGTGGAATCGATGTTTCAGCCATGGCGTTGAGATAGGCTTTGAGGCTTTTTCATTCCAGCCCTATATCGAGGCCATGCAGCAGCCGCTTTATACGGAAATAGTCCATGGTGAACCCTTCGCCATGGCGCAGCGCCTGAAAGGGGAGCGGGCGTTGACCCTGCTCGAAAGCGCCCAGCGGCATGAACACCTGGGACGCTACTCCTTTCTGGCGGTGAACCCTCGGCACAGTCTTGTGGTCCGAAATGGAAAATCCCATGTCGATGGCGACGTAAGACTTGATCATCCCTTTCAAATTCTGCAAGAGCTCATCGTAAAATCAGCCCGAAAGAAGGTTGCAGGATTGCCACCGTTTCAAGGCGGGTGGGCGGGCTACATGGCTTACGACTATGGTCGCCATCTCGAACCCAAAGCCAGAATTCCAGCCTTCGAACCGATCTGTCCCGATATGGTGTTTCACCTGTTTGACACCGTCATTGCCATCGATCATCTGGAAGAGCGCAGCTGGATCATCGGCGGCAGCAGGCAGGAAATCCTAGAACTGGAAATATTGCTGTCGCGGCCCCGGCAGCTGTCACACGAGAAAGTGCAAGTCACATTCAGGCCGATGATCTCACAATCGCAGCATGAACACAATGTTCAGCGTACGGTTGACTACATTCTCGCTGGTGACATTTTTCAGGCCAACATTACCCAGACACTTGAAGCAAACGCACCCAAGAACCTTGACGTCTTTGCCCTCTATGCACAGCTGCGGGAGAGGAACCCTGCACCTTTTGCAGCCCTCATGGACTATGAGGAGGTGAAGATCATTTCTTCCTCGCCAGAAAGACTGATCCGTTACAACGGACAAATTGTGGAAGCCAGACCCATCAAGGGTACCCGCAAGCGTGATGACGATGCCGAAAGAGATGAACTCCTGATCGCCGATCTCACAACATCGCGCAAGGACCGGGCCGAGAATGTGATGATCGTCGATTTGCTGCGCAATGATCTTTCGATCGTCTCAAAACCTGGCACAGTCGATGTGCCGGTGCTCTGCGGCCTTGAGACCTATGCCAATGTGCATCACCTCGTGTCGGTGGTGCAGGGGCAGTTGCGCGACGGCGTGACGGCGGTGGATGTTGTGAAGGCCGTTTTTCCAGGAGGTTCCATCACGGGGGCGCCAAAAATTCGCGCCATGGAAATCATTGCCGAACTGGAGGCACGCCCGCGCGGCGTATACTGTGGGGCCATGGGATACTTCAGTTTTGACGGTGCCTGTGATTTCAACATCGGCATCCGCACGGTGCAAGTCAACGACGGCGTCATGCGGTTACAGGGCGGCGGAGGCATCACGGCGCGGTCTGACCCCCATGCCGAGTATGAGGAAAGTCTGGTCAAGGTCCAGCGTATCATGGAGGCCATGGCATGATCCTGATCATCGATAATTACGACAGCTTCGTCCACAATATTGCGCGCTATTTTGTGGAACTGGGCGAAATCGTCCGTATACGGCGCAATGATGAAGTTGAGGATAGAGATATGAATGCCAAGGCCGTGGTCATCTCGCCGGGTCCCTGCACGCCGAATGAGGCCGGTGTTTCGCTCCAGGTCATAGGGGAATATTCGGGCAAGCTTCCCATTCTCGGCATCTGTCTCGGGCATCAGGCCATCGGTCAGGTGTTTGGTGGCAAGGTGGTCCATGCCAGGCAACCCATGCATGGTGATGCGTCCGTCATCACCCATGACAACAGCGGCGTGTTCGAAAACCTGCCGCAGGGCTTCAATGTGGGACGCTATCATTCCTTGATCGTCGAAAATGTGGCAGAAACTCCTTTGAAGGTCACGGCACAGGTCAAAAGCGGTGAGATCATGGGTTTGACCCATCGCGATCACCCCACATTCGGAGTACAGTTTCATCCAGAGTCAATTTTGACGGAACACGGGCATGCTATGCTGAGGAATTTTCTGAAAGTCGCAACATGAAGCGGGTGTGGTTCAACAGGGGGCTTGTGGCTGGCAAGTTGTCTCTGTCAGCGCAGGACCGTGGATTTACGCTGGGTGACGGTGTTTTTGAGACAATGGCGGTGAACCAGGATGTGGCGCTGTGGCGCTTTGAACATATCGAACGCCTGCGTGGGGCAGCGCTGGAACTGGGCATCGCTTTCCCGGATGCAGACATCGAAAATGCCATTGATGCCTTGACCCATCGCACCAGGGATCATCATGTGCTGCGCCTGACGCTGACACGGGGCGAGGCCGGTCGCAGTCTTGCGGGCGGCAATGCAACGCCCACCCTGATTGGTATTGTGCAGCCATTTGATGGCAATTTGCGCTTTCAACCTGTGACGCTGGCAACCTCCGGCATCAGGCGGAATTTGCACTCACCATCCGTCCGCATCAAGTCGATATCCTATGTCGACAATATACTCGCCGCGCGCGAGGCTCGTGTCGCCGATGCAGATGATGCGCTGTTGCTCAACACGGCAGGCCGTGTGTCCTGTATCACCATTGGAAATATATTTCTGGAGTTGAACGGTGAACTTCTGACGCCATCTCTCACGGAAGGCGTCTTGCCGGGAATCATGCGCAGGGCCGTGATCGGTCTGGCCCGTCTGGGTGGCATTATTGTCCGTGAAAAACAGGTGAAGGTGGCTGACCTCGCAAAGGCTGACTGCATCTTCATCACCAACAGCCTGCGTTTTGTCCGCCCGGTTTCGAAGCTCGATGGCAAACGAATGTCAACCCGCTCGAAACTCATGGACAGGATCATGCAGGGGTTGTTGAATGCGGAACAGGAACAGATCATTCTGAAATGAGGAGACACCCATGAAATTCTTCGTTGATACGGCTGAGATCAAGGACATCAAGGAATGTCAGCAGATGGGCCTCGTCGATGGGGTCACCACCAACCCGTCACTGATTGCGAAATCGGGCCGGGACTTCAAGGAGACGATTTCGGAAATCTGTTCCTTTGTCGAAGGTCCGGTCAGTGCGGAGGTGGCAGCACTCGATTTTGACGGCATGATGCGCGAGGGAAACATCCTGCGCAAGCTTGCAAAGAACGTGGCCATCAAGGTGCCGCTCACGTTCGATGGCCTTCGCGCCTGCAAGTCTTTTTCATCAGAGGGAACAATGGTGAATGTGACGTTGTGTTTCTCGGCCAACCAGGCACTGCTCGCCGCGAAGGCAGGTGCCACGTTCATCTCACCTTTCATCGGCCGACTTGATGATATCAACCTTGATGGCATGGAGTTGATTTCCGAGATCAGGCAGATCTATGACAACTACGGGTTTGATACCAACATTCTCGCCGCTTCCATCCGCACGGCAAACCACATCAAGGACGCTGCCATGATCGGGGCCGACTATGCGACGGCACCTCCTGCCGTGTTGAAGGCGCTGGTGTCACATCCGCTCACAGACAAGGGTATTGCCAGTTTTTTGAGTGACTGGGCGAAGACCGGGCAGAAGATTTGACGCGGTAAGATGGTGTCAATGTTTGGGGAATAGACGCTTGGCCTGATACCCGCCACCACAACGTCACCCCGGCGAAGGCCGCGGCCCAGCTTACACCAGGCAGAGCGCCAGAAAAGCGGGGTCCCGGCCTTCGCCGGGATGACGAAAATAAAACCTGGCATTCCTATTTAAGGCTCGAGATGAAGCTTCTGCAATTCAACCTTTCACCCGACGCTGCGACCACCGCACAGGCCTGGCTGCAATCGCTGAAAACTGAAAAGCGTGTCTCTCCGAAAACGCTGGAAGCCTATCACCGTGACTTGCAACAATTCACACGCTTCCTGACAGAACACCGAGGCGAGCCAGCCGACGTTGCCGCACTTGCCGACCTGCCACTCTCGGACTTTCGCAGTTTCATGGCACGCCGCCGCAGCGACGGCATAGAAGTTCGCTCGCTTGCGCGGCAGATGTCATCACTCCGCTCCTTCTTCCGCTTTGCCGAAGCGCGCGGGCACTTTCACAACAAGGCCTATGGGGCTGTGCGTTCGCCCAAGCTTCCGCACACGATTCCAAGACCGCTGTCGATTGACATGGCAGAAAAAGTGACGGCAGATGAAGACATGGCCCCGGACGTTCCCTGGATTGCGGCGCGTGACAAGGCTGTGTTGACACTGCTCTATGCCTGTGGACTTCGTATCTCTGAGGCCCTGTCGTTGACGGAAGCGCAACTGCGGCACAACCCCATGACCATCATTGGCAAGGGGGGCAAGGGACGGCTTGTGCCGCTGTTGCCAAGCGTGAAAACAATTGTCCAACAATACATCACTCTTTGCCCGTTTCCGATTGAGCGGGACCAGCCACTGTTTCGCGGGGCCAAGGGTGGCGCTCTTTCGCCGCGCATTGTGCAATTGACAATGCAGCGTCTGCGCTCGGCGTTGAATTTGCCCGACACCGCAACACCCCACGCCATGCGGCATTCCTTTGCCTCGCATCTTTTGAGCAGCGGGGCTGATCTCCGCGTGATCCAGGATTTGCTGGGGCACGCCAGCCTGTCATCGACGCAGATCTACACGGAAGTCGACCGGGCACATTTGCTTGAACAATATCGCAAGGCCTATCCAGGCTGATTGCGCTTTTGCTATGAATTAGCGATGATGGCGCATGCCCTTCATTACGCCTGTTTTACCCTCAGCAGAATTTCCCAATCATGCCGACGTTGTCATCATCGGTGCAGGGATCATCGGCATTTCCACGGCGCTTGAATTACAGTCGCGTGGACTGACAGTCGTTGTCGTCGAGAAGGGTGAAGTTGCAGCCGAACAGTCATCGCGCAATTGGGGCTGGTGCCGCCAGATGGGCCGTGACCCTCGCGAGATTCCCTTGATCAAGGTTTCCATGAATCTGTGGCGCAACATGAACGCCAGGATTGGTGCAGAAACCGGTTACCGCACCTGCGGTGTGGTCTATCTCGCTGAATCAGAAAAAGAGATGGCAAGCCACGAGGCATGGTTCAACAGCAATGCCAGGCAAAACGGCTTGTCGACGCGCGTTGTTGCTGCCCATGAGGTTTCACAACTTGCACCGGGATCGGCAGTGACGTGGAGCGGTGCTCTGTACACGGAGGATGATGGTCGGGCCGAACCCTTTGTTGCTGTTGCGTCCATGGCGGAATTTTTCAAGTCGCAAGGTGGAATTCTGCTGACGCAGTGTGCTGCACGCGGTGTTGAACAGTCGGCGGGCCGCGTCAATGCGGTGGTCACAGAGAAAGGCACGATTGCAGCGGATACGGTTGTTCTCGCCGGTGGCTACTGGTCGGAACGGTTTCTGGCAAATCTCGACATTCGCTTTCCACAAACCGGCGTGATTTCATCAGTGATGCGCACCAGTGTGGTTGAGCTTGGTCACGAGCGGACGTTTGCTGGAGGGCGATTTGCTGCGCGCAAACGCCGAGATGGCGGCTATACGGTGGCGCACAATCTCTATTCGGTTGCTGATCTTACGCCTAACCATATCCGCTATATGCGAGACTTCATGCCTGTATTGATGCAGGACCCAGGGGCGGTGAAACTGCGGTTTAGCAAGCGTTTCCTGAATGAATTGACCATGCTGCGGTACTGGGCGCTGGATCAGGTCACTCCATTCGAACAGATGCGCATTCTTAATCCCAAACCCTACTTCGGTTTGCTCGACGATGCGGCTCAGGCGTTGAAAGCGGCCTATCCCGCCTTCGCCCATATGCAAGTGGAAGAAAGCTGGGCTGGCATGATTGATGTGACGCCGGATGCAGTGCCGGTGATTGACCGCGTTGAAGAAATTCCAGGTTTGTTTCTGGCGTCCGGTTTTTCAGGTCATGGCTTTGGACTGGGGCCGGGGGCGGGACAATTGATGGCCGAGATTGTCATGGGCGAAACTACGTGTGTTGACCCCACGCCGTTTCGCTTTTCACGGTTTCATGATGGGTCGCGACCACGCCCAACAACGGGCCTCTAGGCGGCTCTGGCGCGGCTCTGTTCCATGGCGCGTTCCACCGTGTCCAGCAGTTCCTGGGGCTGCACGGGTTTGCGCATGAACTCGAACACCTTCAAGCCCATGGCGCGGAGTTGTGTGGCGCGCTCCACATCGGCTGTGACCAGCACGAAATTGGCTTTCGATCCCATGGCCTGCAAGGTTTCCACAACATCAAGGCCGTTCTTGACTGAACCAAGACGGAAATCAAACAGGCCCACGGTAAACGAACGGTCAACGGCGAATTCAACCGCACTTTCAGGGTCGGCAAAGCCTTTGACCTTGTAGCCTGAGTCCGCCAGCAGTTCTGCAACGCTGGTCAACAGGTCCACATCATCGTCGAGGACCATGACGTCTACATGGTTGTTTGACATTTCTACCGCCCACTTCGTTCTTATTTGAAGTGGTTTGTAACAGATGGCGCTTGCGGTCCGCTTAAGTCATTGCATCGAATTTTAGCAAGTTCAGGAATGGATAGCGCGGCCAGCTACAGCGAGGGCTGCTTCTTTCACGGCTTCGGCGAGCGTGGGGTGGGCATGGGTGGTGCGGGCAAGGTCTTCGGCGGAACCGCCGAATTCCATGAGCACGGCAACCTCATGAATGAGTTCGCCAGCCTTTGGTCCCACAATGTGACAGCCGAGCACCTTGTCGGTCTTGGCATCGGCCAGAACTTTCACAAAACCTTCGGTGGTCTGGTTGGCCTTGGCGCGACCATTGGCGAGGAAGAGAAACTTCCCCGCTTTGTATTCGATGCCCTCAGATTTCAATTCTTCCTCAGTCCTGCCGACGCTTGCAACTTCCGGCGAAGTGTAGACCACGCCGGGGATGACATCGTAGTTGACGTGACCGGCCTGACCTGCAAGCATTTCTGCCAGTGCTACACCTTCATCCTCCGCCTTGTGGGCGAGCATGGGTCCGCGGATGACGTCGCCGATGGCGTAAATGCCCGGGATGTTGGTGGCGAAATGATCATCGACAATGATGCGTCCACGTTCATCAAGCGCAATACCTGCCTCACTGGTGCCAAGACCTTCAGTGTGAGCTATGCGACCAATGGCGACGAGAACGACGTCGGTTTTCTTTTCTTCAACCGTTCCACCTGAAGCAGGTTCAACGGTGAGGGTGACGCCGGATTTTTCTGCCTTTGCCACCGTGACCTTGTGGCTGAGCTTGAAGTTGAAGCCCTGCTTTTCGAGCAGACGCTGGAATGCCTTGGCCGTTTCTGCGTCCATGCCGGGGAGAATGCGGTCAAGATATTCGATGACGGTGATCTTGGTGCCGAGGCGGGCGTAGACGGAGCCTAGTTCAAGGCCGATAACGCCTGCACCAATGACGGTCATGGTCTCCGGGATTTTTTCGAGGGTCAATGCGCCGGTGGAGGTGACGATTTGCTTTTCGTCAATCTCCACGCCGCGCAATTTCGCCGAGTCTGAACCAGTGGCTATGATGACATGTTTGGCTTCATGGATGGTGCCGTCGACATCGACTTTGCCAGCGCCAACAATTCTGGCTGTGCCTTGAACGGCGTCGATCTTGTTCTTCTTGAACAGGAAGGCAATGCCCTTGGTATTGCCGTCAATGGCCTCCTGCTTGAATTTCATCATCTGCGGGTAGTCAACTTTTGTATCAGCGATCAGGCCCATCTTGGCGAATGCATGTTTTGATTCGTAGAGAAGTTCCGTGGCATGCAGCAAAGCCTTCGAGGGAATGCAGCCGACATTCAAGCACGTCCCACCATGGGTGGTGCGCTTTTCGATAACGAGAACCTTGAGGCCAAGCTGTGCTGCCCGAATGGCGCAGACATAGCCGGCGGGGCCGGTTCCGATGATAATGACGTCGTGGGGCATTATTCAGCTGCCTGTATTTTTACGCGGTATTGTTCTGCCATTTCGGCAACTTTGGCTGTTTCAATATCGATATGGGCACCTTCTGCCGAGAAGTCCAACTCATTGCCGATTTCATCCAGACGCCATCCAAATGAATAGCCGTCCGGAGCCATTTTCACGCCAGAAAAAAATTCCTTATCTTTCAACGGCTCAAACATTTTTCCGCGAGCAATCGTATCGGTGAGATCAAGATCGCCGACCAGGCCGTCCCTGAATTCAAGTTTCAAAACCGGATAATGTTTGAGCGTGACTGATTTAAGATGGTGGGTCATTTGATCATTCCATCAATTGATCGGCTGTTCCGAAGTTCATTCCATGCAAACGTAGTTTCTTCGCGATGTGCTTTCAACCATGACCGCACGACTTTTAGTTTGGAACTGGGAAGTGTACCGCTGATCACTTCCCCTGTCACAATCGATATTCTACAACGATGCTCCGCCAGTTTCGCGTGTACATGTGCCGGTGGGTGATCGTTGACGAACATCATCAACACCACACCATCCACTATAGCAATGGTGGGCATGAATCACAAATCCAGCAA
>JANNNG010000104.1:0-2455 GCA_031398425.1 Hyphomicrobiales bacterium | reverse complement strand
CAGTGTGCCCCTTCGGCCCGATAGGCCGTGCAGAGCGACAGGCTTTCGGTTTGCGGAATATTCCACATCATGGCGGCAAATCCTGCCTTGTCCGGCAGCTTCACAATGCCGGCAGCACTGCGGGTGGCAATGCCCACGGGGCTAAGCACCCGGCCACGTAGCGCCATGTCAGCCTTCACCATGGTGTCGTAGGTGCCAAAGGAAATCGCCCAGCCTGCAAGGCTGGAGCCATCGGCCAGTTGCACCGGTGATTTCGACTTGCACACCCCCGTGGTCATGTCGGCGGGCACAATGGCACCTTGGGGCAGATTGACGATTTCCGCCACCTTTATGCGGCCCGGTTGCGGGCTGCTGAGAAAACCCTGTTCGAGAAGGTTTTTCGCAATGACTGCCCGTTTGCCGCCGGACTTGGCACCAAACACCACGGCGATCAGTTTGCGCCCGTTGCGGGTGGCAGACGCCACGAGATTGAAACCGGAGTTGCAGACAAATCCTGTCTTCATGCCATCAGCCTCAGGCATGATGCGGATCAAGGAATTCCGGTTGGCCAGACGCCGCTTGCCCACGGGCAGATAGTCTTGCGAGAAGAAATGCGCGTGCTGGGGAAATTCATTGACGATCACGGCGGCCAGCACACCGATGTCGCGGGCACTCGAAATATGCCGAGGGTCAAACAGGCCGTTCGGGTTTACAAAGTGCGAAGCAGAAAGCCCAAGCGTCCTGGCGACGGCATTCATTTCATCGGCGAAGCGTTCATGACTTCCAGAGGCCGCTTCGGCCAGCACATAGGCCATGTCGTTGGCGGAATAGACCAGAAGGGCCTGCAGGGCAAAATCCACCGAGACGGTCTTTCCCGTGGGAATGCCGATCTTGCTGGGTTCCTGGGAATGGGCCTTTTCCGACACCGTGATCTGCTGATCGATTTTCAGGCTGCCGTCGCGCAACTTCTGGAAAATCAGATAGGCTGTCATCAACTTGGTAAGGGAAGCGGGGTACCATGGTTCGCCTGCGCGTTCCTGGGCCAGAACGTCTCCGGTCAGAGCATCAAACAGCAGGCTGGGGCCGCCTGCATTTTGCGCATGGGCAAAGCTTGTCAATGCGGATAGAATTGCGAAAACGTGCAGGCTGCGGTAAATCAAGAACACTCCTGCCAATTTCCATCTGCACTGGGATCAATCTCGGGATCAATGCCTTTGGTGCCCCTGGAGGGACTTGAACCCCCACGCCCTTGCGAACAACAGATTTTGAGTCTGTCGCGTCTACCATTCCGCCACAGAGGCTTCACCGGCGCTCCGTGTAGTGGGCAGCCCTTGCGCCGTCAACTGGAAAGGCGCTTAAGCAAAAAGCCATGATTCGTATCACTGATTCCATTGTCATTGACCCTGCTGACATCCGTGAAAGTTTCATCCGCGCCTCAGGACCAGGCGGGCAGAATGTCAACAAGGTTTCCACGGCCGTAGAGCTTCGGTTCAACCTTGCCACATCAAACTTACCCGATAGTTTCAAGACGCGCGTGGCGACGCTGGCAGGACGCATACTCGCTCAAAGTGGCGATTTGGTGATTGTCTCGCAAACCCATCGTTCCCAGGAACGAAACCGCGACGAGGCGCTCAAGAAATTGGTCGCACTGCTCCGCAAGGCGGCAAAAAGGCCTAAGTTTCGTGTCGCTACAAAACCCACCAAGGCGGCAAAAGCCCGCAGGTTGGATTCGAAAACGAAACGCGGAGAAGTGAAAACCCTGCGCCGTGTAAAGCCCCGGATGGACGAATGAATATGCTGCGCAAACTTTACGATTGGACCTTGTCGCTCGCAGCCCGCAAGTCTGCTGAAACCTGGCTGGCTGTGATTGCGTTTGTTGAAAGCTCGGTGTTTTTGGTACCCGCTGACGTGTTATTCCTGCCGATGGCCCTGTCTCGACCGGAACGTGCCTATCGATATGCTTTCGTGGCGACACTGTTTTCCGTCCTCGGAGGCATCGCCGGTTATTTCCTGGGGTATTTCGCCTATGAGGCGGTGGCCAAGCCGGTACTGCACTTCTATGGCAAATATGAGCAATTTGAAGCCATGCGCAGGTGCGCTAGCGAGCCGACACTTTTGCTTTTATTGACCACATCGGGTCTCTCCCATCTGCCGCCCATCAAGATCGTGACAATATTGGCGGGCGTGGCTCAGATGAGTTTTGTGTTCTTCGTGCTGTCCTGCATTATTGCAAGGGGTGCCCGCTTCTTTGCCTTGGCCTGGGCCTTGAAGCGCTGGGGCGAACCCATCAAGAGCTTCATCGAAACTCGCCTGGGCCTCATTGCAGGCCTTGCTGCTGCCCTATTGATCGGGCTTTACGTGGGCGTCAAATATTTTGGCACATCCGGATCATTCACATGCTGACGCCGCAGAAGACCGCAATGCTGATTTTCTCAATGCTTCTGGCCATCATCATCGGTGCGTTTATATTCGAATA
>JANNNG010000039.1:0-29246 GCA_031398425.1 Hyphomicrobiales bacterium | reverse complement strand
TGCCTACACCAGTTTCTGTTTGTCCGTTGCCTCTGCAATCCTCAAGGAAATGGGCGAGGATGATTTGTCGGGCGAAGGCTTGGCCGATGATCCGGCCTTCTGGGACTCCTTCAAGGAGAACACCCTCGAAAGCCCGGCAACGGCCGTGGCGTTTTTTGATCTGGTCTGTGGCCGCGACCCCAATTGGGATGCCCCCGATGTGCCGTGGATGCGCAATGCGCAGAGGAAGTTTGGAGCGTTGAAGGTAAGGGAAACCGCGACGCTGCTTTAAGCAGCGGACTGATTTTTTCAAATCGAATTCGTCATACCGTCATTCCAAACGCCCGCTCTTCGTGGGCGATTTGCAAGCCCGCTTTCACTGACATGTTGAATGACTGATTAAAGGAGAGCGGGGTTCCAGCTCGCGCTCCGCAAGAGCTACGCTTGGCTGGAATGACGAGAACACCTGGTCGGTTTCAATGTCTCGCGCCTTAGATTTTCGCCGAGATGAACGCGATGTGGCTCTCCAACCATACCCTCAATCTCTTCCGCGAATCATCGTCCGTCAAATTCCCCGACGCATCAAATTTCTGACTGTTGTGACCTGCAAAAAACTCTGGTTTTGGCATCACGATGGCCTCAAGCGCCTGCAGGTTTTGCCGCAGGTGATATTGCGAGCGCCCGGTACCCAAGGGACCATCGGCAGCACCGATCACACCAACGCGCCGCCACCTGAACGGCGACCCGCCGCGCGACAACCAGTCCGTTGCGTTCTTCAATATTCCGGGCACGGAGAAATTATATTCTGGTGTTGATATGATAACGCCATCAGCGGCACGGATTCTGGCATCCAGTGCTTTGACTGAGGCGGGCTTGCCTTCTGCGGCTTCAAGGTCACCATCATAGAGCGGAATGCCGTGCAGTGTAGCGACGTCGACGGAAACACCATCTGGTGCCACATCAGCCAGCGCGCGGCACAAGCCTGTATTTGTGGACGCCTTGCGAAGCGCACCACTGATGGCGATGATCTTCATGCTGCGTCCTTCTTGATTTTCTTGAAAGCGGTAAGCGCACGGTCTCTTGCCATGCCATGGTCAATGATACGCGGTGGATAGTCTTTCGGCGGCACCGGCATGTCCCAGGGCTTGTGCACGAATTCATCAGGGACCTCTGCGAGTTCAGGAATCCAGCGACGCACATAAACACCATCGGGATCAAACTTCTCGCCTTGCAGAACCGGATTGAAAACGCGGTAATAGGGGGCTGCATCAGCACCACACCCCGCCACCCACTGCCAGCTTGCGGAATTGTTGCCGATGTCGGCATCAACCAGCGTGTCCCAGAACCAGCGTTCCCCCTCCTGCCACGGGATCAACAAATCCTTGATCAGGAACGAGGCCACGATCATGCGCACGCGGTTGTGCATGATGCCGGTTGCCCACAATTCACGCATGCCCGCATCAACAATGGGGTAACCGGTCCTGCCCTGTTGCCAGGCCTTGAGCGCCTTGGGGTTAGTGTCCCAGGGAAAGTCGTCATACTCCGGCTTGAACGGCTTGTCAGGGAATGTGGGCACGTGGTGGATGAGGTTGTAGGCGAACTCGCGCCACACCACTTCCTTCAAGAACTTCTCGCCGTCGTGGTCCAATGTGCCGCCAGCTTCTGCCATGCGTTGCGAAGTGGCATGCCACACCTGATACGGCGAAATTTCACCCCAGTGCAGATGGGGCGACAAGCGAGAGGCATGTCGCTTGTCCGGGCGATCACGACCTTCGGCATAGCCCTTGAGGCCATCGTCAAGAAATTTTTCGAGTAACGCTTTTGCGCCTGCTTCGCCAGGTGTCCAGGCCTCTGCAAATTCCCCGGTCCAATCAGGTTTGGTTGGCAGCAATCCCCAGCTAGCCAGATCATCGCAAGCAACTCTGCCATCAAAGCGCGTGATGGCAGGGACAGGCTTCAGCGCGCGGGGTGCGCCCTTGGCAAAGCACACGCGGGAATAGGGCGTGTAGACCTTGAAGAATTCACCAGAGCCGTTGCGAATGCTTTCCGGCTCATGCAGCAGATAGCCGCCGTGGCGATGACAGGTGATTCCCAATCGATCACACAGGTCTTTCACGCGGCGCTCCAGTGCCCCCGACCACGGTGCATAGTCGCGCGTGAAATACAAAGCCGAAGCCTTGTTCTCGACGATCAGTTTCTCCAGTTCGGCCACAGCTTCACCCCGACGCAACGTCAGCGGCAATTTTTCACCAAGCCGAGCCAGACTGTGATGCAGCCACCAGCGCGAAGCACCGCCCCAGCGCCAGTCACCCGGCGTGACATCATCCAGAATGTAAACCGGCAGCACTGGTCCTGCTGCGGCAGCGGCTGTGAGTGCGGGCTGATCGGCGAGGCGCAAGTCCTGGCGGAACCACATGATGACGGGTTGGGTCACACAATCTCTCTTTGTTTCAAAACCGTATACGCAGCATGACCAAGCCAGATCAACAGCTCATCCTCATTCTCGGCGACCAGTTGAGCCTCTCCCTTTCAAGCCTCAGACAGGGCGACAAGTTCCGCGATGTGGTGCTGATGGCCGAAGTGATGGCAGAAGCCACCTATGCCCGCCATCACAAGAAGAAATTTGTGCTGGTGTTTTCGGCCATGCGGCATTTTGCAGAAAGCTTGCGCCGCGAAGGTTGGACGGTCGATTACGTGCTGATGGATGACGCGGACAACACCCACAGTTTGAAGGGCGAAGTGGAGCGTGCAAAACAGCGCCACGGGATTTCGCAAGTTGTGATGACCGAACCCGGCGAATGGCGTTTGACGCAGGAGCTTGAACACATCGACACGCTCGAAGACACGCGTTTCATCTGTTCCCACGCCAATTTCCGGCAATGGGCCTCGACACGCAAAGAACTCCGCATGGAATATTTCTATCGCGACATGCGCCGCCAGACCGGATTACTGATGAATGGTGACAAGCCCGAGGGTGGGCAATGGAATTTCGACGCCGAGAATCGCAAGCCCGCCAAGGGCGATCTGCTGATGCCGCAGCCGCCGCGCTTTTCGCCAGATGAAATCACACAAGATTGTATTGCGATCACGATGCGCATTGCACCCGATAATTTTGGCGACATCGAACCGTTCTGGTTTGCAGTCACAGGCGAGCAGGCCGGTGAGGCTCTGGATTATTTCCTGAAACACGCCCTACCTCACTTTGGTGAGACGCAGGACGCCATGCTGATGGACCAGAAATTCCTGCATCACGCGGTGCTCTCGCCCTATATCAATTTAGGTCTGCTTGATCCCTTGCAGGTGTGCCGCCGCGTTGAAGAAGAATATCGCAAGGGCCGCGTGCCTCTGGCGTCCGCCGAAGGTTTCATTCGCCAGATCATCGGCTGGCGAGAATATATTCGCGGCATTTACTGGCTGAAGATGCCCGACTACGCATCCGTCAACGCCTTGAACGCGCAACGCCCGATACCTTCGTTCTACTGGACGGGTGAGACTGACATGAACTGTGTGGCGCACGTGGTGAAGCAGACGCGCGAGGAAGCCTATGCCCACCACATTCAGCGCCTGATGATCACTGGAAACTTCGCTCTGATTGCCGGAATCAATCCACAGCAAGTGCATGAGTGGTATCTCGCAGTTTATGCCGATGCCTATGAATGGGTGGAACTTCCCAACACCATCGGCATGTCACTGCATGCCGATGGTGGTCTGCTGGGGTCCAAACCCTATGCGGCCTCGGGCAACTATATCAACAAGATGTCGGACTATTGCAAAACCTGCCGTTACGATGTGAAGCAGCGCACCGGCCCGGACGCCTGCCCTTTCAACGCTCTCTACTGGGATTTCATTGCGCGGCACCATGCAAGGTTGTCGAAGAATCCGCGCATGGCCAATATCACGCGCGTCTATGAGAAGTTCGACAACGCGAAAAAGCTGCGCATCGGCATGAGTGCAGCAAAATTTCTGAACGGCCTCGAAGCGTGGAACTGATCACAGCAACTCTTCCAGGTGCGGAATGAGCGGCTTGTCGGCAGGCGGCATGGGGTAGTCACGCAAGGTTTTGGCCCGCACCCACTTCAAGGCCTGCCCCTCATTCGACGCCACATCACCTGTCCAGCGACGGCACACATAGAGCGGCATGAGCAAATGAAAATCATCATAGGCATGAGACGCAAAAGTGAGAGGCGCCAGACAGCTTGCCGTCACATCAATATTCAGCTCCTCTTTCAACTCACGGATCAGCGCCTGTTCCGGACGCTCCCCCGCTTCCACCTTGCCCCCCGGAAATTCCCAAAGCCCGGCGAGGGATTTGCCCGGCGGTCGTTGTGCAATGAGCACACGCCCATCGGCATCGATCAAGGCTACGGCGGCCACAAGGAGAAGATGCATGTTTACGACCGTCATTCCCGCGGCGGCGTGGGAATGACGTGAGATATGGGATTGGGCGTCATGCCAGTCTAGCTGCGATAGGAGCCGTTGATGTCAATGTAGCCGTGCGTCAAGTCGCAGGTCCACACCGTGGCCCTTCCTTTGCCCACACCCACGTCCGCTTCAATAATGACGTGACGCCCCTTCATGTGCGGCATGATCTCGGCTTCCTTGTAGGCGGTATCGCGCATGCCATTCCTTGCCACCAGAATTCCCCCAATCCTGATTTTCAGTTTATCGCGAACAGCTTTCTCTCCCGCCTTGCCGATGGCCATGACGATACGGCCCCAATTGGCGTCTTCCCCGGCAATGGCCGTCTTGACCAGCGGGGAATTGGCAATTGACATGGCAATGGTTCGCGCGGCCTTGTCATTGGCGGCACCCGTCAATGTGATCTCGATGAGTTTCTCAGCACCCTCACCGTCCTTCGCCACTTGCAGTGCCAGATCATGACAGACGTGATCCAGCGTCTTGGCAAAACCCTTGAGCCGTGCATCGCCAGCAGATTTCAATCCGCTGACCTTGCCCTTGGCACCCGTAGCAAACAGCAACACCGTATCCGATGTCGACGTATCTCCATCCACCGTGATGCAGTTGAACGTTTTCGCAACCGACGCCGACAACAGCGTCTGCAGGGCCTTGGCGGGCACAGCGGCATCGGTGAATATAAATACCAGCATCGTTGCCATGTCAGGTGCAATCATGCCGGACCCCTTGGCAATGCCCTGAATGGTCACCGTATCCTTGCCCAGCTTCGCCTTTGCAATCGAGGCCTTGGCAAAAGTATCCGTGGTCATGATGGCCCTGGCCGCCGAGGTCCAGGCATCCGGTGATGCGGCTACCTCCAGCGCTGGCAGCGCATTGACGATGAAAGCCGGATTGAGCGGCTCGCCGATCACGCCTGTGGACGCTTGAAACACCTCTGATGGCTTGCAGCCAAACTGCTTTGCCGCCGCTTTCGCAACCGCCTTGACCGTGGCCACGCCAGCCTTGCCTGTGAAGGCATTGGCATTGCCGGCGTTGACCAGAAGCACCCGCGCGGCACCCTGCTTCAGCGCCGCCTTGCACCAGTCAACCGGGGCCGAGGAGGATTTCGACGTTGTAAGACATCCTGCCACCGTGGTGCCCGCAGGGACCAGCGCCAGCAGAACATCGGGCCTGTTCTTGTATCGAATACCCGTTTCAGCAGTGGCAAGGCCAACGCCAGTAATGGGTTCAAGCGCTGGAAAAACCTCCGGCGCCAGCGGTGAAACAGGGTGCGCCATCCTTCGTGGTCTCCGCTTTGAATGTGACGGGTTATTGTTGTGGGGTTTCGCCTGGCAGCAACAGGTCACCTTTGCCGCCGCCTTCTCCGCCTTCTTCACCCACATTGGCCTTGCCCTGCTGGGCATCAAGCGCCTTGCGTTGCTGGGCCGCCTCTTCTGAAACCTTCTTGAGGTCAGGATCCACGATCTCGACTTTTGCTGTATCCTTGAGGCTGGCAAGCTTTTCCTGCACCTTCTGGCGCACGAGCACATTGCGAATGGCGTTCTTCACCTGGTCATAGGGTTGGGCCGTGCCCTGCTTGCGATCTTCGAGCTTGATGACGTGCCAGCCAAAATCAGTCTTGATTGGCTTTGAAATTTCACCCTTCTTCAGCACAAAGGCGGCCTTGGAAAAGGCCGGCACCATCTCAGGCGACGAGAAATAGCCAAGATCACCGCCGTAGTCTTTTGAACCATCAAGGCTGAACTGCTTGGCCAGGGCCTCAAACTTTTCGCCCTTGCCAAGCTTGTCGAGCACCGTCAGGGCTTCTTTTTCCGATGCCACCAGAATGTGCCGAGCGCGAATGCGCTCGGTTTCCGTCAGCTTTTTCGCCTCATCGGCGTAGACGGCCTTGATCTCGTCTTCCGTCACCGTTTTGCTGATGACCTGGCTCAGGTAGCTGTCACGCAGCGCCTTGGCCTGGTAGGCGGCAAGCCTCCGCTTGTAGTCATCGGTGTCGGCAATACCTTCCTTGTTGGCAAGCTGCGCCAGCAGATGCCGCTCCACCAGAAATTCCACAACAAACGGATAGCGCAATTTCTTCGGCAGGTTGGGCAATTGTCCGATCACATCATCAAAGGCCATTCGCACTTCCGAGGTGCGGATTTCATAGCCGTTGACAATGGCAATGACGGTATTGTCATCCTTGACCGCTGCTGTTTCACCTTCAGGTCCAGTCTTGTCTTCTTCTTCGACTTGTGCAGGATCTGTGGTGGTTTCCTGGGCAAATGCGCCAAAGTTCGCGAAGCTTACGAACATCGAGGCCAAAACCATTGATTTCAAAGAATAATTACGATGGGTCATCGAAGTGAGAGTCCATTCTCTGGGCGATTCTGCACCGCCCGCTGCCTGTTGCGCTCCCCATGGCCCCGAAACAAGGCAAGAATGTGCCTCAAGACTCTGAAAGCGCAACACTTTCAAGTGCGAGCTGCTATTTGCGACGCTGTTTTGTTCCGCGCAAGACGCAAGCCCCCTGCGTCACAACCTGTTGCCGGGCTGCAACAGCCACTGCGCGGTCGGCATTGAATCAAAACCCAGCCTGCCCTATCTGACAGTGCGACGCTTTGAGTGGCACACCTCCATCGCCCTACGGGTTCTGATCAAGGGTGATTCCCCTTTGTGAAAACTTGCCCTATAGGGCGAAGAATGAATTCGGGCTGCGGCATGCTGGCCCTATGAGGTGAATGAAGATGTTCGGACTGAAATCCCTGTCGCGCAAGATTTTCGGCACGGTCAACGACCGCAAGCTGGGCAAGTTTCAAAAGCGCCTGCCTGCCATCAATGCACTGGAGCCGGATTATGAGAAGCTGACAGACGCCGAACTCAAGGGCCTGACAACAAAATTCCGCGCCGAGCTAGCAAACGGCAAAACCATTGACGATCTGCTGGAACCAGCCTTCGCCGCCGTTCGCGAAGCCGCCAAGCGCTCGTTGGGTCTCAGGCCCTTCGATGTGCAGATGATCGGTGGCATGGTGCTGCACGAAGGCAATATCTCGGAAATGAAAACCGGTGAAGGCAAGACGCTGGTTGCAACACTTCCCGTTTATTTGAATGCGCTTGCAGACAAAGGCGTACACGTCGTCACCGTCAACGATTACCTGGCCCGCCGCGACGCAACCTGGATGGGCAACGTCTACGGTGCACTGGGTCTGACCACCGGCATCATCGTGCACGGCCTTTCAGACGAAGAGCGCCGCAAGGCCTATGCCTGCGACGTCACCTATGCCACCAACAACGAACTTGGCTTCGACTATCTACGCGACAACATGAAGTATCATCTTGAGGAGATGGTGCAGCGCGGCCATCATTTCGGCATTGTTGACGAAGTCGACTCGATCCTGGTGGATGAAGCCCGCACACCGCTGATTATTTCTGGTCCGTCAGATGACAAGTCGGACCTTTATGTGACACTTGACCCTTTCATTCCTGATCTCGTGCCCGAGGATTATGAACTCGACGAAAAGCAGCGCTCCATTACATTGACAGAAAAAGGCAACGAACATCTGGAACAGGTGCTGGGTGCGGCAGGTCTTCTCAAGGGCCAGACGCTCTATGACGGGGCCAACATCACCATCGTCCACCACGTGCAGCAGGCCATGCGCGCCCACAAGCTGTTTCAAATCGACAAGGACTATATCGTCAAGGACGGCCAGGTCATCATCATCGATGAATTCACGGGCCGCATGATGCCGGGTCGCCGCTTCTCGGAAGGCTTGCATCAGGCGCTGGAGGCCAAGGAACACGTGAGCATCCAGCCCGAAAACGTGACCATGGCGTCAATCACCTTCCAGAACTATTTCCGCCTCTACGAAAAACTCGCAGGCATGACCGGCACCGCCTTCACCGAAGCCGAAGAATTCATGGACATCTACAATCTTGATGTGATGGAAATTCCGACAAACGTGCCTGTGGCTCGAAAAGACGAAGACGACGAGGTCTATCGCAGCCAGTCTGAAAAATACATTGCCATCGGCAACACGATCAAGGAAGCCCGTGAACGCGGACAACCGGTTCTGGTGGGCACGACATCCATTGAAAAATCCGAAACACTCTCAGGCATCCTGAAAGACCAGGGCATAGACCACAATGTGTTGAATGCCCGCTTCCACGAGCAGGAAGCAACCATCGTGGCGCAGGCCGGTGCACCCGGTGCCGTCACCATCGCCACCAACATGGCAGGCCGCGGCACCGACATCAAATTGGGCGGCAATGTCGACATGATCATTGCAACACAACTCGCCAACATGCCCGAAGGCAAAGAACGCGACGCCCGCATCCGCGAAATCACGGCTGAGGTTGAAGTCAACAAGCAGAAGGTCATCGCATCCGGCGGTCTCTTCGTCATCGGCACGGAACGCCACGAAAGCCGCCGCATCGACAACCAGCTGCGTGGCCGCTCCGGTCGCCAGGGCGACCCTGGGCAGTCGCGTTTTTACCTAGCACTTGATGATGATCTGATGCGCATTTTCGGGTCCGAACGTTTGGACTCGATGTTGCAGAAACTCGGCTTGAAAGAGGGTGAAGCCATCATCCACCCCTGGATCAACAAGGCCCTGGAAAAAGCCCAGCAGAAAGTGGAAGCCCGCAACTTCGACATGCGCAAGAACATTCTCAAATTCGACAATGTCATGAACGACCAGCGCAAGGTCATCTTCGAACAGCGCATCGGCCTGATGCGCGGCGAGGAAGTTGCCGAAACAATCGACGACATGCGCCGCGACACGGTGGCCGAACTCGTAGCAAAATACATTCCTGAAAATGCCTATGCCGAACAATGGAATGCAAGCGGGCTGCGCGAGCACCTGCGACAAGCCGTGGGCGTGGATTTCCCCGTTGATGAATGGGCCAAGGAAGACGGCATTGCCGACGAGGAGATCAAGGAACGCGTGACCACCGCCGTTGACGAAATCTATGCGGAAAAGCGCAAGACCTATGGCCCGGAGGTGATGGACCAGGTCGAAAAATCCATCTTGCTCCGCACACTCGACAGGTTGTGGCGCGAACACATCATCACCATCGATCACCTGCGCCAGGTAATCTATCTCCGCTCCTATGGCCAGCGCGACCCACTCAATGAATACAAGACCGAAGCGTTCAACCTGTTTCAGGCGCTGGTAGCCGGATTGAAAGAGCAGGTCAGCGCCCAACTGATGCGCGTTGAAGTCAAGTATCAAGAGGACGGCGACGACCTTCTGCCCGACGAAGACGAACTCCCGGACATGGAAGCTCACCACATCGACGCGACGACGGGCGAAGATGATGTGGCGCCGGTATTGGCATCACCGCCTGCGAAGAAGACGCGGGCCAAGAAGTTCGATGCCAAGAAGCCCGATACCTGGGGCAAGGTGGGCCGCAATGACATGTGCCCCTGCGGATCAGGGAAACGCTACAAGCATTGCCACGGGGCCTACGTGTAGTCCCTCTCCGTCAGGCGCTTGCGCACCTGCCACCTCTCCCGCAAGCGGGCGAGGATAAAGTGCTTCTCCTCGCCCGCTTGCGGGAGAGGTGTCACGAGCGTAGCGAGTGACGGAGACGGACTTTCTATGCCGCACTCGTGTAAGCAATCGCCGCCATCATGCCACTGTTCATGTGGTAGAGATGATGGCAGTGGAACGCCCATGTGCCGGGGTTATCCGCATCGAACTGGATCGTCACCTGACCTCCAACCGGCACCAGCACCGTGTCGCGGATGGCTCCCTTGAATCGCTGTCCATTCACACCGACCACACGGAAGTAATGCCCGTGCAGATGCATGGGGTGCGCCATTGTCGTGAGGTTCTGCATGACAACTTCATAGCGTTCGCCCTCGCGCACGCTGAACAACGTGTCATGCATCATGGGCTTGCCATTGAGGCCCCAGAGATAATTGCTCTCGCCTCCCGTCAAGGTCACGATCTCGGTGCGGGCTACCGGGTCATCAGGCAATTCAGCAATGGATCGCAATTGCGGTTCAAGCGACAAATCAAGAGCTGGCGACACAGTGCCATTTTCTGAAATCCTGGCAACGGCAGAATCACCGGCTTTCAGAACAATGCCAGACTGCATGTCACGCCCTTCGACACGGAACAAGACCGGATAAGCACCGGATCCTGGAGGCAGCGCCAAACGCACATCCGCGCGCTGCGCAATCGCCAAGGGAAACACGCGGCCTTTCACCGGCCGGATGCTGTTGCCATCAACTGCAATCAACTCGCCTTCGAGGTTTCCAAGATCAATCCACATATTGCTGGCAGCAGACCCGTTGATCACGCGCAGCCTGAAACGTCCGGCTTTTTCGGCAACGACAATTTCTGGATCAGCCAGCGTGCGATCATTCGCCAGCATGGCGTCATAGGCGATATCAGCCATCGCAGCAGTTGTGGGCTTTGCCATCGTGTGACCGGCATGCGGGTCTTTTGCAGCTTTGACACCATGTTTCGCGTGCAGTCCGCCACCGCCCTGAAGTTCCGACAGAATCTCTGCTGGATCACGAAAGGTGAAATCATGCAGCATGACAACATGCTCCTGCTCATCCACCAAAGCTGCACCGTTCTCGGCCACGATCAAGGGTGCGGCCAGCAACTGCTGCTCCTGCAAGCCAGAATGCGAATGCATCCAATGGGTGCCCGTGCGATTGTTGGCAAACCGATAGAATTTGGACTGCCCGGGTCCAAGCAATGGTCCAGACAGTCCGGGCGTTCCGTCCTGTTCAACCGGTGGCACCAGGCCGTGCCAATGAATCAGCGTCTCCTCGGAAAGACTGTTGCGCACCTGTGCTGAAAAATCCGGGCCGAACTGGGTGAAAAGCCCGCCTGCCTTGCCATCAACCGCAATCCCGTAAACCTTGGCAGCCCGGCCATTCACATCCAGCACCCGCGACTGGATATCGATGGCAAAGCCCTTGGCGGTGTCGGAACGCGAAACACGTGGCATGACTGTTGCAACGGTACCCCCAACCGCAAGAGCAAGCACGTTACGCCGGGTCAAAAGGGGATTGGTCATGATTAACTCTCTGCAAAAATTCAGTCGCGTCAAAACCTTGGCCGGCATTAAGTTTTCTCAAACCATAACCTTGGTTATCTACAAGGTCGCCGTGTCATGATGTTCTTCAATTACGCAAAAACCAAGGCCATGTATCTCCTGCACGACGACCAGGGTTCCACTGCTACGGAGTTTGGCATTATCGTGGTTGCGCTTACAGTGGCATTGCTACCCAGCGTGTATTTTTATGCGGATAAGGTCAAAGGCCTCTTCCTGTTTGTTTTCGGGCTGCTGGAGCAATAGGTCCTGTGCTTATCAAATCCCTAACAAGATTGCTAAGCCTGTCGGCAACAGCTTAGAAATTCATAAGGAATTTTCATGTTAGCGTGATCGCAACGAATTGCTAATGCGTGACCCCATCATGACTGGAACACTTTCCGTGACCATCACAGACAACATCATCAAGCTCCTGAGGGATGAAACCGGTGCCACGGCGATTGAATATGCGTTGATCGCCGCCGCCATGGGTCTTGCACTCGTTCCCGCCTTGAGTTCGCTGAGCGGTGGCATCAACAATCTTTATAACAGTATCGGCAATTCCGTGAACAATCCGGTGGTCAACGTCTAAAGTCCGCGCCCGATACCAAGGAATTTCTCCCGGCGCTGGGTGCGCAACACCTCGCCCGATACGCCGTTGAAACTGGCGAGAGTTCTCCCAAGTGCCTCCGACACACTGGCAATGGCTTTTCCTGGCTGCCGATGTGCACCACCCTGTGGCTCCTGAATTATCTCGTCAATCACACCCAGCTTCTTCAAATCCTGCGCAGTGATCTTGAGGGCTGCCGCTGCATCCTTGTTGCGGCTGGGGTCGCGCCACAAGATCGACGCTGCCCCCTCGGGCGAAATCACGCTGTAAATGGCATGTTCCAGCATGAGCACAGCGTTGCCCGTGGCAATGGCAATGGCCCCCCCTGAACCTCCCTCGCCGATCACCACTGATACCAAGGGAACACCCAGGGAAAGGCAACAGTCCGTTGACCGCGCGATGGCTTCCGCCTGGCCGCGCTCTTCGGCATCAACACCGGGATAAGCCCCTGATGTGTCAACAAGCGTGATCACCGGCAGGCCAAAGCGGTTTGCCATTTCCATCAGCCGAACCGCCTTGCGATAGCCCTCGGGCTTGGCCATGCCAAAATTGTGGCGCAATCTGCTCTGGGTGTCGGTGCCTTTTTCCTGGCCGATAACAACAACACCCTCGCCCTGAAAACGGGCAAGACCACCAACAATGGCCTCGTCCTCGGCAAATTTCCGGTCTCCGCAGAGCGGCGTGAAGTCAGACATCAGCCCTTCGATGTATTGTAAAGCACGGGGGCGGTTTTCGTGCCTGGCCACCAGGGTTTTTTGCCAAGGTGTCAAATTGGCGTACAGCTCATTCAAAATCTTGCTGGCCTTGCCTTCCAGCGACTTTACCTCATCGGCGATGGAAACCGACGCATCTTTCTGCGCCAAGGCCCGCAACTCGGCAATCTTGCCCTCCAGCTCCGCAACCGGTGCCTCAAAATCCAGAAATGCCTGCATGTTCTCTCATGACTCAAATCGCAGCCTTAACTGGCGTTCCCATGGCCGAAAGTCAACGCATCTTGCGGGCCGCCTTGGCCAAGGGGTGATGGTTTTCAACTGTTGAAATCAGGCGTTCGGTTTGCACATGAGTGTAGATTTGGGTGGTTGAGATATCCGCATGTCCCAGCATTTGCTGCACTGACCGCAAATCGGCCCCGTGCGCCAGAAGTCCGGATGCAAAGGCATGACGCAGCACATGGGGCGATATTTTATCAGCATCCAGGCCGGCGGCGCGCGCCAGCGCTTTCAACTCAAGCGCAAAATGCTGTCGCGTCAACGCACCGCTGGTCCCATGCGAGGGAAACAGCCATGCCGACGGAACATCCGCCCGTGAATTCAGGAGGTCCACATAGTCGCGCAATACGATCTGCGCCCGCTTGGCCACGGGCACCATGCGCTCGCGCCCACCTTTTCCCTTGATCGTGAAGAAATCCCGTTCAGACTGCACGGAACGCAGTTTTAGGCCCACCAGCTCTGACACACGCAAACCCGTGGCAGCCAGAAGTTCGATGAGGCATTGCAGGCGCATGGCTCTGAAGCGTTCTGCAGGCTTGGCCGCGTTGACGGCAAAGGCCGCTGCCGCCAGCAGACTGTTCACCTCACCTGCCGCCATGACCTTGGGCAGCGCCATATGCTTTTTGGGTCCCTCGACAATCGTGGCCGGGTTTTGCGCCGCCATGCCTTCACCTTGCAGGAAGAGGTGAAACTGTTTGACTGCCGAAAGTTTCCGCGCCGTCGAACTCCGCGCCATGCCCCTTGCCTCCAGATCCTGCAGGAAGGCTCGAATATCTTCGCTTTCTGCCAGTTTCACACCCAGCGATCGGGTCGCCAGAAACATGGCGTAGTCTGCAAGATCACGCCCGTAAGCCAATATCGAATTCCGTGCGGCCCCGCGTTCCGCGCTCATCATCTCGAGAAAGCGGCTGATCAGCCTCTCGGCCGCCACATCAATTTTGCCTGATCTTGTCATGCGGCAGGGCTTTCACCACTTCGGACTGTTCCGGCGGAAATGTGGCGAGGCCCCACACCGCGCCATAGGCTGTGCCAGCAACGATGCCGATCACGAAGATCATCTTGAGTGTGTCTGGTATCACGGCGTGCCCAACTGTCTGATTGGCAAAGGTTAGCCTGTCAGCAGCGCTTTGCCAAATGCCACACTTTGCGCTTGCAGCCAAATGCCGCTAAAGCAGCAGCAAGCACCATGGACAAGAACAATACCAACCGCTTGCTGGACAAAGCCATTGAGAACACCGGAAATCGCTCCATCGTATTGGTGGGCTTGATGGGAGCCGGCAAAACTTCAATTGGTCGCAGATTGGCGGAGAAAATGGGGCTCACTTTTGTTGATGCCGATTCCGAGATCGAGAAGGCTGCGGGCAAGTCCATTCCCGACATCTTTGCTGATCACGGTGAAGCCCATTTCCGCGATGGGGAAAGACGCGTCATTGCGCGTTTGCTGGAAAACGGAAAACAGGTTTTGGCGACAGGGGGCGGTGCATTCATGACCCCGGAAACGCGCGCGGCAATCAAAACACATGCCCTGTCCGTATGGCTCAAAGCTGATCTTGATGTGCTGCTGAAGCGTGTGGCCAAACGCGGAGGCAGGCCGCTTCTCGAAAATCGTGATCCGGCCGAGGTCCTGCAGAATCTGATCGACATCCGCTACCCGGTCTATGCGCAAGCCGACGTGACGGTGGAAAGCCAGGATGTGCAGCATACCCAGATGGTGCACGATGTGTTGAAGGCGCTGGCAAACTACGAGCCAACAAACCGCCATGACTAAAATCATATCCCGCATTGCTGCAACGGTGGCGGTTAGTCTCGCTGAACGGAGCTATGACATCACCATCGGCTCAGGCTTGCTCGCCAACGCGGGTGAACTGCTGCAAGGTCATCTCACCGCAAAGAAAACCGCAATCGTCACTGATGCAAATGTGGCCAGCCTGCATCTCAAGACATTGCAGGATGCACTTGCAAAATCCGGGATCACCTCAACATCAATCATCATGCCGCCGGGCGAAGCGACCAAGAGTTATGCAGGCCTTGCCGAAGTCTGCGACAAGCTTTTGGGCGCAGGTGTTGAACGCAAAGATCAGATTATTGCATTCGGCGGCGGAGTCATTGGTGATCTGGCGGGCTTTTGCGCGGCCATTCTGCGGCGCGGCGTAAAGTTCATCCAGATCCCGACATCCCTTCTCGCCCAGGTCGATAGTTCCGTAGGCGGCAAGACTGGCATCAACTCGCTCCACGGCAAAAACCTGATCGGCGCTTTCCATCAACCGTCCCATGTGCTGATCGACCTCGATCTCCTGAAAACCCTGCCCCGGCGCCAGCGCGCGGCAGGCTATGCGGAGGTTGTCAAATACGGCCTGCTCGGCGATGCAACTTTCTACAATTGGCTCGACCAGAATGTCGAAGCCGTCATCGACTGCGCCCAAGGTGCGGTTGATCATGCCGTGCGCGTATCGTGCGAAACCAAGGCCCGCATCGTGGCCGAGGATGAAACCGAAACCGGCGTGCGTGCGCTGCTGAACCTCGGTCACACTTTTGGTCATGCACTGGAAGCCTCGACCGGATACACGGACATTCTTCTGCACGGCGAAGCCGTTGCCATCGGCATGGTGCAGGCGTTTCGGTTTTCTGAAATGCAGGGCCTCTGCGCTGAAGGCACGGCCAACACAGTGGCGAGGCACCTTGCCCGTACGGGCCTGCCCACTCATATCTCAGCCATCAAGGCAGAACTGCCGCCACCCGAAAAACTGGTGGAAATCATGCGTCAGGACAAGAAGGCGCAAGGCGGCAAGCTCACATTCATTCTGACGCGCGGCATCGGAGAGGCTTTCATTGCCAGAGACGTCGATGACGCTGCCGTCAGAACATTTCTCGAAAAGGATATGCAACGACAATGAACTCAGAAATTGGCTATGCGATTCTCTCGATTGTCTGCCTGCTTCTTGTTTCGGGCTTTTTCTCCGGTGCTGAAACAGGACTGACCGCGACATCTCGCGCCAGATTGACAGAAATTGAAAGGCGCGGCTCAAAGCGCGCGGCGATCGCCTTGAAGCTGACCGAAGCACCTGAGCGCCTGATCGGATCGCTACTGCTCGGCAACAACCTTGCCAACATCACAGCATCGGCCGTGGCTACAGCCGCCCTCATCAAGATCTTTGGCGACAGTGGTGCTGTGATCGCATCGGGTGTGATGACCATCACCATCCTGATCTTCGCTGAAGTCATGCCAAAGACCTATGCCATCGCTTATCCTGAACGGGTGGCTTTGGCGGTTGCTCCAATCATGCGCTTCATTGCCGCCATCCTTGGACCTATTGTCTTGACAGTGGAATTCATTGTGCGACACACCTTGAGACTTTTCGGCGTGAACATCAACGACGATGCCGGTGTGCTGTCGGCCCATGATGAATTGCGCGGCGCCATAGCGCTCCACCACAAGGAGGAAACCCTGGTCAAGACAGACCGCGACATGCTCGGCGGCATTCTCGATCTGAAGGACCTCGAAGTGGCTGACATCATGGTCCACCGCACCAAGATGAGAACCCTGGACGGCGGCCAGAGTTTCAAGGATCTCATTGCCGAAATGCTGGAAAGCCCCCACACCCGCATGCCCGTGTGGAAAGACAATCCCGACAATATCGTGGGCGTGCTTCATGCCAAGACACTGTTCGCGGCGTTGCAGAGAGCCAATGGTGACGCCAGCAGGATCAAACTGGACGAGGTCATGACCCCGGCCTGGTTCGTGCCGGACACGCGGCCCCTCGAAGACCAGTTGAACGCATTCCTGCGCCGCAAAGTGCAGCTTGCCCTGGTTGTTGATGAATATGGCGAGGTACAGGGTCTTGTCACGCTCGAAGATATTCTCGAAGAAATTGTGGGCGACATCAAGGATGAATTCGACGGTGTCGCAACAGGCGTGCGCAAAACCCGCGATGGTGCCTATGTGGTGGACGGCACAGTGCCGATCCGTGATCTCAATCGCTCCTTCGACTGGAAACTGCCGGATGAAGAAGCAACCACACTCGCAGGCCTCGTCATCCACGAAGCCCGCATGATTCCCGATCAAGGCCAGGCCTTTTCTTTCCATGGCTTCCGCTTTGAGGTCCTGAAAAAACGCAAGCAGCAAGTGACGTCAGTAAAAGTGACGCGGGAAACATAGAATTTCCTCTCAGTCTCGCTGCGCTCGACACCTCTCCCGCAAGCGGGCGGGGAAAAGGCCCTTATCCTCGCCCGCTTGCGGGAGAGGTGGCAGTCGCGAAGCGACTGACGGAGAGGGATATCACGGCGCACGCGCCTCAATCGCCAAAGCATGCACCCGTCCCTTCAACTCCACCGCAAGCACCTCGTTCACCATCCGATGCTGCCCCACACGCGAAATCCCGCGAAACGCCTCAGCCACAATCCTGACACGGAAGTGGCTTTCACCCAGCGCATGCGCACCCGCATGACCGGCATGTTGCCCACTCTCGTCAATCACGCTAAGGGAAGCGGGGTTGAAAGCCGCTTTCAATTTTTCTTCAAGGGTTCTGCCCACGGGCCCTAAATCCATAAAGTCACATCCATTGTTTCAGGTTGAAGCAAATCGCTTGAACCCCCATAGTTGAAATCATGAAACTCGATTCAAAATATTTTGACAAGATCAGGGTCACCAAGAAGGGTGCCAAGCCCGAACCTGTTGCCGACAAGCTCTGCGAATGGGAAGGCTGCGACAAGCCGGCCAAACACAAGGCACCCAAAGGTCGTGGCTTTGAAGGCCAGTTCTGGAACTATTGCACAGCCCATGTGCAGGAATACAACAAGAGTTACAATTATTTTGCCGGTATGACCGATGGCGACGTATCAGCCGCACAAAAATCCGCTCAAACCGGGGACCGCCCCACATGGAAACTGGGCGAACGTGCCCATGCCGCCGCAGGTTCGAGGCGCGGCACTGCGAAGGAAATCAATGATCCCCTGCATCTCTTCGGCAAGGACGCTAAACCCGCACAAACCAAACTGGGCCGCAATTTGCGTAAAAACGAACTCGCGGCCCTGACAACGCTGGGGCTTGACGAAAATGCCAAACCCGAAGACGCCAAGACAAAATACAAACTGTTGGTCAAACGACTTCACCCTGACGCCAACCAGGGCAGCCGCGCAAATGAAGAGACATTGAAGGCGGTCATCCAGGCCTATGACACATTAAGGGCCAGTGGCTTCTGCTAACTTGCTTGAAGTCCCTCAATTGACTAGAAAGCCTTCAACCCAAAATTCAAACCTTTGATGAGCACCATGACAGCGAAAGCCAATGGCAGTCTGCCCGGCGAGCCAGACACGAAAGTTTCGATAGCCGATGTTTTCGGCTTCCAGTCGAACATGCAGGTTCCCGCCTATTCGCACGGCAGCGAACACGTGCCCGACCTTGACCCCGATTACCTGTTCAACAAGGAAACCACACTCGCCATTCTCGCAGGTTTCGCGTTCAACCGTCGCGTCATGGTCACAGGCTATCACGGAACCGGCAAGTCCACCCACATCGAACAGGTGGCCGCACGCCTCAACTGGCCCTGCATCCGCATCAACCTGGACAGCCATATTTCCCGCATCGACTTGATCGGCAAGGACGCCATCGTGTTGAAAGAAGGCAAGCAGATCACCGAATTCCGTGAGGGCATTCTGCCTTGGTCCTATCAACACAATGTTGCACTGGTATTCGATGAATATGACGCGGGCCGCCCCGATGTGATGTTTGTGATCCAGCGCATTCTTGAAAGCTCTGGCAAGCTGACCCTGCTTGACCAGTCCCGCGTCATTCGCCCGCACAATGCGTTTCGCTTGTTTGCAACCGCCAACACCGTGGGCCTTGGCGATACAACGGGCCTCTATCACGGCACGCAACAAATCAACCAGGCCCAGATGGACCGCTGGTCGATCATCACGGTGCTGAATTATCTGCCCCACGCGGATGAAGTGAACATTGTGTTGTCGAAGAACAAGTCCTACGCAACAGACAAGGGCAAAAAGCAGATCGCCAACATGGTGCGCGTGGCTGACCTTACACGCAACGCTTTCGTGCAGGGCGATCTCTCCACCGTCATGAGCCCGCGTACCGTGATCACCTGGGCACAGAACGCAGAAATCTTCTCAGGCGACATGGGCTTTGCTTTCCGCCTCACCTTCTTGAACAAGTGCGACGAATTGGAACGCCCCATCGTCGCAGAGTTCTATCAACGCTGTTTCGGCGAAGAACTGCCGGAATCAGCGGCGAGAATCATGATCGCATGACGAAAGCGAAACGCTAGTGTCATCCCCCAAGGACGATCGCGCGGAACGCTTCAAGGGGGTGCTCGGCACCGCCATGAAGACGATTGCGCTTGATCCAGAACTCGCCGTCAGCTTCGGCAATGACCAGCCGCTGCTTACCGGCCACAAGGCCCGCCTGCCCCAGATCAACGCCAGCACCACGCTGAAGGACATCGCCATCACACGCGGTCTGTCTGACTCATTTGCACTCCGCCTCGCCAACCACAAGGACGACATCCACTCCCGCTACATGCCCCAGGGCAAGAATGCCCGCGCCATGTTCGATGCCGTGGAACAGGCCCGCGTCGAAGCCATCGGTGCCAATGCCATGCCGGGTGTAGCCATCAATCTCTCAGCCATGCTGGATGATCGTTATTCCAAGACCGTGGTCAATCGCTCGTCGAACCGCCGCGATACACCACTTGAAGAAGCCGTGGGCCTGATCCTGCGCGAAAAACTCACAGGCGAAGCGCCCCCGGTTGCCGCACGACAGTATGTCGATCTCTGGCGCCAATGGGTTGAAGACAAGGCCAAGGGCAGCCTCGAAACACTCTCGACCGCCGTTCACGACCAGCAGAAATTTGCAAGATTCTCCCGCGATCTGATTGCCGCCCTCGACATGGGCGATGAACTTGGCGAAGACCCCGACAAGGGCGAGGAAAACGAAGAGCAGGAAGCAGAGGAAGACTCCGGCGAACGCAATGAAACGCCTGAAGGACAAGAACAGGAATCGGAGCAGCAAGCCTCCGAAGACATGCAGGAGGCCGAGGGCGAATCTGAAAGCGCCGAGATGGAAGCGCAATCCATCAACACCGACGACCAGCCCGATGACCAGGAGATTGACGACGACACCGACGGCGAAGAACCCTATCGTCCGCAACTACCATTTTCCAATACTGCGTCGCAGGACTTCTACAAGGTCTACGCCAACAGTTTCGATGAAGTCGTCAGTGCCCATGATCTCTGCGATGAAGAAGAGCTGACGCGTTTGCGCGCCTATCTCGATAAGCAATTGTCCAGTCTGCAGGGCGTGGTCGCCAGACTTGCGAACCGCCTGCAACGGCGTCTGATGGCGCAACAGAACCGCTCCTGGGAATTTGATATCGAGGAAGGCATTCTCGATTCATCGAAACTCATGCGCATCATCATCGACCCCATGCATCCCCTCTCCTTCAAGATGGAGAAGGACATGAACTTCCGCGACACGGTGGTAACGCTGCTGATTGACAATTCCGGCTCCATGCGCGGCCGCCCCATCACGGTCGCTGCAACCTGTGCCGACATTCTCGCCCGCACACTGGAACGCTGTGGCGTAAAAACCGAAATCCTAGGCTTCACCACACGCGCCTGGAAAGGCGGCCAGGCCCGCGAGAAGTGGCTGGCCGCTGGAAAGTCCGCAAACCCGGGCCGCCTCAACGATCTCCGCCACATCATCTACAAGGCCGCCGATGAACCCTGGCGCCGTGCCCGCAAGAACCTGGGCCTCATGATGCGTGAAGGCCTGCTGAAAGAAAACATCGACGGCGAAGCCCTGATCTGGGCCCACAACCGCATGCTGGGCCGCAGGGAACAACGCCGCATCCTCATGGTGATTTCAGATGGCGCACCGGTTGATGATTCAACACTGTCTGTCAATTCAGGCAATTACCTTGAACGCCATCTGCGTCAAGTCATCAGCGATATCGAAACGCGCTCCCCAATTGAACTCATCGCCATCGGCATCGGTCATGATGTCACGCGTTACTATAGGCGCGCTGTCACCATTGTGGATGCAGAAGAGTTGGGTGGAGCGATGACGGAGAAGCTGGCGGAATTGTTTGAGGACACAGCCGTGGTGGGAAAGAAACGCAAACGCGTAGCGTGACCCGCTGCAACACCCCTCACCCTTCGGGGTACTGCCCCGGCCAAGAGGCCGAGGGAGAAAGATATACTTTCTCCCTCGCCGAAGGCGGGGGAGTACGGCGAAGCCGGGAGGGGGTGTCACCACACATTCACTCTTCATACTTGTCGAGAAACCCCTCCGCCGACAAGCCTTGCATATCCGCAATCGCCGCCCCAACGCGATCATGCTCCCAATCCCACCACGCCAGCGCAATCATCCGTTCACGGACGTTTTTTTCGAATCGCCATTTAACACGTTTCGCAGGCACACCCACTACAACTGCATAAGCCTCAACATCCCTGGTCACCACTGCACCCGCCGCCACAACAGAACCGTGCCCAATCGAAACCCCCGGCAGCACAATCACCCCATGCCCGATCCACACATCATGCCCGATCACCACACGCTTGCTTTGCCGCAGTGCTCGAAACCCCTTGTCGATTTTCGCATCAACAAAATACTCATTGGGCCGATAAGTGATATTGTGCTGTGACACGCGCTCCGTGGGATGGCCAAGCGCATTGATCCGCACATTGGACGCAATCGACGTAAACTTTCCAACCGTGGTGTAGATCGCTTCCGACCCTCGTGAGAAATAGCTGTAGTCGCCAAGCTCACATTCCGCGAGAACCACGCGAACACCCACAACAGTAAACCGACCCAACACACAATCGCGCACCTCGGCCGTGGGGTGCACGCGCGGGCTTCCATCACGTGAGGCTGTGGCTGAATGGCGTCGCGGTTCTTTCATGTCATGTCCATAACAAAAAAAGCCGCCCATTGCTGAGCGGCGTTTGCAATCATTCCGAAAAAATCATGCGGCTTTGGCGGCGTCCAGTTTCTTTTCGACCGAGCGCTTCAACTTGCGGGCCTTCAGTGACAGATCATCATTCGACGCCTTCACCAGAAACGCATCAAGACCACCGCGATGTTCAACCGTTTTGAGCGCATGGGCGGAAATGCGGAATTTGTAGGAATTGCCCAGTGCATCCGAAATCAATGTGACATCGCACAGGTTCGGCATGAAGCGGGTCTTGGTCTTGTTGTTGGCGTGGGACACCTTGTGGCCGGAAAGCCAGCCCTTGCCCGAAAATTCGCAGCGGCGCGACATGTTGATCTCCATAAGACATGAAGCCGGACGCGTGGTGCATCCGGCAGAGTTGGCGGTTCCATAGCGGCAAGGCGATGAGGGGTCAAGGGAAGAACCAAACCTCGACACCCCCTCCCCCCTCCGGGTTACTCCCCCGGCCAAGAGGCCGAGGGAGGAAGAATTCTTTTCTCCCTCAGCGAAGCTGGGGGAGTACCCCGAAGGAGGGAGGGGGTATCAGAGCCTGGCATGATATGCCCAAAACAGCACAACGGGTTAACGCGCACGCCTTGAGTTACCATGACATCTTGCAATGCGAAAAAGTACGGCATCGCTTTTGGTAACCGTACCCCAGCACACCCCCCACCCCTAGCGTGAACAGACCACGAAAACTTGCCCATCAGCGATTCGGGCATCCTTCGTTCTGCTTTGGAACGCTTCGTTAAAATAGCCATCGTATTCAGATCATTACTGTTAAAGTGGCGTTAATACTTCTCGCAAAATCTTAACCCCAAGCCGTCAAACACGCTGTGTCCCCTAACTGGCAGGCATTCACTAGCTAGAAGGAACGCCCATTTAACCAAGGAACAAATCCTGAATCTTGCCCCATCAGCGATTCGGGCTTGCTTCGTTCGCGCTTGAATCCAAAGCTTAATCACCTGTCGCAAAACCGTCATTGTGCTTTGATCCTGAATCACTAGATTGGTTTTCAATGCCAAGCCGCAACACACCTCTTCCGGCCTCGCCTGTTACGGCGGTGCTGGGTCCCACCAATACCGGAAAGACCCATCTGGCGGTCGAGCGCATGCTGGCCCATGCGGGCGGCATGATCGGATTGCCGCTCAGGTTGCTCGCCCGCGAAATCTATGACCGCGTGCGCCTGAAAACCGGCGATCATGCTGTTGCCCTGATCACGGGCGAAGAGAAAATCATACCTGCCCAGCCCCGCTATTGGGTTTGCACCGTCGAAGCCATGCCGCCTGATCTGCGCGTACCCTTTCTCGCTATCGATGAAGTGCAACTCGCAGGTGACCTTGAACGCGGCCACATCTTCACCGACCGCATCTTGAACCGTCGCGGCCTGGAAGAAACCATGTTGCTGGGCTCTGGCACCATGCGCCCCATTCTCGAAAAGCTCATCCCCGGCACAACCTTCATTTCACGCCCGCGGTTTTCGAAACTGACTTACGCTGGTCCACGCAAACTCTCACGTCTGCCGCGCCGCTCGGCCATTGTCGCTTTCACCGCCGAAATGGTCTACACGGTGGCCGAATTGATCCGACGTCAACGCGGTGGTGCTGCCGTTGTCATGGGTGCGCTCAGCCCCCGCACGCGCAATGCGCAGGTCGCCCTCTATCAATCCGGCGAAGTCGACTATCTCGTGGCCACAGATGCCATCGGCATGGGTCTCAACATGGATGTGGACCACGTCGCTTTTGCTTCAACGAGAAAATTTGACGGCTTCCAATACCGCAATCTCAACCCGTCGGAACTTGCGCAAGTGGCAGGCCGTGCTGGCCGCTACATGAACGACGGCACATTCGGTGTGACCGCAGACGCCGATGCTTTCGAGCAGGACATCATTGACCGTCTGGAAAATCATAACTTTGAGTCATTGCGCGTGCTGCAATGGCGCAATCGTGAACTTGATTTCCGCTCACTGGACGGTTTGCGTAAATCCCTGGGGCATTTGCCCGGTCGTGATGGCCTGACCCGCGCCCAGCCCAACCCGGATATCGAAGCCCTCGACGCCGTCTGCCGCGATCCTGAAACCAACACGCTTCCCCGTTCCCCTTTCGAAGTCGAGCGCGCGTGGGACGTCTGCCAGATTCCAGACTATCGCAATATCTCCCCTGCTGAACATGCCCATCTCGTCTCCCGTATCATCACATTCCTGCACAGCCGCCAAGGCGTCATCGACGAGGACTGGTTTTCGAAACAACTCGCATTCTGCGAAAACCTCGAAGGCAATATCGACGCCCTGTCCCAACGCATTTCCCACGTGCGCACGTGGACCTTCATCGCCAACCGCGCCGACTGGCTGGAGGCACCGACCTATTGGCAGGGCCGCGCCCGCGACATTGAGGATAGGCTTTCAGATGTCTTGCATGAAAAGCTCACACAGCGTTTCATTGATCGCAGAACCAGTGTATTGATGCGAAGACTGGCCAGGAAGGAAGGTTTGATGTCGAGTATAGAAGAGGATGGTGCAATCTCCGTGGAAGGAGAGGTCATCGGACGTATTGTCGGATTAAGCTTTGTGCCGGGTGATGCGCTGGATGGCGGTGAAAGCCGTTTGCTGAAGCAGGCCGCCGTGCAGGCCCTCAGCACAGAAGTCACGGCACGCGCGATATCGCTTGCCACGACGGCAGACACGGAACTGCGTCTCTCGCGCCAGGGCGACATTGTCTGGCATGGCCAACCCATTGGCAAGCTGCACGGTGGCGATGTGCGCTTCAAGCCGCGTGTCGAAGTCATCGCCGATGATTTGCTGACACCAGCACTCCGCGAAGATGTGCGCCAGCGCCTGCATAAATTTGTAGATCGTACCATCACCGCAGCCATCGAACCACTGCTCAAGCTGGAAGACGCCGAGGGCCTCGACAACACCACGCGCGGCCTTGCCTATCGCCTTGCGGAAAATTTCGGCGTTCTGCCCCGCGACGATGTGTCGACAGAAGTGAAAGCCCTCTCACAAGAAGACCGCGCCAAGCTCCGTGGCTTTGGCGTGCGTTTTGGTGCCCACACCATTTTCCTGCCCGCACTTTTGAAGCCAGCGCCAACCGATATCCGCATGCTGCTGTGGTGGCTGGAACAATTGAAGGCCTCTACCGTGTCAGGTCAGGTGCCCACGCTGCCCCCCAACGGTCTCACATCCATGGTAGCTGACGTGGGCATGCCCCAGGGCTTCTACCGCGTGGGTGGCTATCGCCTCTCCGGCAAGCGAGCCGTACGCGTGGACATGCTGGAGCGTTTGGCTGACATGATCCGCGACCGCCTGTTCTGGAAACCACGCATCCCCGAAGAGCAGCGCCCTGCAGGTTCATTCGAAGGCGGTGGCTTCAGCGTGATACCAGACATGATGTCGGTCGTCGGTTGCTCCGGCGAGGACTTTCAGGACATCCTCACAAGCCTCGGATATCGCTCACAAATCCGCCAGGTTGCGAAACCGGTTCAAGGTGTTGAATCATCTCCACAGGCAGTTGAATCAAACCCTGAGGAAGTTGAATCGACAGCTGAGGCAGAAGTCCCAGGCGATTCAATTCCTGAGGCCGTTGTTGTTGAAGTTCAAGCACCCGCAACGCCCGAAATGCTCGACGTCACCGTCTGGTGGCCCAAGGACATGGGACCCTTCAAGACCCGACCACCGCGGCCGGAAAAGCCGAAGTTCACCCGGCAAGACAACGACAATACCAAACGCGAAGCAAAGCCCCACAAGAAACGTTTCGAAAAACCAGACCGTGCGAAGCGTCCGGAAAAACCCTCCCGTCCTGAAAAACCTATGGACCCCAATTCGCCTTTTGCAGCTCTTGCCGCGCTGAAAGCCAGCATGGGCAAGGGGAATGGCTGATTGGCCCAACGCCTTGACAAGTGGCTGGTCTACGCACGTTTCGTGAAGCACCGCTCTTTGGCCACACTGTTGATTGAAGAAGGCAAAGTCCGTGTAAACCGCGAACGCGCCCACAAATGCAGCCACAGCGTCAAACCCGAAGACGTCCTGACCATTGCCATCGGCAATTCAGTAAAGGTCGTCCGCGTTTTGGGCGAGTCCGAAAAACGCGGGTCCGCCACCGTAGCGAGCCAGCTTTACCAGGATCTGACCTGTGTCGAAAAAGCTGGTGCAAGCCCAGGTGCCCTCTGCTAGGAAACCGGTCAAACCCGACTGGATTAATAAGACATGACCTATATCGTCACCGAGAACTGCATCAAGTGCAAATACATGGACTGCGTGGAAGTCTGCCCGGTGGATTGCTTCTATGAAGGCGAGAACATGCTGGTCATCCACCCCGATGAATGTATTGACTGCGGCGTCTGCGAGCCCGAATGCCCCGCCGACGCCATCAAGCCCGACACCGAGCCGGGTCTTGATAGCTGGCTCAAGCTCAACACCGAATATGCGCCGAAATGGCCCAATATCACCATCAAGCGCGAAGCCCCCTCTGATGCCAAGGAGCACGACGGCAAACCCGGTAAACTCGCGCTATTTTCCGAGAATCCCGGCGAGGGGGATTGAGCACTGTTAACCACCTTTATGCACACAACACGCCATTGCGCCGTGTACGGACGGCTTTCCCTTTAATTTTCCTTAAAAATGTGCTAGCCTCTCTCCAAGTGAGTAGAAATGGGATTTTGGGCGCATCCGGGCTTTTCGGCTCGGTTTTTTTGCGCCCCAGCACCCAAACCACCGGAAAGCTTACCTCACAAGAAGGTAAGCCATTGAAAAACAAGGGTAAGGCATAAAATGGTCACGAAAAAGACAGTCAAAAAGTCGGTAGCGAAGAAATCGGCAGTAAAAAAGCCTGTCGCCAAAGCCAAACCTGCCACCAAGCCTGCCGCAAAATTATCAGCCAAACCGGTCGCAAGGCCTGCCGTTGCAGTGGCAGCCAAAAAGCCGGTTGCCGTTACCGCCAAGTCAAGGCCTGCCATTGTCCCTGTTAAGCCCATCACGGCGGCAAAGCATGCCGCTGCCATGGCAAAGCCTGCCCCCGTTGCCCCGGCACCCAAAGCAGTTTCCTCACCTGCCCCAAAGCCAGTAGCCGCAAAGACGGCAGCCCCCGCGGCAGCCAGGAAGCCATCTTTCAAGATTGGCGAGTTGGTTGTTTATCCGGCCCATGGCGTTGGCAAGATCACCAATATCGAAGAGCAGGAAATTGCCGGCATCAAGCTTGAGCTTTACATCGTGGATTTCGAAAAGGAAAAGCTGCGCCTCAAGGTTCCCACCAACCGTGCAGAGCAAAAAGGCATGCGTCACCTGGCTGACCGGTCCCTGATTGAACAGGCCATGAAGGTCATCCGTGGCCGCGCCCGCATCAAGCGCACCATGTGGTCACGCCGGGCCCAGGAATATGACGCCAAGATCAACTCCGGCGACATGATTGCCGTGTCCGAAGTGATCCGCGATCTTTATCGTTCTGAACGCCAGCCTGAACAGTCCTATTCCGAGCGCCAGCTGTTTGAACAGGCCCTGGCCCGCTTCGCCAGAGAACTTGCAGCCGTGCGCAAGGTTGATGAAGACCAGTGCATCAAGGAACTGGAAGACTTTCTCGCAAGAAACGCCAAGCGCGGTGCGGCAGCAGCCAGCGAAAAGGCGGAAGAGGATACGGCAGACGAAGCCGCTTGAAATTTTCAGCATTGAACGTGAAAGGCCCGGTGCTGCTGCCCGGGCTTTTTGCATCTTCACCACTGTGGTGGGAACAAAGACGACGCGCTCTGCATTAAGACATAGCTTATGTCATACGGAGAAAGCTTCATGCCCTACATCACCACGCGCGATGGTACCAATCTCTACGTCAAGGTTTGGGGCGCAGGCAGACCAGTGATTTTGATGCACGGCTGGCCGCTCTCCTCAGACAGCTGGGATGATCAAGCATTGGCGCTGTCTGAAGCCGGACACAAGGTGATTGCTTATGATCGCCGCGGTTTCGGCCGTTCCGATCAGCCTGGCAGCGGCTATGACTATGATACGCTTTCGGATGACCTTGCTGATGTCATGAAAGAATGCGGTGCGGTGGATGCGGCGATCGTCGGATTCTCCATGGGCGGCGGCGAAGTGGCGCGATATCTCTCCCGGCACGATGGCAAGAAAGTGAAACATGCGGCACTGATTTCATCCATCGTACCATACATGCTCAAAACCGCTGACAATCCCCATGGCGTACCAAAATCCACCTTTGACGAGATGACGGAGGGCATGAAGCAGGACCGCGCCAAGTTTTTCACCGGCTTCTTCAATGATTTTTACGGCATGGGGATCATCGCTGCCCCTGTCAGCGACGAAGTTTTGCAGTGGTCCAGAAGCGTTGCCATGCAAGCCGGGTTGAATGCCACCCTCGCCTGCGCCAATGCCTTCGCGACAACTGATTTTCGCAAGGAACTCTCGGCATTCACCATGCCGACCCTGATCATCCATGGCACGGCTGACAAGACCGTTCCCATTGATACCTCCGCACGCCCGGCGGCCAAGGGCATCAAGCAGTCAGATCTGGTGGAATATGACGGCGGCGCACACGGCCTGCTGACCACCCACAAAAATGAAATCAGCAGGTTGCTGGTGAAATTCCTGAAATAGCAATCACACCTCGAGATAGTCCATGCTTCGCGCCAGATCACGTGCGATCTGCTTTGACTTGTGCACTTCGGCACTGAATGGTTCAAACGACACATAGCCCTTGTAGCCCTGCGCCATCAGTGCCTGCACCTGCCCCTTGTTATCAATCATGTCTTGGGCATCCACCAGCACCCGCTGGGCATCGCGCATGGTATCTTTGGTGTATTTGCGATCAATCACACCTGAGACATGAATCAAGCCAGTGCGTGCGCCAAAGCTTTCTTTCTCACCCGCCACGAAATGATGAAACGTATCATGCGTGACCTTGAAACGTTTGGCTCCGCCCACATCGTCAATCGTTGCAATGGCCTCCGCCTTAAGCCGCAAGGAACATTCTTCAAAACCCAAAGGCTCAACACAGCCAATCAAACCGTGGTCTTTCAATATCGCCTTCAAGCCCGTCAAGGCCACACGCAACCCATCTAGCCGTTCCTCCGTAGACGGACGGAATTTCTTGTCATTGGTGGGAACCAGAATCAAATTCTTGGCACCCGTGAGAGCCGTATACTCCGCCAACTTTTTTGCCTCATCGGCCTTGGCCTTCGACCACTGGTTCCAGCGCTGCAAGGCATTCACGTTGATGATGGTGATGCCCTTATCCTTGGCAAGTGCAGCAATGGACTTGGCATTCTTGTTGCCCATCA
>JANNNG010000010.1:0-4148 GCA_031398425.1 Hyphomicrobiales bacterium | reverse complement strand
ACCGCATCTTCAGTCGTCGACCCCTTGCAGGCAGCCTCATGGCGAAAGCCAGATGCGCGCGCAACATCAATGCCGCGATGGATGGAAGCAATCCAGGCGGCACACGAATAGGGATTGACGATGCCCGTTGTGCCGAGAATGGAAATGCCACCGACGATGCCCAGTCGGCCATTCCAGGTTTTCTCTGCCAATGCTGTACCGCCAGGCACGGAACTCTCGATTTCCGCTCCCACCCCGAACACCTCAACCACGGTGGTCATCATGCTGCGTGGAATGGGATTGATCGCAGGCTCACCCACTGCGATCGGCAGCCCCGGCTTTGTGACAACCCCCACACCCTCACCCGCTTTGAACACAACGCCCGATGGCCGCAATCGCACTGTCGACACGATCATGGCGCCATGGGTCACATCAGGATCATCGCCTGCGTCCTTGACAATGCCGACACGGACCCAGCCCTCTCCGCGTTCTTCAAGAGCCAAGGCGAAGGCCACTGTCTGCCCCTTCGGCAAGGTGATTTCGACAGGGTCAGGACATTGTCCGGTCATCAGTGCCGTCAATGCTGCCTTGGTTGCCGCCGTGGCGCAGGCCCCTGTCGTCCACCCACGGCGCAATGCCTGTTCTGGCTTTTCCAATCGCATGACAACTCGCTATAAGGAGCAAATGAATGTGACTCCAACGAAAACCGCGGTTGTCTGGGCGCAAGACGCCACAGGCTTTGCCCGGCTTGATGCGGAAGCATTTCCGCAGTTTGACCGAGGTTGGGTCTGGCTCGTGGGAGCTGGCCCCGGTGCGCCAGGCTTGATGTCGCTGCTGTGCTATCACGCCATGCAGAATTGTGATGTCGTGGTTTATGACGCGTTGGTCAACCCGGACATTCTGCGCTGGGTGCGGGTGGGTGCGGAACTGGAATATGCTGGCAAGCGTGGCGGCAAGCCCTCTCCCATACAACGCGATATCACCTTGCGCCTCGTTGAACTTGCCCACCAAGGCAAACGGGTGCTCCGCCTCAAGGGCGGCGACCCGTTCATGTTTGGCCGCGGCGGCGAAGAAAGCCAGAACCTGGCGAAAGCTGGCGTACCGTTCCGCATCGTGCCCGGCATCACATCCGGTGTAGGCGGCCTGGCCTATGCCGGCATTCCCGCCACCCACCGCGACACCAACCACGCCGTCATCTTCCTGACCGGCCATGACGCCACCGGCAAGATGCCAGCCAACGTCAACTGGGCGGCCATCGCCACCGCAGCACCCGTGATCATTATGTATATGGGTGTCAAGAACTTGGGAGAGATTGCAAAGGCCCTGGTTGAAGCCGGCCGCAAGCCGGATGATCCGGTGGCGATCGTATCCAACGCCTCGCTGCCACAGCAAAACGTGAGCATGACCACACTCGGTGAAGCTGGCCCATTCGTGGCCACACACGCGCCGCCCACCCCCGCCATTGTGGTCGTCGGCCATGCTTCAGACTGGCGCTCCTTGCTGGACTGGTATGGACCTGCACTTCGCGAGAACAAGATTGGCTAAAGCCCTCATCGTTGCCGCACCCCATTCAGGCAGCGGCAAGACCCTGGTGACACTCAGTCTCATTCGTGCGTTGCGAAATGCAGGCTACCGTGTTGCATCCGCCAAGGTCGGACCGGATTACATTGACCCACAGTTTCACGCCGCTGCATCAGGCCGCCCTTGCGTCAACCTCGACCTCTGGGCCATGGGTCCCGCGAACTGCACAGCACTGCTGCAAAGCGATGCGGACCTCACCATTATCGAAGGCGTCATGGGGCTGTTTGACGGCCCTGACGGTGCCAGAGGATCGACCGCTGATCTCGCTGCTGAATTGGGCTTGCCAATCCTGCTGGTCGTAGATTGCGCCCACCAAGCACAATCCATCGCGGCTCTGGTTCAAGGTTTTGCGCGCCACCGCGCAGATGTGCAAATTGCTGGTGTGTTCCTGAACCGCATCAAAAGTGATCGTCATGCCGCACTGTTACGATCAGCGCTGGTTTCCAGCGCCATTCCGGTCGTGGGGCAACTGCGGCACAACGACTCACTTCGGCTTCCATCGCGGCACTTGGGATTGGTGCAAGCGATGGAAAATCAAGAAATTGAAAGCTTTCTTGAAGGTGCCGCAACAGGAGTCGCACGTGAAACAAGGCTTGACAGTATCATAGCAATGGCCGCGTCATCTTCGAATCAAACTGCACAATCCACCAAAGCCTTGCCACCCTTGGGGCAAACCATCGCAATTGCCCGCGATGAGGCCTTTGCTTTTGCCTACCCCCATCTGCTGGACGGTTGGCAAAAGGCGGGGGTCACGCTGGATTTTTTTTCGCCCTTGAACAATGAAGTGCCAGGTGAAACAGATGCCGTATTTCTGCCCGGCGGGTATCCCGAATTGCACGCTGGCCGCCTTGCGGGCAACAGCAAGTTTCTGAATGGTCTCCGCAACTTTGCCGGCCTGGTGTATGGCGAATGCGGCGGCTACATGGTGCTGGGTGATGGCCTGGTGGACGCAAATGGCACACGCCATGCCATGGCCGGACTATTGCCGCTGGAAACGAGTTTCGCACAGCGCAAGCTGAATCTCGGCTACCGGCAACTTACAACACTGAGCGGCCCCCTGCCACTTCATTTGCGCGGTCACGAATTCCACTACGCCACCATCCTCAGCGAGGGCGCTGGCGACAGGCTGTTTGACGCTGCAACGGCGAACGGCACATCGTTGCAGCCCATGGGTTTGCGCCGGGGCAACGTCATGGGGTCCTTTGCCCACATCATCAGTGTGGCACCATGACGACCAAGGCCATCATGTTCATGGGAACGGGGTCCGATGTGGGAAAATCCCTGATCGTTGCGGGCCTCTGCCGCTTGCTGGCCAACCGGGGGCTGAAGGTGGCACCCTTCAAGCCGCAGAACATGTCCAACAATGCGGCCGCCGTTGCAGGCGGAGAAATCGGCCGCGCCCAGGCGCTGCAGGCCAGAGCCGCACGCGTGACAGCCACTGTTGATATGAACCCTGTGCTGCTGAAACCGGAGTCTGATCGGGGCGCACAGGTTATCGTGCAGGGACACCGCGCAACCACGCTGACAGCGCGGGAGTTTTTCAAAGCGCGCAGCCAGTTCATGCCGCCAATTCTGGACAGTTTCCATAAGCTTGCTTCGGCACATGACATCGTTCTGGTCGAAGGTGCGGGAAGTCCCGCAGAAACCAATTTGCGCATCGGCGATCTGGCGAACATGGGTTTCGCCGAGGTCGCTGACATCCCCGCAGTTTTGATCGGTGACATACACCGCGGCGGCGTCATCGCCTCGTTGGCGGGGACCCACGCGATCCTGAACAACGCCGATCGCCAACGCATTAAAGCATTCATGATCAACAAGTTCCATGGTGATCCTGAATTGTTTTCTGAAGGCTTGCAAAACATTGTCACGTACACCTCCTGGCCAAGCCTGGGTGTTGTGCCCCACTTTGCCGAAGCACACCACCTTCCCGCCGAAGACGCCTTGGCCCTTGAGTCAAAGCTTTCAGCACAGTCCGGCCCGCTGAAAATCTGCGTTTTCCGCCTGCCCCGCATTGCCAATTTTGATGATCTCGATCCCTTGCGGCTGGAACCGGGTGTTGCGCTCGAATTCATTCAGCCTGGAAAGGCATTGCCGGGCGATTGTACACTCGCCATCATCCCAGGCTCAAAGTCCACAATGGCTGATCTTGCGGCGTTTCGTGCGCAAGGCTGGGACATTGATCTTGCAGCGCATGTGCGACGCGGCGGCAAGGTTCTGGGATTGTGCGGCGGCTATCAAATGCTGGGCCGCGTCATCCACGATCCCAAGGGGTTGGAAGGTGAGGCAGGCGACGCCAACGGCCTTGGCCTGCTGGATGTTGAAACGACGCTGACGGCGGAAAAAACTGTTTCACCCACCACAGCGCGTCACATTGCATCGGGTGAGGAAATCCAGGCCTATCAAATCCATCTGGGCAAAACCACGGGGCCAGGATGCGCATTTCCCTTCGCCCATACCAACGACGGTCCCGAGGGTGCGGTCAACGGCCACGTCGCAGGCACCTATCTGCACGGTTGTTTCAGTGCTGACACCTTCCGACGCGCCTATCTGAAATCCCTGGGACATCCCTCCAGCGATCTGTCATATGA
>JANNNG010000317.1:0-2838 GCA_031398425.1 Hyphomicrobiales bacterium | reverse complement strand
CATCCGCGACGGTGCCCTGCACACACCGATTGCTGATTGCTTCCTGAATGGCATCACAAGGCAAACGGTCATAGCGCTGGCAAAAAAAGAAGGCTTGGACATCATCGAACGCCGCATCATGCCGGAGGAACTTTCAACGTTCAATGAGTGCTTCATCGTGGGTTCAGCGGCGGAAGTGACCCCCGTTTCGGAGATTGGGCCATACTCGTTCAAGCCAGGCAACATGAGCCGGACGATGTTGGAGGCTTATGCAGCGGCTGTGCGGGAGTGAAGCTACAAGCGTTGGCCCGCTGAATTCGCAAAGCATCCGCGGTCATTGATGCAGATTGCTAAAGCCTCTTTGGTTTGGTCATCGAATTTGCCCGTAATGACCACTTTTTTCTGCGAACCATTCTTGAGTTTCACTTGCAATCGCAGAATTTGATTTTGCGTTGCGCCATTGAAGAGATTTTTTGCGAGACGAGTACTTTCGGCTGGTTTGCCTGCGCGCGCCAATAGAATCAATTGATGAAGTTGAAAGCGGAACCGGTAGTTCGCCTGTACGCTTGAAGCAATGTTACCCTCCGATTGCGCAGCGCCAGCTAGGTCACCTGCTTTTTCTTGTATCTCAGCGAGGTTGCGCATCGCCATAGGGTGAGTTGGTTGCTTGGCGGCAATGTCTTGATAAAACTTTGCGGCGTCTTTTTCCCGGCCAGTGGCAAGCAAGAGATCAGCATAGTCTTTTGAAGGTGCACCAATGCTAATGTCCATGAAGCGCTTGCTGTCCACGGTTTCAAATTCTGTGGCAGCTTTGTACAAATAGATTTCAGCAATATCGAGCAAATTTGCTTTCTGGGCGGCGCGGCCACACGAAAAATACAAACTCTTATCTGCTTGAGGCGATGCCGTCGCCTTCGCACATATCTTTTTGATGTCGCGTGCGATGTCTGGGGATGCAATATATTCAGCACGCTTCGCCGCAAGACGCATGTCATCAGGAGAGCCTTTCAAGCCGCGGTTCAGGCTCGGCACAATATTGTCAAACTTGCCGCTGAAACGGTGAATGTCGGCCATGACGAGAAAGGTATCTCCGAACATCTCATCTGCAGCAGCAGAAGCCTCCAGAAGGCGTTCTACATCCTTATCGCCCGGCCACGAGAAATTGACTGTGATAGCAAGTTGTAAAAAAATCTGTGCCTTTTGACGTTTTGTCAAACTGCTACTCTGTGCGATCTTTTCACACTTTGCCAAATCGTCTGCTTGAACTCGAGTCTGGTATGATCCCAGGCAAGATTTTGAATCTGCGGCGTGAACTGGCGATACAAGTATTGCGATTGTTAAAACTGTATATTTGAGAATACGCATCATATATTCACCTTACACGTTGCATCCAACAGACAAGCTTCAAGACCGTTGAAGAAGTTTTCGTCGATTTTTCCTTCCCAGAAACCTTCATAATAACCAAGTTTCATCATTGGGTCTGAAATGAGACTGAGAACAAAGGGATCAAGCTGACCAGTTCTCACGAAAGCTGCGCGTGCTTCGTCTATTTTTCCCAGTGACTTGTAGGCCTGAGCCACCTGAATTGACATTGTCGCCCGCAAGTTGTCGCTATTGCGCTGGTTTTCGACTTCATCTCTGAGTTTGATGACGTTTTCGAAATGTCCGAGATGCAGATTGGGTTCCATGATCATTTCGATGGACTCGCCGCACAGATGAGAATACCCATTCTCCACACAGACATCATGTGATTTTTGTGCCATGGCAAGGGCGTCATTGATGCGGTCAAGCCGCATAAGTACCGTGGCTTGCTTCACATAAGGTGTTGGATGCCCACTATATCGCTTAGCGAGCTTCTGATAGTCGCGCATTGCTTCTTCATATCGTCCGAGTGTGTAAAGCATATCGCCCCGGTTCAAGAGAACGCTGTCGTGGTAGTTCTTCGTGTTTAGCTTTCCAAATCGATAGAGATATCGAACGGAATTGAGTTTGACTTCACCTTGGTTGATTAAAAAATCAAGGCGCTTGATGGCGAGATCACGTGTCGCTGAACTTTGGTTGTCTATTTCGGCTAAAGCGTCATGCGCAAGGTAATAATCTGGTGTTAATGCAATCGCTTGCTCAATTATTTTTCTTTTTCTATCTGGATTTCGTTCCATGAATCCGAGTGCATACAATGCGCGACCACTTTTGGGATTTCGCTCAAGTGCATCAGTAAAGTCGGAGTAAGCGCCTGCTGGGTTACCAGTGCGCATTCTGGCCCATCCACGTTGGATACGGGTATCATTCAGATCGGGATCTAAAGTCAGTGCGGAGTTAAAATCGCCGATTGCTTCTACAATGTGATCGACCCAATAATAGGCTTCACCGCGCTGGGCCAACAAAGTTGCCTTGGCCTTGTCTTTTTCTTCAGATGCCAAAATCGCACGGTTGCACGCATCATAGGTTTTCTGGGATTCACGGAAAGGATCGGCTGTATGGCAATCAACAGCGTCGTTGGCTGCAAGAGCAACTGCCTGCGTCATCAAAAAAGCCGCTAACGTAGTGATGGGATACATTCGACGCATATGTTTCTTTCCTGCTCGAGTCAAAACACCATGCAGACCTTTTCAAATTTGCGAAACTCAACTTAAGCGCAAGAGTTAACGCTTTCCTAATGCGACTCAAACAGGCTGGGCAACATGCCCGAAACCGACCTCTACATTCCCGTCAGACGCCACCTCGAAGCTCAAGGCTATGCAGTAAAGGCCGAAATCAAAGGCTGTGATGTCGTTGCCGTTCGCGGTGACGAACTCCCCGTCATCGTGGAGTTGAAACAGTCGATGTCCCTCGCCCTGCTCTACCAGGCAGTAGATCGGC
>JANNNG010000310.1:0-3357 GCA_031398425.1 Hyphomicrobiales bacterium | reverse complement strand
GCCCCCGTCGGCCTGACCGGCATGCAACACGCCGATGGTGAAATCAAAGCGGCGCGCGCGGCGGAAAAATTTGGCGTACCCTTCACGCTGACCACCATGAGCATTTGCTCCATCGAAGACGTAGCGGCCAACACCACCAAGCCCTTCTGGTTCCAGCTCTACGTCATGCGTGATCGTGAATTCTCGAAAGCCCTCGTGGCCCGCGCCAAGGCTGCAAAATGTTCGGCTCTGGTCTTGACGTTGGATTTGCAATTGTTGGGTCAGCGTCACAAGGACATCAGGAACGGATTATCCGCACCGCCGAAACTCACGCTGGCCAACATCGCCAACATGATGACAAAGCCACGCTGGTGCCTCGGCATGCTCGGCACAAAGCGTCGGACCTTTGGCAACATTGTGGGACACGTGAAGGGCGTCTCTGACTTGGGAACGCTGTCCGATTGGACTCACAGTCAATTTGACCCCACATTGGATTGGTCATCTGTCGAATTCATCAGGAAGCAATGGAACGGCAAATTGATTCTCAAGGGCATCAACGATGTCGATGATGCCATCATGGCCGCAAGCCTCGGCGCCGACGCCATCATCGTGTCCAATCACGGCGGTCGCCAGCTTGATGGCGCACCCGCTACAATCGATATGTTGGCCGCAATTGTCGATGCCGTGGGCGACAGGATTGAAGTCTGGTTTGATAGCGGAATTCGTACTGGCATGGATATCTTCAAGGCACTTGCACTCGGCGCGAAGGGTACCATGATCGGCCGCGCCTATGTCTATGGCCTCGGTGCTGCGGGAGAATCGGGCGTGTCCCATGCACTCGGCATCCTGCAAAAGGAACTGAGCGTCACCATGGGCCTTGCAGGCTTTCGCAATGTCAGCGAGATTTCCCGCGATGCCCTGCTGCTGCCCGCACCCACCTTCGTCATTCCCCCCGCAACGAAAGCCCGAAAAAAATGAAACTCCTGCGCTACGGCCCCATCGGCAAAGAAAAACCCGGCATACTCGACAGCGAAGGCCGCATCCGTGATCTCTCATCTGTCATCAGCGAACTCGACGGCGATGCCATCGGACCCAAGGCGCTGGACAAGTTGCGCAAGGTGAAGGTTGACAAGCTCCCACTGGTCCGGGGCAATCCGCGCATCGGCGCTTGTATCGCTAATCCGCAGAAGTTCATCGCCATCGGTTTGAACTATTCCGATCACGCCGCCGAGTCCGGCCTGCAAGTGCCGCCCGAACCCATCATTTTTACCAAACACGTGAGTTGCCTCTCCGGTCCCAACGACACCGTGACCATTCCGCCGAAGTCGAAGAAATCCGATTGGGAAGTCGAACTCGGAGTCATCATCGGCACGAGAGCCAAGAACATCAAGAAGAAGGACGCACTGAAGCACGTCGCCGGTTACTGCACCATCAATGATCTGTCCGAACGGGCCTTCCAGATCGAGCGGTCGGGCCAATGGACCAAGGGCAAAAGCTACGACACCTTCGGCCCCGTAGGACCATGGTTGGTAACCGCAGATGAAGTGAAAGACCCACAGAACCTGCACCTCTGGCTCGAACTGAACGGCAAGCGCGTGCAGGACGGCAGCACGAAGACCATGGTCTTTGGCGTCGCTTACATCGTGGCCTATCTCTCCGAGTTCTTCACCCTCATGCCCGGCGACATCATCACTACAGGCACCCCACCCGGCGTGGGCATGGGCATGAAGCCGCAGCGGTTTCTGAAACCGGGCGACAAGATGCGCGTGGGGATAGATGGGCTGGGTGTGCAGGAGCAGCTGGTGGTGAGAGACAAAGCCTGAGGGGCTTCCGTCACGGTGCCCGTTCCGTTACAAGCCCCCACCATGAACGACAGCAAAAAATCTTTCCGCCCCAAGGCCCGCGTGGCCAAGGGCTTTCGTGACATTTCGCCCGAGGAAATCCGTGGCACGCGCGAGATGATTGCCACGATTCAAAAGGTCTACGAATCCTACGGCTTTGAACCCGTGGAACAGCCGTTCATCGAATACACCGAAGCGTTGGGGAAATTTCTTCCGGACCAGGACCGTCCCAACGCGGGCGTATTTTCCTTTCAGGACGACGACGAGCAATGGCTGTCCCTGCGCTATGACCTGACAGCACCACTGGCCAGATACGTCGCCGAAAACGCCCAAAAACTTCCAACACCTTACAGAAGCTACCGTCAAGGCTGGGTCTTCCGCAACGAAAAACCAGGACCCGGACGGTTCCGCCAATTCATGCAGTTTGATGCCGACACAGTGGGAAGTGCGTCACCCGCAGCGGATGCGGAGGTGTGCATGATGGCGGCTGATACGATGGAAGAGCTTGGATTGGAGCGTGGCTCGTATGTCATTAAAGTCAACCATCGAAAGCTTTTAGACGCACTGTTGTTGACGATTGGACTTCAACTTCCCGATGTTGATGGCACTCGAATGACTGTGCTTAGGGCGATGGACAAATATGACAAACTAGGTGAAGACGGAGTTCGACAGTTACTTGGAAAGGGAAGAAAAGACCTCAGCGGTGACTTTACCAAAGGTGCCGGAATTGATGATGCAGCGTCAGAAGTCGTGATAGAATTTCTTAAAAATACTTTGCTTCGGCATATCGGTCCTGAAGGAACAATGGGTGGTGTACTCAGAAAAAATCCAGAAACTCTAACTGCAAACAAAATAGATTTCAGCTCGCATCCGCTGGTAAACGAAGCAATGTCTGAATTGTTGGCTATGCACAACATTTGGAAAGAAGCGAAATATCTTGACGATCGGATCAAGTTTGACTCGTCGATTATCCGTGGCCTCGAATACTACACGGGCCCCGTCTTCGAATGTGAACTTCTCATGGACACCAAGGACGACGACGGTAATACCGTGCGCTTTGGTTCCGTCGGTGGCGGTGGCCGTTATGATGATCTGGTGGCGCGGTTTACCGGCCAACAGGTTCCGGCCACGGGTTTCTCCATCGGCGTGTCGAGGCTCTATGCAGCGCTGCAACATTTGAAACTGAACAAGACCAGTGATACATTGGCCCCCGTCGTTGTGACCGTGATGGATAAGGATCGTCAGGGCGATTACTGGCGCATGGTCCAGCAACTCCGTAACGCTGGCATTCGCGCCGAGATGTATGTGGGCACGTCCAAGTTCGACAAACAGATGAAATATGCCGATAAGCGGGGGGCGCCGCTTGTGGTGATTCAGGGTGGGGATGAAAAGGCGAGGGGCGAAGTGCAGATCAAGGATTTGCGGTTGGGCTCGGAACTCGCGTCCGGCATTGCGTCGCGCGAGGAATATGCCTCGCAACGGCTGGCGCAATTCTCGGTGCCGGAGGGGGATTTGGTCGCGGCGGTGAAGAAGGCGC
>JANNNG010000230.1:0-15462 GCA_031398425.1 Hyphomicrobiales bacterium | reverse complement strand
CGCACAGAATCCGGTTGAAGAGGCACAGCCACAATGCAAATATCACAAGGGGGCAAATGATGTTTGGAGACGAACGCCATGACCCATTTGAAAAGCCGCATCGCAGCATTTTTCTTCAGTGTCCTTCTTGGCACCACCCTGTCTCTTGCCGAGACATTGCCGTTGCCCCCATCCCTGATCGGCGCTGCATCCGATGCCGGTGAAGCCATGCTCATCGACGCTGACGCGCGTGAAGCCTATTTCCCGCTGGTCAACAGTTTTGTCACGCAACAAAGCCAGTCATTCTGCGGCATTGCATCCACGGTCATGATCCTGAACGCCATGGAACTTCCCGCTCCCCCCGTTCCAGCTTTCGATCCTTATCGCACTTTCACGCAGGACAACCTGTTGACGCCGGAAACCGAGAAAATCATCCCGCTCGAGCTCATCAAAAAACAAGGCATCACCGTTGACCAGCTTGCCGGAATGATCGGAACGTTTCCCGTCAACGTCAAACTGAAACATGCTGCGGAAAGCTCGGTGGACACGTTCAGGAACGAAGCCCGCGGTGCATTGGCAGCTCCGGGTCAGTTTGTGATCGTGAACTATCTCCGGAAGGCGATCGGCCAAGAGCGTGGTGGGCACATTTCACCCCTGGCCGCCTTCGACGTGGAGACAGACCGCTTCCTGATCCTGGACGTGGCGCGCTACAAATACCCACCCGTCTGGGTCAAAACGGCTGAATTGTTTGCCGCCATGAACACGACGGATTCGGACAATGAAAATAAGACGCGAGGATATCTGGTGGTGAGCAGGAAATGACATGAAGGCTTTGTTTCAATGTGTACGTGTGGCAGGTGTTCTCCTGTTGTTTGCCTTGCCGACGATGGCGGAGGACGATGCACCGCTGAAAGGCACTGCTTTCCTTGGCGAGGAGGGATGTCCCAAAGGTATCAAATCAGAAGATTGCAAACTCTCGTTCCAACTCACGGGCAAGGCCGCAATACTTCTCTTTGACGGCATGCGCGTCAAAGCCGTGAAAGAAGAGTGCACCGGTGGCATGATGAAGGATGACGGGAAGGGCTTGCGTTGCATCAAGGCCAGCGATGGCAATGTTGACTGTGATTTTGGTTACCAGTTCTCAAAAAAGACTTTCACCCACAGTGCCGTGGTTTGCTGACGTCAATCTTCAACGCAACAAATCCTTGGCCATTGCAGTGGCCGCTGTATGCGCCGTCGAAAAACATGCCTGCAACAAATAGCCGCCGGTCGGCGCATCCCAATCCAGCATTTCGCCCACGACATAAGTGTTGGGAAATTGGTTAAGACGAAAGTTTGCGTCGACCTCGCTTGCTGCAACGCCGCCTGCAGTGGAAATGGCGCGTGCGATGGAGGCCGGACCGAGAGTTGCAACGGTAACGGCTTTGGGATTGTCGCTTCCGCCTTCACGCATCAAAGAAATACCAACCGGGTTCAAACCCGCGACCTTGCGCAAATAATTGCTGCGTGATTGCTTACCCTGCGGAAATGCCATGCGCGCGGCCATATCTGCCTCACTCATGTCCGGCTTCAAATCAATCTGCAACCGACGTGAATCCCGCAATTCCGGTGACAGTGCATAAATTGCACCTCCTTCAATGCCGTCGCGCGTGATCATCACTTCGCCACGCACGCTGCGTCCCGCCACCGTGACGGCAACATTCTTCAGTGGTGTTCCCGCAAACCGCAACGCAAAATGTTGGCTCCAGCCGACCAGCTGACGCCCGTTCGAAGCTTGCAAGGGCTTTACAGCCACGCCTGCTGTTTCAAGCACCTTGACCCACGCCGCGTCTGAACCAAGTTCAGGCCAACTCGCTCCACCCATGGCCAGAATAGTAGGCACTTCATCAAAGCCTTCCCACGCCGTTTCAGATTGAAGCGTCACACCCAAACCTTGAAGGCGGCGCAGCCATGCACGCAACAACGGCGACGCACGCAAGCCTTTTGGAAATACACGGCGCGACGTTCCCACAAAGGTTTCAACACCAAGCCCATGACACCACGCGCGGAGTGCTTCCGGTGGAAAAGATCGCAGCGCAGGTTCCAGCATCGCCCGGCCCGTGCTGTAACGATCCAGAAAGCGTTCAATCGGCTCATCGTGGGTGAGGTTCAATCCGCCACGGCCCGCCAGCAGGAATTTTCGGGCCGGGCTCTTGTGATGGTCGATGATCGTCACCGACAATCCCGCATTTGCCAAAACTTCGGCAGCCATTAGCCCGGAAGGTCCCGCGCCGACGACACGGACTACAGTCATCTCGAATTATCAGTCGAAACTACATGTTCTCGCGGCAGTTGCGATAGCCACGATTGTAGTATTTCTGCCATTTGGAATCGCCAACGATGATCCCGGTCGCGGCACCACCTGCAACACCGACAGCCGTGCTGGTTCGCCCGCCAACTGCCGCACCCAGCAGCCCACCCACAACGCCACCGACAACCAGATTGCGCACCACTTTGCGACTGGTTTTCTTGTTGGCGTAATTCTTGGCATAGCTGCGGCAGTAACTCTTGCCCGCAGCCTCCGCAGGCACCGTCAATGGCACAACCATGGCCGAGGAAACCAATGCCGTGCTCAAAACCAAAGACAAGATTTTCTTCATATGACGATCTCCAAACGTTACTCTGACGCGAACCTTAGCCCAAGAATCATGTCCAAACCAAGTCTCCTGATCAGGTCAGCCGCGACGGAAATCCAGGCGCACGCAAATCTGTGTGCAAGGCATCCTCAAGCAACTTGGCGATCTGCGTGGATTGGGCTGCACCGCCATAGGCCGCCTTGCCTTTGACGAAGATCTGGTTGGTCATTCCCGCAAGATCAAGTGGCACACCAAACTCCCGCCCGAAATTCATGGCAAAACCCAAATCCTTGAGTGCGAGGTCCATCGAGAAAGCAATGTCATAGCTGCCGTTCAAGATCAGCTGCCCTTCGGTTTCATGCACAAAACTGGTGCCGCTTGATGCTGCAATGGCAGCCCACGCCTGAGCAAGATCAAGCCCGCCGCGCTTGGCCAGCATCAGCGCTTCTGCATCTGCCACAAGATGAATGAAGGCCAGCATGTTGGTGATGACCTTGATGACGGCGGCAGAACCGATGGGTCCCATATGGAACATCCGGTTTCCGATGGCTTCTAGGGCCGGGTTGTGCAATTGGTACACATCCACGGCTCCGCCAACGAGGACGGTGATTTCACCCCGTGCTGCAAGATGCACACCACCCGTGACGGGCGCTTCCAGCACGCGGAGGCCCTTGCTTTCAGCGAGGCTTGCGAGCCGCTGCATCTCATCGCGGCCCAGCGTGGAGTTTTCAATCCACGTGCCACCGGGTTTCAGACCCTCAAGAATTCCGGCAAGGACTTTTTCCGACACCGCAGGCGATGGCAGACAGGTGAACACGTGATCAACCTGCGCTGCCAGTTCCGCAGGTGTGGTGGCCCAGAGCGCACCCGCCATGATGTGACGTTCGGCCAAAGACTTGTCGATATCGTTGACGACGAGCGCAAAGCCAGCACGCTGCAAACTGGACGCAATATGGCCGCCGAGATTGCCAAGACCAATGTAACCATATTTCATAGTCCCTCTCCGTCACGCGTTCCGCGTGCCACCTCTCCCGCAAGCGGGCGAGGAAAATGAATCTTATCCTCGCCCGCTTGCGGGAGAGGTGGCACGCAAAGCGTGACGGAGAGGGACTTACGACACAGGCACATTTGTCATCTCCAAGTGCAGTCGGTCGCCTGTGTAAGGATGGGCCAGCGCAACCGCTTCGTTCAACTCAACGCCAAGACCGGGTTCGGTCGGCGGAATCACAAACCCCTGCTCCCAACGAATCGGCTTGTTCAGCAACGCGGTGTAAAAACCACCAAACGTCTCGATGCTTTCGAGGATCAGAAAATTCGGCAGCGTCGTTCCGTATTGAATGTTCGCCGCAGCTTCAATCGGCCCGGCATAAAGATGCGGTGCGATCTGCGCATAATTGACTTCCGCCATGCCAGCAATTTTCTTGGCTTCCCAAATTCCACCCACGCGCCCCAGCGCCATTTGCAAAATCGACGCCGCTCGCAATTCCAGCACGCGGCCAAATTCATACTTGGTCGTGAGACGCTCTCCCGTGGCAATGGGAATCGACGTACCTCGCGCCACCAGCGCCATTTCTTCTGGCCGGTCAGGTGGGGTCGGTTCCTCAAACCATAGCGGATTGTAGGGTTCGATCTGCTTGGCAAAGCGAATCGCACCAGATGCCGTGAATTGCCCATGGGTGCCGAACAGCAAATCCGCCTTGTTGCCCACAGCCTTGCGAATCAATCTACAGAACTTCGCACAGAGTTCCATCGATTGGAGAGAAGGTTGCCTCGGATCAAAGGATGAATAAGGTGCCGCAGGATCAAACTTGATGCCGGTAAAGCCCTGCTTCACATAGTGGGCAGCACGCTCGGCCGATTGTTCGGCATTCCAGTAGATCGAATCATCCTGCCCCTTGGAAATGTCGGGATAAATATACGTGTAGGAGCGCAGCTTCTCATGCACGCGTCCGCCAATCAGTTCGTAGATCGGCTTGTTGAGCGCCTTGCCGATGATGTCCCACAGCGCGATCTCAATACCGGAAAGCACCCCCATCAGGCTGACGTCCGGCCGCTGGGTGAAGCCTGATCCATAGACCTTGCGCCACAGGCTTTCGATGTGGAACGGGTCCATGCCCTCAACATATCGGCCAAAGGTGTCTTCAATCATTGCCGTCATGGCCTTTGGGCCGAAGGTGGCGCAATAGCATTCGCCATAACCTACGATGCCATTGTCCGTTGTCAGTTTCACAAAAATGAAATAGCGCCCACCCCAGGACGGAGGCGGATTACCGACGATGAATACCTTGAGTTCCTTGACGTTCATGGACACTTCCCTTTCTTGGCAGTTTGACAAGATTTCAGGAAAAGGCAAAGAGGCTGCCAATCATCAGGTTGTGCAAAATTCTCACCATGAATTTCGACTATATCATCGTTGGCGCTGGTTCCGCTGGTTGCGTGCTGGCCAGCCGCCTCAGCGACAGCGGCAAGCACTCGGTCTTGCTGCTTGAAGCCGGCGGCAGCGACAAGCGCTTCTTCGTACAAATGCCGCTGGGCTACGGCAAGACATTCTATGATTCTACCGTCAACTGGATGTATGCCGCAGAACCAGACCCCGGCCTTAACGGCCAGACTGACCACTGGCCGCGCGGCAAGATCATCGGTGGGTCTAGTTCCATAAACGCCATGGTCTATATCCGCGGCCACTCCGAAGATTACAGAAGCTGGGGAGAGGCCGCAGGTGCGCATTGGGGCTGGGACGCTGTGCTCGCCGCCTACAAGCAGATGGAAGATTGTGAGACCGGAGCCAATGCCTGGCGCGGGTCGGGTGGACCTCTGCACATTTGCAACACAACGCGCCATGTTCATCCCCTGACGCAAAAATACATTGACGCCTGCAACGCTGTGGGCTTGCCCTTCAACCCGGATTTCAATGGTGAAACGCAGGAAGGAGCTGGCACATACCAACTCACCACGCGCCAGGGCCAACGCCTGAGTGCGGCCCGCGCCTTCCTCTGGCCAGCCTCAAAACGTGCGAACCTGCGCATCGAGAAAAATGCTCACGTCACGAAAATCAACCTTGAAGGCAATCGTGCAACGGGTGTCACCTACGAGCAGAACGGCAGGAGCGTGATTGCCAATGCCGGTCGCGACATCATCATCTCCGGTGGTGCCGTCAACTCTCCGCAACTGCTGATGCTTTCCGGCATTGGTCCTGCAGAACAGCTGCAGACCTTCGGCATTGACGTGAAGCAGAACAATGAGAACGTTGGCCAAAACCTCGAGGACCACGTTGGTCTCAACTATACCTATCGCATGAAGGTGCCCACATTGAACGACAGCTTGCGCCCTTGGCACGGCAAGTTGAAAGCAGGATTGCAATATCTCCTGTTTCGAAATGGCCCCTTGAGCCTGTCCATCAATCATGGGGGTGGCTTTTTCAGAACCAGCCCGGATTTGACACGTCCCAACATGCAGCTTTACATGCAGGCGTTTTCAACCCTGCTGCCACGCCCTGGCGAACGACCCATACTGAACCCCGATCCATTTTCCGGATTGTCTATCGGCCTTTCAAATTGCCGCCCAACATCACGCGGTGAAATCACGCTGCGTTCAAGCGATCCATCCCAGCACCCGAAAATCAAAGCCAACGCTTATGGCACTGAAAGTGACGTTGCCGAAATGCTGGCTGCCGTGAAATTCATCCGCCGCATCGCATCTGCTTCGCCATTTGCAGAACTGGTGGCAGAAGAATTGCGCCCGGGGTCACACGTGCAATCCGATGCAGATTTGATCCACGACTTCAAACAACGTTCAGGCACGGTATATCACCCATCCTGCACCGCACGAATGGGCCGTGATCCATCAACCTCTGTCGTCGACGCACGCCTGAAAATACACGGCATCACGGGCCTTCGCGTGTGCGACGCGTCCGTGTTCCCCAACCTGATAGCAGGCAACACCAACGCCCCCGCCATGCTCGTGGGCTGGAAAGGAGCCGATTTGATTTTGGCGGATGCAGGTTAGGCAGGGACCTCTCCCCCGCTTCGCGGACCCTCTCCAAAGGGGGAGGGAATCGTGGTTGGAGCATGCCCTATCACCATCAAGGGATGCCGCGCCACGAGTCCCTCCCGTTGGGGAGAGTGCCCGACAGGGCGGGAGACGTCCCTTTCCGATCACCTCAGATCAAACCGATCAGCGTTCATCACTTTTGTCCACGCGGCAACAAAATTATTGATGAACTTTTTCTGCGAATCTGCTTGCGCATAAACTTCAGCCAAGGCCCGCAATTGCGAGTTTGATCCAAACACGAGATCAACCCGCGTTGCCGTCCATTTCGGTGTTCCGGTGTTGCGATCGCGCCCTTCGAAATGGCTTTCGCCATGAGACGTGGGCTGCCACGTGGTATCCATGCTCAGCAAGTTGACGAAGAAATCCGTGGTCAAGGCCCCACTGCGCTTGGTGAACACGCCATGCTTCGAACCTGCGTGGTTGCCGCCGATCACGCGCATGCCACCCACCAGCACCGTCATCTCCGGTGCGGTAAGTGTCAGGAGTTGCGCCTTGTCCAGCAGCAGCTCCTCAGCGGAAATTGAGTAATCAACCTTGAGATAATTGCGGAAACCATCGGCCACGGGTTCCAGAAACGCGAAGGAAGCCACATCGGTCTGGTCTAGCGTTGCATCGGTGCGACCCGGAGCAAAAGGAACTTCTACTTTGCGGCCTGCCGCCTTCGCGGCAAGCTCTACACCCACACAACCACCCAGCACAATCAGATCAGCCAACGACACATAGCCCTTGCCTTTGTTGAACGCAGCCTGAATGGACTCAAGCTTCTGCAAAACCCTGGCAAGTTGCTCTGGCTGATTGACTTCCCATTCATTCTGCGGTGCCAGGCGGATACGTGCACCATTGGCTCCACCGCGCTTGTCCGACCCGCGGAACGTTGCCGCCGATGCCCATGCCGTTTGAACCAATTCCGAAATCGTCAAACCAGATTTTGCAATCTTCGCCTTGAGAGCAGCAATCTCCTTGGGCCCGATCACCTTGCCCTTGCGGGCGGGCACCGGGTCTTGCCAGATCAATTCCTCGGCAGGCACTTCCGGCCCCAGATAACGCACCTTCGGCCCCATGTCGCGATGTGTCAGCTTGAACCAGGCTCGTGCAAAAGCATCGGCAAATTTCTTCGGGTTCTGGTGAAAATCCCGCGAAATCTTTTCGTAGGCCGGGTCCATGCGCATGGCCATATCGGCTGTGGACATCATGATCGGCACTTTGACGGATGGGTCAGACGGGTGCGGCGCCATGTCTTTTTCAGCGAGGCCCCTGGCATGCCATTGCTGTGCGCCAGCAGAGCTGCGGCCCAGTTCCCATTCATAGCCAAACAGACAATCAAAATATTTCATGTCGAAGGTGGTGGGCGTCGGCGTCCAGGCACCATGCAGGCCACTCGAGATCGTATCGCCACCCCGCCCACTGCCATGTTTACTGAGCCAGCCCAGGCCCTGCGCTTCAAGATCAGCTGCTTCAGGTTCCGGCCCTACGAGCTTTGCGTCCCCGGCGCCGTGCGTCATCCCGAAGGTGTGGCCACCGGCCACCAACGCCACGGTTTCGGCATCATCCATCGCCATGCGTTCGAATGTCTCCCGAATGTCCCGAGCCGACTTCAACGGATCAGGATTGCCATTGGGTCCTTCGGGGTTCACATAGATCAATCCCATCTGCACAGCAGCCAGCGGGTTTTGCAACTCGCGGTCACCCGTGTAGCGCTTGTCATCAAGCCAGGTGGTTTCCGCTCCCCAATAGATATCTTCTTCAGGTTCCCACACATCAGCACGGCCGCCACCGAAGCCGAAGGTTTTGAAGCCCATGGATTCGAGCGCCACATTTCCCGTGAGCACCATGAGGTCCGACCAGGAAATGCTGTTGCCGTATTTCTGCTTGATCGGCCAAAGCAGACGCCGCGCCTTGTCCAGATTCACATTGTCCGGCCAACTGTTCAGCGGCGCAAAGCGCTGCGTGCCGGACGATGCACCCCCACGCCCGTCGCCCGTGCGATAGGTGCCCGCACTGTGCCAGGCCATGCGAATGAAGAAAGGGCCGTAGTGACCATAGTCGGCCGGCCACCAACTCTGCGAATCGGTCATCAGCTTCTTCAAGTCTTTCTTCAGTGATTTGTAATCCAGCGCATTGAACGCCCGGGCGTAGTCGAAAGACTCTCCCATCGGCGAAGAAAGCGCCGAATTCTGGTGCAGCATCCTGAGGTTCAGCTGGTTCGGCCACCAGTCCCGGTTTGAGCGCACACCGAAATGCGTGGGGCTATGCATCACGGGGCACTTTCCTGCAGGCATCACATCCATCTTGTTCATCGACTTCTCCCGATTTTGATTTAGAATTGTTCTAAATAGTCTCACGGGACGCCGCAATCCCCTGCGACATTAATCATGCGTCACATATGCTGACTGTGAATGTGATTTGTCCTGCACCGAATGACAGTATAGTGTTGTAACCAACAAGCAGCCAGAGAGGTCTAAGATAATGAAGCCGCCTGCACAGTCTGACCAAGTTCAGACAATCTGAAATGAATATTGATCTGGTTCGCCGGGTCATTCTCCTCTTGGAAGGAAAAAGCGGCTGACGATGCCGCATCGGCCCTGCGCGGAACGCCACCGGCAGGGCCAAGCTTTTGGGGCAGACACCCAGATATTTTCGCCCCTTCAAATCCGCATCAGTATTCGTTAGGGTGCTGTCATGACCACCGTGAAGTCGATGACATCCCTGGAAACCCCCCATCTCATCCTGCGCGAAATCGTGCGATCCGATGTTGAGGAGCTGTCGGCCTTCATGACGCAACCACGCTACCAAAAGCATATTGCCCACCGTCTGCGGGACGGCTCCATGGTGAAGGATTTTGTGCGCCGCCAGATTGCCGCCCAGAATGACAGCCGCCGCCATGTGTTTCATCTCGCCGCCGAAGACAAGTACTCAAGCGACGTGGTCGGTGAGGGTTTCGTGATTTCCCACGGCGACGGCAGTCACGAAGTAGGCTGGGGCGTGCATCCTGCCATGTGGTCCATGGGCCTTGGCACCGAAATCGGCGAGGCACTGCTGGCCATGGCCTTTGAGCATCTCGGCGCCACCAGGGTCTGGAGCAAGGTGATGCTGGCCAACGTCGCCTCGGGCAAACTGGCCCGCCGCATCGGCATGGCGCTTGTCACGTCACACGAAACCTATGCGCTGGGCAACGGACGCGTCGGCCCGGTTGACATCTACGCCATGACTACATCAGACTATTACGATTTGCCATATTGACAGCAAGCTGAGGCCACAATCCCGTTTCAAGTCTTGCATGGAAACAGGAGTAGACAATGCGGTTTGTTGTGGTGGTTGGCGTATTATTGTGTTGCATTCCAGGTGCTCATGCAAGCGTTGCCGACTACTGCGCGGCCTATGCCAGAGACTTCGCCGATCTCGTCAAAAAGCAAGATCCGCAATGGCAGCGCCGTTATGAAAACGCAGAAAAATCCTGCATGTTTCGGTTCACGTCTGCCGAAAAGCCGACTGTAATAGAAAAACCCAAAACGAAGAAAGTCGTCAGCAAGAAAACGCCACCACCTGCACCGGCAGCATCACCCGAACTCTATGGCGACGCAGATCCACCCTCGGTCAAAGCAGTAAAGGTTAAACCCAAACTCGTCGCAGGCTCGCCTGAGTGGAATGCATATTGCAAAAAAAAGTACGTCTCGTTCAACGCGGCCAAGGGCGCTTATCTCTCAAAATCCGGCAAGGAAAGAAAGTGTCTGGTGACAGCGGATTGAGAACACTCAATGCCGCAGCATGGGAACCAGCGAAGCCACCAGCAACAAGGCCAGCGTCACATTGATGATGTGGAAATAGCGTGCGTCGGTCATCACCGATTTGAGGGCGGCACCAAACGCCGTCCAGGTCAAGGCACTGGTCACCCCCATCAACACGAAAGTTGAAACTACCGTGGCGACACCGATGTAATAATGTTGTGCGAGGGTATACGCGCTCAGCGCCGTGATCGCCATTACCCAGCCTTTGGGATTGATCCATTGAAACAGGCACATCTGGATGAAGCTCAAAGGTTTTGCAGCCTTGTCGTCAGCAACAGAAGGCACGGCAGTTGCAATCTTCCAAGCCAGATAAAGCATATAGGCAGCACCCGCATATTTCAGCACTTGATACAGCAGAGGGTAAACTTCAAACACTCGCCCAAGGCCAAGTCCGATCAACCCGATCATCAACGGGAAGCCCACAGTCACTCCCATGATCAGAGGCACACTACGGCGAAATCCGAAATTCATGCCGGAAGCCATCAGCAAAGTGTTGTTGGGTCCCGGCGTAAAGGCGGCAATGCCCGCGAAAACAAACAATCCGATGAAGAGTTCAAGCGTCATTGGCTCTGCATAGAGCGCACATCACCCGTTGCGCAAGATTTGATCAAGCCACCACAACCGACCTTGGTACGCGCGCCACTTTGGCCTTGCGCAACACCTCAGTCACTTTGGCCGCCACCATGGGCCGTTGGAAGTGAAAGCCCTGAAACTCTGTGCAGCCCGCCAGGCGAAGAACGCTGGCCTCGTCCTCGTTTTCAACGCCTTCAGCCGTGACCTCGGCCGAAAGTCCACGCGCCACCAGCAAGGTGCCCTGCACCACCGCAAGCTCGGACGCGCTGGATAAAACCTTGCCTACAATCGATTTGTCAATTTTGATTCGATCAAATTGAAAGGTGCGCAAGTAACCGATGCTGGAAAATCCCGTGCCAAAATCATCCAGCGCCACCTTTATGCCCGCCTGCTGCAATGCCTTGAACACGGATTTGGCCCGTTCCGTATCATTGATCAGGGATGTCTCGGTGATTTCAAACTCCACCCGATTGGCTTCAATGCCATAGCGCTGCAGCACAGCGAGCGAGGTTGCAACGAATCGTGGATTGTTGAGTTGAACCGCCGAGATATTGACGGCCAGCCGAAGCCCTGGCCAACCAGCCGCCGCAACACAGGCCTTTTCCAGAATGAGTTCGCCCAGACTGTCAATCAGCCCGGTATTTTCTGCAATCCCCACAAACTTGTCGGCCGGCACCTTGCGGTTTGAAGTCGAAGGCCAGCGTGCCAAGGCTTCAACGCCGGTAATCTCTGTCGTGCGTGCATTGACGAAGGGCTGAAACACGATATCCAGATTGCCTGCCGCAAGAATTGATTTCAATTCGACGGCAATGGAATGATTCTCATTGCGTTCAATGTCAAACGCTGCGTCAAAAATCCGGAAGCAGTTCTTGCCGCCAGTTTTTGCCTTGTACATGGCAATATCGGAGCGGCGCAGCATTTCTGAAACTTCCTGATCCGACTCGCGTTCTGCAATGCCGATGCTGGCACCCACGGAAGCCAATCGGCCATCCATGTCAAACGGCTGCTTCAGCATGGCAATCAGATTGACGGCAAATTGTCTGGCATTCGCGTTGGCATTGGCGCCCGGAAACAACACCACGAACTCATCACCACCGAGTCGGCTGCACAGGGCGGCTTCATCAGAAAGTTTGCGAATGCCATTGGCAATCATGAAAATAAGACGGTCGCCAAATTCATGGCCAAAACTGTCGTTTACTTCCTTGAAGCCATCTAGGTCCGCAAAGGCCAGAACATAGCTCTGCTTCTGATCCTGCAACTTTTGCATGGCGTTCATCAGGGCCTGGCGATTGGGCAAACCCGTCAAATGATCATGCAGGGAATTGTGCTGGGCTTTTCTCTCGTCTTCCACCAATTGCTGCACCAGCGACCAACAGACATAACCAATGCCGGTCATCACGAGAATGAGAAAACACAGAATGGCGCTGGCCTTGGACCAGGATGACTCCGTTAGAATGTTGCCAACAAGTTTGTCATTCCAGGAAAGCACAAAGGCATCTTGCCCATCGGGTGATTTCAGCTTGATCTGCGGCGCATCGGCAGCAGGGTCCGCAGTGATACTAAAACCTTCAATCTGCAATCGCCTTTGCAGCATTTGTAGCCGCTCGGGGTTCAAGTTGAGCGCCATGTAAAGCACACGGCCATTTCCCGTGCTGGCAGACTTCGGCGAAAACACCGGGGCCATGGCAACGACCACCGGACCTTCGGGCGTCGCAAGATAGCCAGAAACCAACCCGCGCCGCAAATTGCCGACACTCAACATGTCCTTGAACCGCATAAGGCCTGTCGAACCCAAAAGCGAATCCGAGGAGTATATGGTTTTCCCGTTGGCGCTTCCAAGCAGAACGCGGCCACTCTCAAGGTCCAGCACAGCCACCGTATCATAGGACGTTCCCATGCCGAGATTGCTGCCCCACGTGCGCTGAAACCACGCGGCATCGGGCGTACCCGTGGTGTTGACAACAGCGTCTGGCCATTCTGCATTTTCGGCAACCAGTCTTGCAAGATCGGTTTCAAGTGCCGTGACCGTTTCCGTCAACACAGCAACATTGCGGTCATGCTCGGCAGCATTGCTGCCGCTTTCCACCTGGCGCAAAAGGTCATGCGACAAATTGATGGCACCCAGAGATGCCAGAACCAACGGCAGGGCGATATAGATCAAGAACCGCCAACCGGTAATCACGCGCATGCACTCACACTCCCAGACTGGGCGCATGTGACGTGATCATGCTTAATGGCGCGTTACTGGCAAAGCGAAATCAGCAAAAACGCCCGGCGCAATGAACGAGCGCCGGGCGATATGCTGAACAAGTCGTTAACGCTTCAGGCCGCTTGCGCCTTGCCCTGCGCCAGTACCATGTCTGCGGCTCGCCCCGTGAGTTCCGACAAGTGATCAAAGCTCATGTCGAAGGTGCCAACGCCCGCTGTGGCGGATCGAATTTCGATGATCAGTGAGGCCAGTTCCGACTCCGGCATATGCGCCTGCACCGTATCCCAGCCAGACCAGCCCTCACGTGCATCAAAACCCAGCAATTGCCCGCGATGCCCGGTCACGATCTGGTTGGCCCGCGCCGTTGCTTCGTTGGGCACGTGAATGGAAATCGCCATGATGGGTTCAAGCAACACCGGGGAACACTGCGGCATGCCCTCGACCATGGCAATGCGTGCTGCCAATTTAAAAGCCATTTCCGACGAGTCGACATCATGATAGCTGCCATCTGACAGGTTCACGTGAAAGTCGACAACGGGAAAACCCAGCGTGCCCTTCACCATCCATTCGCGCACCCCCTGCTCGACGGCGGGAATATAGGTCTTGGGCACTACACCACCAGTGATCGTATCGGTGAACTGGAAGCCTGACCCGCGTGGCAGTGGTTTGATATCCACCACCACATCGCCATACTGACCATGGCCACCCGATTGTTTCTTGTGCCGCCCGCGCAAACTCACGGATTTGCGAATCGACTCCCTATACGCGATCCGCCGCGGAGCTGTGTGGGCCTGCACGCCAAATTTGCTGGCCAGCCTTTCAATGGCAACACGCAAATGCATTTCACCCTGCCCCCACAACACCATGTCGCCGGTGTCGTGGTTGTGGTCCAACCGCAGAGACGGGTCTTCTTCGGCAAGACGCGCAATGGCACTGGTAAGCTTGACCTCGTCCTTTCGGTCCGCCACGGAAACAGCAAAGCCGTAAACGTGTGTTGCCGCTCGATGCGCAACGAGTTGCGGACACGCACCCCGCGCCGTCGAAACAGTCTGCCCCGTGGCCACATGCTCAAGTCGTCCCAGAGCAACAACTTGCCCCACCGTGGCTTTCGCTTGCTTTACAGGTGTCACGCCGTTGAACGCGGAAATTCCGGCCACCCGCGATTCACGATCCCGCCCGTCATGCAACACCGCTCCGTCAGGCACTTCGCCCGCTAGCACACGCGCAATCGAAAGCTTACCGCCCTGCGGCGAATGCACAGTCTTGATGATCTGCGCCACACCACTTACGGTCGGCACCAATCCGAGCCGCTCAGCAACAGACGCAACTCCAGCCACATCATGGCGCAGCGTTTTCAACAAGCGGCCAATACCATTGCCATGCTCAGCCGAGCCAAACAGCACGGGCGTTACATGCCCCTCGCGCACATCGCGTTTCAGGTCCTTGAAAATCTGGTCACGCGGCGGTTCCATGTCAGTGAGCAGTTGCTCCATCAACGCGTCGTCATGATCTGCCAGGGTTTCCAGCAGCGTGAAACGCTCCTGCTTTTCAAGATCGGCCAGATCGGCTGGCATATCGATGATGCGGCTTTCCGCCAGTTCCTGATAGACATGGGCACGCTCCAGTGCGAGGTCAACAAAGCCCGACACCACACCATTCGTCCAGATCGGCAATTGTCGAAGCATCAGGGGTTTGGAACTTGCAGGCTGCATCCACGCCAGCACATCGCGCGGCGCAGAATCAGCCTTGTCAATCTTGTTGAGAAACACAATGCGTGGAATCCCGAGTTGATCCAGCTCACGCAAGATCAACTGCAAGGCTGGAGCCTTCTTCGCATCCGCATCGACAACAACAATCGCTGCATCGCACACTGGCAGCACGGACTTTGCGTCCTCAGAAAATTCAATTGAGCCAGGGCAATCAATGAATGCGAATTGATCCCCCATGTAGGCAAGACCTGCCACGTTGGCCTCCACACCCATGCCATGGGCGCGAGCTTCTGCCGTGGCATCTCCTGCCAGCGATTTATCAGCAGCCTTGCCTTGCCGCGTGGTGGCACCGCTGCGGAAAAGCAGCGCTTCCAGCAATGTGGTTTTACCACTTTGATAGGGCCCGACGATGGCAATCAATCGCGGACCCGTTGGTTCTCTGCCAGTGGCAACATTCATGGACAACCCTCCCGTGCTGTTTCATTTGCATTGAGGGGCTGCCCTGAAGGACAACAGAACGGAGTGCACAGGGCAGCTCCTGA
>JANNNG010000162.1:0-4848 GCA_031398425.1 Hyphomicrobiales bacterium | reverse complement strand
CTGAATGTTATTCTGCAAAGCCAAAGTTCATCGGGTGATTCCCACAAATCGATGGTCTGTTAGTTTGGGAACCGAAGATGCCGGAGCGAATATGCCTGTCTGCCACAGCCGAAAATGGTGCTGCCAGAGAGAATCGGACTCTCGACCTCTCCCTTACCAAGGGAGTGCTCTACCACTGAGCTACGGCAGCGACGCGCGGTTTCTTGCGATGGCGGCTCACTTGCCACAGGTCGCGGTTTACTGCAACAGTCTTGCCAAATGGTAGACAAACAGCAGACGGAGCACAGCGCAAAACGTGCGGCTGACCGCCGGAAACGGCAGGCACAGGCCTTGCGGGCGAATTTGAAGCGGCGCAAGGAGGCGGTTGAGCCTGAACCTGCGGATGACACCCCAGATATTCACCAATGAATTGGATATTGCCCCAAAGCTGCCATATATGCTTGTAAGCAGGGTGCAAGGACGCTTCGGCACTGCAACATCAGCGACTCAGTGCCATTTTCGGGGAATTTTCGCATGGATCGTATCCGCATTCGCGGTGGCAGCAAACTGAACGGCACGATTGATATTTCGGGGGCGAAGAATGCTGCCCTGCCCCTCATGATCATTCCACTGCTGACGCCAGAGCTGGTCACGCTGCACAATGTGCCGCGTCTGGCGGATGTGCAGCGGTTGCAGAAGATCCTCAACAATCACGGTGTCGATATCACCACGGCGGGAAAGCGCATCGGCCAGACCTCCTTGGCGGGTGAGACGCTGAAGATTTCCGCCAGGACCATTGTTGACACGACTGCTCCTTACGACCTTGTGTCCAAGATGCGGGCCTCGTTCTGGGTGCTGGGGCCGCTGATTGCCCGCATGGGTGAAGCCAAGGTGTCGCTGCCCGGCGGCTGTGCCATTGGCACGCGTCCGGTGGACATGCATTTGCAGGCCATGGAAAAACTTGGCGCCCAGTGTGTCATCGAGAATGGTTATGTCATCGCCAAGGCCAAAAAGGGATTGAAGGGCGGACATATTTCTTTTGCGAAAGTATCCGTCGGTGCCACCCATGCGGCCCTGATGGCGGCCGTTCTGGCGCAGGGCGATACGACAATTGAAAACGCCGCAACGGAACCGGAAATCGGCGACGTGGCGGATTGCCTTGTGAAGATGGGCGCCAGGATCGAAGGTATCCACAGCCGCACGCTGCACATCACAGGCGTCACCTCGCTGCACGGCACCGAGCATACGGTGATCTCCGACCGCATCGAAGCTGGCACCTATGCCATGGCGGCGGGCATGGCAGGTGGCGATGTGCTGTTGCGCGGTGCGCGGCCTGATACTTTTGCCAATGCCATTCTTACCTTGCAACGTGCAGGCGTCACGGTTGAAACCACCAATGACGGCATTCGCGTGAAGCGCAACGGCTCGGGCATTCTTCCCGTGGATGTGACCACCGACCCCTACCCCGGCTTTCCCACTGACTTGCAGGCGCAGTTCATGGGACTGATGACCATGGCACACGGCACCTCGCACATTCGCGAAACCATTTTCGAAAACCGCTTCATGCATGTCCAAGAACTGGCACGTCTCGGGGCCGACATTCACTTGCATGGTGACATGGCAGAGGTGCGCGGTGTGAAGAAGCTGACGGGGGCCGATGTCATGGCCACCGACTTGCGGGCTTCTGCCACACTTGTCATTGCAGGCCTCGTCGCTACAGGTGAAACCATGTTGCACCGGGTCTATCATCTCGACCGCGGCTTTGAGGCGCTGGAAGACAAGTTGATGGCCTGTGGTGCCGATGTAACGCGAATTTCGGGCTGAAATCATTGCTGCACCTCACGGCCCATGATGCGGACGACCTGCCAACGCTTTCGGCACAGATGCAGGATGCCGTCATTCGTGTCGCCGACATTCACTATGCGGTAACGCAGAAGCGCTTTCTGATGGTGGCCAACCGTTACGCGTGGGATGCACCAGAAGATAAACAGCGCCGCCGCACCGGGCTTCGCTTCAACTTTGTCAAGAATGTACGGCGCGCTGGCCCAAAGGGTCTCGTGCGCAATGGCGTATTGTCATTGCTCGCCATTCGCTTCGACGCTGACAAGCACGATCCGCTATCTGGCTTCATCACGCTGCAATGTTCAGGCGGTCACAGCATTCGCCTTGATGTCGAATGTGTTGACGTGCAACTGGATGATCTGGGACCGGCGTGGGGTAGCCCCCACGAGCCGCAACATGGCTGATGCCAGCGATAGACTGATTACCGTCGAGATTGATGACAGCATCGGGCGCAGCGCCTCGCCTGAGGCTGAGCATGAGCGCAGCACTGCCATATACGATCTCCTCGAAGACAACCGCTTCAGGCTCTGCAACGGCGTTGCCGGACCCTATCACCTGATACTCGCCAATCTCGAAAATCGTCTCGTGTTTGATGTGCGCAACGAAGCGCAACAGAGCATCGTGGCCTTCGGGCTTTCCATGTCGCCGTTTCGCCGCATCGTCAAAGACTATTTCGAGATTTGCGAAAGCTATTACGACGCAATCCGCAACGCCAATCCGGCACAGATCGAAACCATCGACATGGCACGGCGTGGCCTGCACAACGAGGGCAGCGAGATTTTGACTGAAAGACTGTCCGGCAAAGCCGAAATGGATTTTGACACGGCGCGCCGTCTGTTCACACTGGTTTGCGCGTTGCTGGCATGAAGAAAAAATCCATGCCCTCTGCGGTTCTCTTCATCTGCACGCAAAATGCCATCCGTTCGCCCATGGCGGCAGCGCTGATGCATCACCTGGCTGGCCATAAAATCTATGTGGCATCAGCAGGCATTCGTGCAGGCGACCCGGATCCGTTTGTCGGCATGATCATGGATGAGGTTGGGCTTGATCTGACCCGTCACCGCCCGCACTCCATCGACGATCTCGCCGATTCTGCCTTTGATCTCGTCATCACGTTGTCGCCGGAAGCAGAGACCTACGCCCGCGACATGACGAAGACCATGGCTATTGCGGTCGAACACTGGGCAATCCCTGATCCCTCCATCACACAGGGCAGCCGCAATCAGATTCTCGAAGCGTACCGTGAAGTGCGAGACGGACTGAAGCAGAAGATTGGACAGCGCTTCAGCACATAATCCCTCTCCGTCAACGCTTCGCGTTGCCGCAGGCGTGACGGAGAGGGAATGCGTTTGGGCCGAACAAGGCACTGCCATCAGCTGCCCGAAATCACCAAATCGGCCTTGTCACTGTTGCCGATCACCTCGTCGGCATTCAGCATGTCATTCGAGGCGATCCAGTCCCTGGCGTAGGTTTCATCGTGACCGTGGTCAAGAATACGCTGGGTCAGGCGGCGTTCTAGTTCGGGTCTGGCGACATTCAGATAGATCGAAAAATCAAACAACGGTTTCAGTGTGTTCCAGGGGTCGCGCTTCAGCAGCAGATAGAGGCCTTCGACGATGATGAAGCGCGTTGACGCATCAACCACGTCAGCAGCGGCGCGAGACAGTTCCATGTGGCGGTCAAACACGGGGATGGCGATATCTGGTTCGCGCGATTTTATTCGCTTGATGAGATGCACAAACCCCTGCGCATCGAAAGTATGATACGCTCCTTTGCGTGCGCGGTGGCCTCGCGCATTGAGCACGACATCGTCATAGTGAAAACCATCCATGGGCACGACTACGACACTTTCATCTGCGGCCTGCAAGGCTTTGCACAAGTGATCCGCGAATGTGGTTTTACCTGAACCGGGCGGACCAACGACTGCCACAATGAAACGCTGTTGGCCCGCCGCCCTTTGAACCAGTTGGGTTGCCAGTTCCTCCGCCTGCATTACACCAGCAATTCCGGCGGCGGCACCTTGGCACCCGTCATATAGGCAACGGCATCGGACATCGAATGCTCTTTCGAGTTGATGACGGCGAGACGCGAACCCAGACGGTGAATGTGAATGCGGTCGCAGACCTCGAACACGTGGGGCATGTTGTGCGAGATCAGGATGATGGGCATTCCGCGCTTTCTGACGTCGCGGATCAGTTCAAGCACGCGGCGCGATTCCTTCACGCCCAGCGCCGCCGTGGGCTCATCCATGATCACAACCTTGGAGCCAAAGGCCGCAGCCCGCGCCACGGCTACGCCCTGGCGTTGTCCGCCAGACAGGGTTTCCACCGCCTGGTCAATGTTCTGTACGGTCATCAGACCAAGTTCAGACAGCTTATCACGGGCAAACTTGCGCATGGCCTGGCGGTCCATCAGGCGGAAGAACTTGCCGAGCGGACCTGGATTCCTGATTTCCCGGCCGAGGAACATGTTGTCGGCAATCGACAGGGCCGGAGACAAGGCAAGGTTCTGGTACACTGTTTCGATGCCAGCCTTCTGTCCGTCCTGGGGAGAGCGGAAATGCACCACCTCGCCATCCAGCCTGATTTCGCCGTGATCGGGTGTCACGGCACCGCACAGCGCCTTGATAAGGGTGGATTTGCCGGCACCATTGTCGCCGATCACACCCAGAATTTCTCCGGGGTTGAGATCGAAATCCGCACCGTTCATGGCGACCACCGTGCCATAGCGCTTCATGAGGCCACGGGCGGTGAGGATGGGAGCAACCGCCTGTTTAACTGGTGCAGCTTTGGGTGTCGCTACGGCTTCGACAACCACTGAGCGGGCAGCCTGCTTTGCAGCCTTCTTTACCGCTTTTTTGGTTACGATTTTTTTCGCACTCACTGTGATGCCCTCCGCAGCCATTGGTCAATCGCAACGGCGACGATGATCAGCGATCCCGATGCAAACAGCTTCCAGTAGTTGTCAACGCCTGCCAGTGACAAGCCGGTATCGAACACGCCCACGATCAGGGCACCGAGAACCGAA
>JANNNG010000085.1:0-18146 GCA_031398425.1 Hyphomicrobiales bacterium | reverse complement strand
CGCTCCAGTTTCAGCGTCAATTCGGTACCATCGGGTTGTTGGACTTTTTGCTCGGTATCGAGATTGAGGTCAATCTTCTGGCCGTTGATGGTGAGGGTGTAGTTTCCGTCGGCAACAGCCAGGCAGGGCCAGAAGGTCACTAACATGGCGCACATCAGTCTATTCAACATCTGCAACTGGCCTTTGCCTTGACATCCAGGATGGATGCGGCATGTTTTTGGATTGAAAGGACAACCATGTCAGCACATAGCAATCTCACCATCAACCCGCAACGTTTGTGGGACTCGCTGATGGAAACCGCACAGTTCGGCGGCACGCCGAAGGGTGGTATCAAGCGCCTCACGGTGTCGGATGAAGACAAGCGCGTGCGGGACTGGTTCAAGGCCGAGTGTGAGACGCTGGGCTGCACGGTTCTGGTGGACGAGGTCGGCAACATGTTCGCCACGAAGAGCAGCAAGCGCAGTGATGTTCTGCCCATTGCCATGGGCTCGCATCTGGACACCCAGCCCACGGGTGGCAAGTTTGATGGCGTGCTCGGCGTGTTGGGACCCCTGGAAGTGCTCCGTACACTGACGGATATGGGTTACGAATCCAATGCGCCACTGATGATTGTGAACTGGACCAATGAAGAGGGGTCGCGCTTTGCTCCGGCCATGCTGTGTTCTGGAGTGTACGCAGGTGTGTTCACGCCGGAGTTTGCCTATTCACGCGAAGACCGGCAGGGCATCACGCTGGGTGATGAATTGCAGCGCATCGGCTACAGGGGGCCGCACAAGGCGGGCAGCATCAAATTCTCTTCGATGTTCGAACTTCATATCGAACAAGGGCCGATTCTTGAGGCCGAGAACAAGATCATCGGCGTTGTCACCGGTGTGCAGGGCATGCGCTGGTATGAAGTGACGGTGCGGGGGCAGGAGTCCCATACGGGGGCGACACCGATGGGACTTCGCAAGAATGCGCTGCTGGGTGCTGCACGCATGATTGAGGCCATCCACCAGGTGGGAATGGCACATCTGCCGGGTGTGGCGTCTGTCGGCCTGATCGAGAACCGACCCAATTCGCGCAACGTGGTGCCGGGGGAGGTTTTTTTCACTGTGGACCTGCGCCACCCGGATGAGGCAGTGCTCGACAAGATGGAAGCAGCCTATCAATCCGCGTTGCCTGATATTGCGGTTATGTTGAATATCGAGGTTGAAGAAAAGCGCATCTGGAATTCGCCTGCGGTCAAATTTGCGCCAGAGCTTGTCCAGTGTGTACGTGACGGAGCACAGCAGGCGGGCCTTGCAACCCGTGAGATGGCTTCGGGTGCCGGGCATGACGCGGCCTACATTAACCGCGTTGCACCCACCACCATGATCTTCGTGCCGTGTCTTGGTGGCATTTCGCACAATGAAGCCGAGTCAACCACGCTGGAAGAATGTGGTTCGGGCACGCAAGTCTTGCTGAATGCCGTGCTGGCCCATGACAAGAGCTTTGCCTGAATTGACGGTATATACTTTTTGTGTCATGGTATATAAATGACGATCTATCTCAAAGATGAAGCGACCAGCAAGGCAGTTCGCAAATTGGCAAAGCTGCGTGGCATAACGCTGACTGAGGCGGTGCATTCCGCAGTGGCTGAAGCTTTGGCCAAAGAGGGTAAAGTCAGTCGGGAGGCGCGTGTGACGAAAGCGATTGAAGTTGCACGCATGAAATTGGCGAAGCTGCCGATTGTCAATCAGCCACATTCGGTGGACAAGGCTTTCTTTGATGAACTGTCTGGCGACATCTGATGTTTCTTGATGCCTCGGCCGCCATCTCCATTCTGACAGCTGAAACCGACGCAAAGGCCCTTTCGGCCAAAATGGCGGGTGCTGAAATAATCCTGATTTCGGCCATGTCCCATTACGAAACCAGCGTCGGCTACGCCCGTTCGAGAGGTGTGGAACCGGCAGAGGCAGAGGCCATCATGTTGGATTTCCTGAAAGATATTCGGGCCAAATCTGTCGTTCTTGATGACGAGATTGGACATGAAGCCATGCAAGCTCATATCCGCTTCGGCAAAGGACGGCACAAAGCTTCCCTCAACATGGGTGATTGCTTTGCGTATGCCTGTGCGCGTGTGCACAGGGTGCCGTTGCTGTGCAAGGGCGAAGATTTCATCCACACCGACATTGATCTGGCCTGAGGCATGACCACTGGCCTTTCATGTCGTGCACGTGATCTTGCGTTGATCATGACGCGGTGGCCGTCGGTCACAGGGTCTTCAGCTGAAGCGACCTTCCCGTCACATCTTGTCGAGCACTTGCATTTCGACAAAGTCTGGATTGAGGCAATTCCCAACGATCTGGCAGGGCGCGGCAATGTGTTCGCGCTCAAACGTGGCCCATCGCGGCGGACGATTGTGCTCACGGGGCATTATGATGTGGTGTCGGTGGAGGATTATAGTGGGTTGCGGTCTCTTGCGTTTGAACCGGAAGCATTGCGCGTGGCATCAATCGAGCGATTGCAGGAAACAGGCGAGAATGATCTGGCCTTGCAGGATTACCTGAGTGGAGACTTTCTGCCCGGACGCAGTCTTCTGGATATGAAGGCGGGTCTTGCGGCAGGTATTGCCGCAATGGAGGCCTATGACGGTGCAGCGACTTTGGTGTTCATTGCTGTTGCTGATGAAGAAGAAAAATCAGCAGGTGCCCGTGCCGCAGTTGCGCAATTGAAGCAACTTGCGAAAAACGAAAAGCTGGATGTTGCTCTCGTCATCAATCTTGACGCGATTGCCGACAAGGGTGACGGTTCCACGGGTCGCGTTGTCACCTTTGGTTCCATCGGCAAGCAATTGTTGACAGCCTTTGTAGTCGGTAAGCAAACCCACGCGGGTTATCCCGAGAATGGCGTGAACGCGGCTTACGTGCTGGCAGAGATTGTGCGCGATATTGAGTTGTCTCCCGATTTGTCTGAACGTACAGGTGCAGAAGTGGCTGCACCACCGGCCACACTTTTCGCCAAGGATTTGAAGCAGGGCTACAACGTTACCACGCCAAACACGGCCTTTGCATATTGGAACACCATGCAGCATCGTCGGTCTGGAGCAGACGTGCTGGAGCTTGCCATGCAGCTTGCAGCAAAGGCCGTAACGCGCGCAGAAGAAAAGACCGGACACCGCATTGCCTTGAAGTCAGTTGCTGAACTTCAATTGTCTGAAAATTTCCAACCTGAATCCATAACGAGTTTGCCCGATCAAACCCTTTCGGCGCTTGTTGCATTGACGAGCGGTGTCAATGAACCCACGGTCATCATGGGCTTCGGTTCAATTCCCTACGCTGCTGTCTTGTTGCGTGACAATGCTTTGCGTAACGTGATTGGAACGGCGGTGAAAAGCCATGGCCTTGGCGAAGTCAATTATTTTGCAGGTATTTCCGACATGAGTTTCTTCGGCGAAGCGACAGCCGATTTGTCGGTTGTCGCGGCCAATACGCCGATCTGGGGCAAAGGCTTCAGCATGCCTGAGACGGGTGGTTACCCCACTATCAACATCGGGCCCTGGGGGCGCGACTACCATACATGGCTCGAACGCGTGCATGCACCTTATGCCTTCGACGTCTTGCCGCGCGTGCTGCTTTCGGTGATTGAAGCGGTGGTGAAGAAAAGCTAGACAGCGCATACGGTCAAGAGGAGGCGACAATGGCACTGAAACGCATCAACCCCGGCAAGCGCATGAGCGAAGCCGTCATTCACAACGGCATGGCCTATCTTGCGGGCTTCGTAGCAGAGGCGGCCAAGGGCAAGTCTGTCAGGGAACAGACAGCAGATATTCTGGCACAGATTGATGCGACATTGAAAAACGCGGGCAGCAACAAAGGCAACATTGTCAAAGCCAATATCTGGCTCACCGACATTGGCACTTTTGCGCAAATGAACGAGGCCTGGGATGCCTGGGTCATGCCAGGTGCCACGCCTGCACGCGCGACGGTCGAATCGAAACTTGCAGCGCCGGGCTATGATGTGGAGATCATGGTTGAAGCGGCTGTTGTGAAGAAAAAGGCGAAAACAACTTTGATGCCTGCGAAGAAAAAGGCAACAAAGCGATAAGAAATTCCCTCTCCGTCATCGCGGCGAAGCCGCGAGACGGAGAGGGGATTTGTTTATCGTCCGTCTTTCCACCCATACCAAAGATAAGCACCTTTCAAATAGTACGGACGGAATGCAGGCAGCGGGAATTTTGCCAGGCGGCGTGTCAACACGGCTGGGATTTTAGTGTTCGCGGTCTTGTTCAGCATCATGCGCGCCACGGCACGACCGCACCAGGAACCAGTCGCAACGCCGTTGCCGTGATAGGCCAGCGACGTCCACACGGTTTTCTGGTCATCAAGGGGACCCACATAGGGTACGCGGTCTTTTGCCAGGCATACAAAACCGCGCCAGAAATGCGTGATCTCGGCATGGGACCAGGCTGGAAACATCTGGTGAAAGCGGGCAGTCAAGTGTTGACGAAATTCGACTGCGGCTGCATTTGATGAGTTGGTTCCGCCGCGACCTCCAAACAAGAAGCGCTTGTCTGGCAGAAGTCGGAAGTAATGCAGAAGATTGCGCGAGTCATAGGCGAGGGTTGATGCAGTCCAGCCTTGAGTGTTCAACTCGCTGTCGCGCAAGGGCCGTGTAACCAGAATGTTCGAGAGCGCGGGAAGGATGCGGCCCTTGTGATGGGTTGAAACATCTTCAGGTGTGTAGCCGTTCGTGGCTACCAGCACGCGCCTTGCGCTCACACTGCCTTGCTCCGTATACAGATGATGTGAACCATCCTGCTGCTGCCAGCGGCTGACGCGGGAATACGGATAGAGCTTGACGCTTGCCTTTTCTGCCGCGCGGGCGAGGCCTCTGACATAGTTCAGGGGGTGGATGCCAAAGCCAACGGGACCCAGCAGGCCACCGTGAAATTGCGGTCCCGAGAGGCCACGCTCGCGCAACGCTCCGGGGACGAGTATCTCGTTTTCTTCTCCGAACGTGTGGCGGTAAAAGGATTGTTCGGCGTAGAAATTTTGCAAGCGATCAGGCCGGTGCGCGAGAGTGATTTCGCCGTGACCTTGTTGCCAAATGTCGATGCTGTGGCGGTGGGCATTGTCGACAACGAGATCAACCCCTGCCTTCATCGCGTTGTAAAAATCTTTCGTGGCGTCAAGGCCATAAATCTTGATCATGGCAGGGTAACCGAGCTTGTGGGCGCCGATGCAGGCAAAACCACCGTTGCGCCCCGAGGCACCCCAGCCGATGGGGCCAGCTTCAAGAACGCAGACATCAACGCCTTGTTCTGCAAATTCAATGGCAGCAGACAGCCCAGTGAAGCCACCGCCGATGATGGCCACGTCATGGTGTGCGTGATGCTTCAATGCGCTGAGTTGCAAGTTCAACGGATCCGCTGACGCTTCCCAATAACTTTCAACAGGGGTTTCGAAATGCAGGGCGTCAGAGTGAAGGAGGTTCGGCATTATAGCGTGACCATGCCTTATTCTCGCCTCAGTGCCAACTATGTTGCGCTGCAATATAAATGAGGGGTTCGTCATGAAGAAACTTGTTGTCGCGGTTGCAGCCGCTGTTTTCGTGTGTTCTGCGTCCGCCAAGGCCGGCGTTGTCGGTGTGGCATCTTACTACAAGTCCGGCAAGGTCACGGCCAATGGCGAGCGGTTCAACCCGCATGGCATGACGGCGGCACACCGCCAATTGAAGTTCGGCACCATGCTGCGTGTCACCAATGTGCGCACCGGCAAGTCGGTTGTGGTGCGTGTGAATGATCGCGGTCCTTTCATCCGTGGACGGATCATCGATCTCAGTCTGGGTGCTGCGAAGGCCATTGGTCTCACGAAGTCCGGCGTTGCGAAAGTATCCTACACCGTTCTGAACTGACGCGGGGGCGGATGTTCAGGACTTTGAAGCGCCGGAACTTGTTCCGGCGCTTTTTCGTTTGCACCGCTCCAAGAGACTTGACTGCTTCGACAGATTGCGGCCAATGAACTGTCAAACAGGAGTTGAGCATGGCAGGTCGGTTATCGGGCAAGACAGCAATCGTCACCTCGGCAGCGCAAGGGATTGGCCGTGCCACCGTACTGGCGATGGTCGCTGAGGGTGCCAAGGTTGTGGCAACCGACATCAATCTGCCAATGTTGATAGACTTGGCAAAGGAGTCCCCCGGCATCAGCATTGCCAAGCTTGATGTGACGAAGCAGGTCGAAATCGATGGCTTTGCTGAAAGCCAGGAGGCACCCGATGTGCTGTTCAACTGTTCGGGATATGTGCATTCCGGTACCATTCTTGATGTCATCGACAAGGATTGGGATTTCGCCTTCGACCTCAACGTTCGGGCGCATTATCGCATGATGCGTGCCTTCACCCCGCGCTGGCTGGAGAAGGGCAAGGCGTCGATCATCAACATGGCATCGCTGGCCTCGTCTGTGAAAGGCGTACCCAACCGTTTTCTCTACGGCACATCAAAGGCGGCCGTCATCGGCATGACCAAGGCCATGGCTGCGGATTATCTCACAAGGGGCATTCGCGTGAATGCCATTTGTCCAGGAACCGTTGATACACCATCACTGCATGACCGCATGCGTGCGACAGGTGACTATGAGGCGGCACACAAGGCATTCGTTTCGCGGCAGCCCATGGGACGCTTGGGCGTACCGGAAGAGATCGCGGCCCTGGTGGTGTTTCTCGCCAGTGATGAAAGCGCATTCATCACGGGGCAGGCCATCAATATTGATGGTGGCTGGTCGGTTTAAATTGAGTCAATTGCACCCATTGGCAAAGTTGGTGTTTCCGTTCTAGCATCGGCGTTTCGACAGGGAGCAACCGGTTTTGAGTCCAGTTCAATCCGCTATTGACGTGCGGGGTGTGTCCAAGGTTTTTCCGGGTGCGAACAGATCATCGTTCAAGGCGCTGGATGATGTGTCAGTCTCGATTCGAGAGAATGAATTCTTTACGCTGCTCGGCCCCTCCGGATGTGGCAAAACCACGTTGCTGCGGTTGATTGCCGGGTTTGATTTTCCCAGTGATGGCAGCATTCTCTTGTATGGTGATGACATTGCAATGCTTCCACCATTCAAGCGGCCGGTGAACACGGTTTTTCAGAACTATGCGCTGTTTCCGCACATGACGGTGGGACAGAATATTGGTTTTGGACTGGAAATGCTGGGCAAGCCCCGCAGCGAGATTGATGTGCGTGTGGGTGAGATGTTGCGGCTGGTGCAGATGGTCGAGTTGAAAGACCGGAAGACAAGCCAGATTTCTGGCGGTCAGCAGCAGCGCGTGGCGCTGGCAAGGGCGCTCGCTCCCAGACCCAAAGTGCTTCTGCTTGATGAACCATTGTCAGCGCTTGACTACAAACTTCGCAAGGACATGCAGATCGAGTTGAAACGCCTGCAGGCAGAGACGGGTATCACTTTCATATTCGTGACACATGATCAGGAAGAAGCGCTGACGATGTCGGACCGCATCGCGGTCATGAACAAGGGGCATATCCTGCAAGTGGGCGGACCCCGCGATATCTATGAGCGGCCTGCCGAACGCTTTGTTGCCAACTTCATTGGTGAAACCAATTTTCTGAAAGGCAAGGCGCGGCCCGCCACTGATAACAAGCTGCGGGTCGATCTTGCGGCAGGAAGTGCGCTGTATCTTGATCCGGTCGAAGGTGTGGCATCGTCGGGAGATGTAACGGTGATCGTGCGCCCTGAAAACGCGGTACTGGTTTCGGTGAAGGCAGGCGATGTCTCTGGTACAGTTGAAAACATCGTGTATTTCGGCACCGATACCCATGTGCACATGCGATTGAAAGATGGCGGTGGCTTCATGCTGCGGAAACAGAATGTCAGCGGCTCTGCTCTGGGACTTGAAGTGGGGCAAGTGGCAGGCATTGCCTTTGCCAAGGGGGCCGCATGCCTGATCAAGGATTGACGGCGACACAAGTTTCTGACCGGGCGAGACGGCAGGATATCGTCAATCGCTGGCTGCTCTCGGCACCCGCACTATTCATCTTGTTTGTGGCGGCCGTTGGCCCCCTGTTCGTGATGCTGCTCTATTCCTTCCTGGTGAAAGGTGACCATGGTGATGTGAAATATTGGCAATTCTCCTCCGAGGGTTGGTTTAATGTGTTTTTCCAGACGGACATTTTTGATGATACGGTGACGATTGCCGATGCGCATCTTTCTATTCTCTGGCGTTCGGTGAAATTGTCGTTGATCACAACCGTCCTGACACTGATCATCGGGTTTCCCACGGCTTATTACATTTCGACGCAGCAACCGAAGCGGCGAGACCTGTTGGTGTTTCTCGTCACCATTCCGTTCTGGACCAATATCCTGATCCGCACCTTTGCCATTCAACAGGTGATCAACAATCAGGGCATCATCAACACGCTGTTAGAGTGGGCTGGTCTCACCTCGTCACCCATTCAGATCATGTACACGGATACGGCGATCTTCATCGGCATGCTTTATGTCTATCTGCCGCTGATGGTGCTGCCGCTTTATGCGTCGATGGAGAAGATCGATTTCCGTTTAGTGGAAGCGGGATATGATCTTTATGCCAACCGCTTTCAGGTGCTCTGGCGCGTGATCATTCCACTGGTGAAGCCCGGTATTATTGCTGGATCGATCCTGGTGTTCATTCCATCGCTTGGCGCATTCGTGGCACCGGCCCTGCTGGGCGGTGGAAAGAACCTGATGCTGGCCACGTTGATTGATCTGCAATTCGGCAAGGGTGCGAATTGGCCGCTGGGGGCAGCACTTTCGATCACGCTGCTGGTCATCGTCATGGTGGCCTTGCTGTTCTATGTGCGCAACGCTTCAAGGTCAGGTGGGGTTCATGCCCACTGACAGCACCAAGACGTTTTCGATCAAGTCGCAACCCGGCTTTGGCACCATTGCGCTGTTGTGCTTTGGTTTTCTCTATCTGCCCATCGTGACACTGGTGGTTTATGCCTTCAATGCTGGCGAGAATATTGCTGTCTGGGAGGGATTGTCGCTGCGCTGGTTTCAATCGGCGTGGGAGAATGATGTGGTGCAGGAAGCGGCACTGCGGTCCTTGTTCGTGGCCGTCGTTGCGGGATTGGGCGCAACCATCGTCGCCACCATGGCCGCCATTGCCACCACGCGGACTGAACCCTATCGTGGCCTCACTTTCAAATACGCCATGATCAACCAGCCGCTGATGGTGCCTGAAATTGTTACCGCGATTGCGTTGTTGATCGTGTTCTCGCGCCTCAAGGTGTGGACGGGCTATACCGGCATTGGCTACTTGCTGCTGGCGCACACGGCCTTCTGCATTCCCTTCGCCTATCTGCCTATTCGTGCAAGGCTCGAAAACATGGACAACACATTGGAACGGGCCGCCGCTGATCTCTACGCGACACCATGGAATGCCTTTCGGCGTGTGACACTGCCTCTGCTGGTGCCCGGCATCATTGCAGGATTCATGCTGGCTTTTGTGATTTCGCTGGATGATGTGGTGATCACCGAGTTTGTGAAATCAGCGGGTCAGGAGACGCTGCCCACCTACATGCTGGGGCAATTGCGCCGTGCGGTTTCACCGGAAATCAATGCCATTGCCACGGCCTTTCTGGCCTTGTCTGTGGCGCTGGTCACGCTATTCTATTTCGTCAATGCCAAGAAAACGTGAAATGGAGAACTACATGAAGAAACTGTTGCAGGCCGCAGTGGCCGGAGCCGCATTGCTGATGAGTGCAGGGGCCGCACTTGCCGATGGTGAACTCAACATTTTCAACTGGGGTGATTATACCAGCCCCGAGTTGATCAAGAAATTCGAGGCCGCACACAAAGTCAAGGTCGCGGTCACGGATTATGATTCCAATGACACGGCTTTGGCCAAAGTCCGTGCAGGCGGGCATGGTTTTGACATCGTGGTGCCATCAGCCAACTATGTTCCGATCTGGGTGAAAGAGGGTCTCCTTCTCGAGTCACGTCCAGACCAGATGGAGAATTTCAAGAATGTCGACGAGCGTTGGGTAAACGTGCCGTGGGATTCTGGTCGTCATTACTCGGTCCCATGGCTCTGGGGGCTCACCGGCGTTGGCGTCAACACGACGCTCTACAAAGGTGACGTCAACACTTCCGCCATTTTCCTTGATCCGCCGCCTGAACTTGCTGGCAAGATCAATGTAGCACCCGAAATGAATGACGTCATGTACGCCACCATCAAGTACTTTGGTGGGACCTGGTGCACTGACGACAGGGAAGTGTTGAAGAAAGTCCGCGATAAGCTGAAGGAGGCCAAGCCCAAGTGGCTTGCCATGGACTACAACGCGCACGAAAAGATGGCGTCACGCGAATATGGCGCTGTGTTCTACTGGAATGGCGCCATGTTGCGGGCCCGGCTGCAAAACCCTGAGGTGGCCTTTGGTTTCCCCAAGGAAGGCTTTCCGTTCTTCATGGACAGCGTTGCAATCCTGAAAGACGCAAAGAATATCGACAATGCCAAGCTGTTCATGAATTTCATCATGGTGCCAGAGAATGCTGCGTTGATTTCAAACTTCGCAAAATACGCGAATGGCATCAAGGGCTCGGAAGCCTTCATGGACAAGGAGTTGCAGGGGGCTCCTGAAATCACCATGACGTCGGAAAACGCCGCCAAGGGTGAGTTCATGTTGTCCTGCCCGCCTGAGGTGAATGAGCTTTATACGAAGGTGTGGACCGATGTGTTGAAGTAGACGCGAAGTTCCCCACCCCCGGCCCCTCCCCGCAAAGAGCGGGGAGGGGTGAAGACTCGGCTACTTGAGACTCCCCGTCTGTTTCAACCAAGCCACCACCAACTCCGTTGCGGCTTCTGGTGTGAGTGCTGCGGTATCAATACGCAACTCCGGATTCTCCGGTGCCTCATAGGGTGACGAGATGCCAGTGAAGTTTTTTAGTTCACCGCGTCGTGCCTTGGCATAGAGACCTTTCACATCGCGCTTTTCGGCATCGGCCAGTGTTGTATCAACATGGATCTCCACGAATTCGCCTTCACCCAACATTTCCCGGGCCATCAAGCGTTCGGCCCGGAAGGGTGAGATGAAGCTCACCAATACGATCAATCCGGCATCGGCCATTAGCTTCGACACTTCGGCAACACGGCGAATGTTTTCCACGCGGTCCTGATCGGTGAATCCCAAATCGCGATTGAGGCCATGGCGCACATTGTCGCCATCCAGCAGATAGGTGAGTTGTCCCTGGGCGTGGAGTTTCTTTTCCACCAGATTGGCAATGGTGGATTTGCCCGCACCCGACAGGCCCGTGAACCAGAGAACCGTTGGTTTTTGCTTCAATAGCTTGCCGCGTGCGGCCTTGTTCACGTCGGTTGCTTGCCAATGGATATTGGCAGCGCGGCGCAATGCAAAATTGATCAGCCCCAGCCCCACGGTGTTGTTGCTGAAGCGGTCAATGATGATGAAGGAGCCCAGCGCCTTATTGTCCTTGTACGGAACAAAAGCGATGGGCGCGTCAAGTTCGAGATTGCAAATGCCGATTTCATTCAGCGCCAGTGTTTCTGCTGCCGCCTTCTCCAATGTGTTAACGTTGATCTTGTGTTTGACGCGGTCGATGGAGCCTGGCAGCGTGCGCGTTCCCGCCTTGATGATGTAGGGGCGGCCGGGCAACATGGAGTCCTGGTCCATCCACAGGATTTGCACTTCGAATTGATCAGACACTTCGGCGGGTTGGCTGGCGGCACAAATGACGTCACCACGGCTGATATCAATTTCAGACGTCAGCGTCATGGTGATGGCTTGCGCCGATGCGGCCATGCTCAAATCACCGTCGAATGTGACGAGGCGTTCCACCGTCGATGTTTTACCTGAAGGAAGTGCTCGGATGGTGTCTCCAGGCTTGATCGAACCCGATGCCACTGTGCCGGAAAAGCCGCGGAAATTCTGGTTCGGGCGGTTCACCCACTGCACGGGCAGAAAGAAGGGCTTATCGACGTCGTCGTTGCCGACAGGCACAGTTTCGAGATGCGCCATCAGTGTGGCACCGCGATACCAGGGCATGGCGTTGGAGCGGTCAATGATGTTGTCGCCCTTCAGAGCTGATGCGGGAATGAGGGTGATGTTGCGAGCACCCAGTGTTGCAGCGAAGGCGCGGTAGTCAGCCTCGATTCTTTCAAACACATCCTTTGAGTAATCCACGAGGTCCATTTTGTTGACGCAGACCACGAGATGTTGGATGCCGAGCAGATGCGCGATAAAGGTGTGCCGTCGTGTCTGCGTCAGAACACCTTTGCGGGCATCCATCAGAATGATGGCGAGGTCAGCGGTTGATGCGCCCGTTGCCATGTTGCGGGTATATTGCTCATGGCCCGGTGTATCTGCCACGATGAACTTGCGTTTCGACGTGGTGAAGGCGCGGTAGGCGACGTCAATGGTGATGCCCTGTTCGCGTTCAGCGGCGAGGCCGTCGACAAGAAGGGCGAAGTCCAGATTGCCACCCTGTGTGCCCAGTTTTTTCGAGTCAGCTTCCAATGCTGTGAGTTGATCTTCGAACAGCATCTTTGATTCATAGAGCAGGCGGCCAATCAGAGTGGACTTGCCGTCATCGACTGAGCCGCAAGTGATGAAGCGGAGCAGGTCCTTGTTCTCCTGGGCGGCGAGAAAGTCCTCAACGCTGCCACCAGTGTATTCAACGAAGCGGGCCATCAGAAATAACCTTCCTGCTTCTTCTTCTCCATCGACGCTGATGCGTCCTTGTCAATCACGCGGCCCTGGCGCTCGGAAGACGTGGCCACCAGCATTTCCTCAATGATGTCGAGCAGCGTTGTTGCATTGGATTCAATGCCGCCCGTCAAGGGATAGCAGCCCAGGGTGCGGAAGCGGATTTTGCGCATCTCCGGTTTTTCGCCGGGCAACAGACGCATGCGGTCATCGTCTACCATGATGATCTGTCCGTCACGCCAGACCATCGGGCGTTCGGCTGCGAAATAGAGTGGGACGATGTCGATGTTCTCGCGATGGATATATTGCCAGACATCCAGCTCGGTCCAGTTTGAGAGCGGAAACACGCGGATCGATTCACCCTTGTTCTTGCGGGCATTGTAGAGGTTCCAGAGTTCCGGGCGCTGGCTTTTGGGGTCCCAGCGGTGCTTTGAATCACGGAAAGAGAAGATGCGCTCCTTGGCACGGGATTTTTCTTCATCACGGCGCGCACCACCAAAAGCGGCGTCAAAGCCATACTTGTCCAGCGCCTGTTTCAATCCTTCAGTTTTCATGATGTGAGTGTGAAGCTGGGAGCCGTGATCGAAGGGGTTGACGTTTTTTTCGATGCCTTCGGAGTTGATGTGCACGATGAGATCAAGACCGAATTTGTCGGCTGTTTCGGTGCGCATCCTGTACATGTCCCGGAATTTCCAGCGGGTGTCCACATGCAGCAGGGGGAAGGGCAGTTTCGCCGGATAAAAGGCTTTCATGGCGAGGTGCAGCATGACGGCAGAATCCTTGCCGATGGAATAGAGCATGACAGGTTTTTCGCATTCCGCCGCCACTTCGCGGATAATGTGAATGGCTTCGGCTTCCAGCTTGTCGAGATGCGTCATGGGTTTCGGCGAAAGTGGTGCCGATGGTTTTTGGGGCGTGGGCGTCATGGCGGCGCGGACTTTTTCCATGGTACGGGTGGAGGGGGACCGACCGTTGCGTAGGTCGAAGACGAAGGAAGGATCACCCAACGCCTGTTTTCCAAAATTTGTTGCATCGGTGCCTGATTTGTCGAGAAAGTTCTCGATCTCAACAAGAAATGATTGGGCTATTGGATCCATTATAGGGTATTACCTATTGTACCGTCACATGTCTATAACAAAAGGTTATATCCTATTTTTCATCGAGTGTGGTAGATAGTATTTGGTGATGATGGGGTGAAGTATTATTGAAATCTCATGTCGAAAGCTTCCTCCCCCTCGCAACGCATGCTCCGCGCCGGTGAACTGATCCGCCATGCCTTGGCAGAGGTTTTCTTGCGCGGTGAAACGGGTGATCCTGAACTCGAAAAGATCAAGTGCAGCGTGGTCGAAGTACAGATGTCACCGGACCTGAAGATCGCCACGGCCTATGTGCGGCCTCTGATACAAGGTCTGGAGCAGAAACTGCTTTATGCCTGTACGCGGAACCAGAAGTATATGCGGGGGCTAATCGCTCCCAAAGTCGAGATGAAATACATGCCGCAACTTCGGTTTCGAGTCGATACCGCGTTGGATTATGCCAGCAAGATTGATGAATTGCTGAAGAAGCCCGAAGTGGCGCGGGATCTTAACTCGGAAGAGTAAATCCTGACTTCTGCAAGATGCTTGTGCGCCATTGGGTGATTGTTCGGTTGGCCTCGGCTTCAGAGGTGTAGCTGTTCAGTTCAGCCGGATATTTATCGTGAGGCGTGGACAGCATGATCCGCCAAGGCTGCGTGGCTTCCGAATCTGGATTCTCATCGACCCACATCCGGGTGACATGGCTCAGCAGCCAGCTTTTTGACAGTACATGATTGCCAACCAGGTGAAGTTCCTTGCGCAGGGTTTTCTTGTCCAGGTCGATGCGGATGACAGCCAGTTTGGCCAAAAGTGCATAGGCCCAAGCCACAACCATGAGGCTGAGACAAAGCAAGCCGATTATTACGAGTGGCAAGGCCAGAGCACCCAGCGGAGGCAGCTTTTTGAGGACGAAGGGATCAAACAGAAGGTCCCATGTGCCCAACGCCCCGATGAAGCCGCCCAAACCCATCATGACGCGCGGAACGACACCAATGGGTTGCGAAAACAACACATCGTCAGACTGATTGTCATTTGCTTGTTGTGAGAGTGACCATTGTGTGCCTCGCATGGTAGGAGTATCGCAAAGCCGTCCCAATCAAACATGAGTTTTGCAGCAGTTGGATCGGAAAAATCGCGAAAAGATTAATGGCTGGTTGATTCTGGACAAGCCGCTTGGCATCTCTTCGACACAAGCTCTGGGAAAAGTCCGATGGTTGTTAAATGCGGACAAGGCGGGGCATGGTGGGACGCTTGATCCATTGGCGTCAGGAGTGTTGCCGCTGGCCTTTGGCGAAGCGACCAAGACTGTTGCCTGGGCGATGGACGGGCGGAAGACTTATCGTTTCAAGGTAAAGTGGGGATTTGAAACCACGACTGACGATCTAGAGGGCGCGCCAGGGCCTTCAACGGGCTGTGTTGCACTGCGGCAAAACATCGAAACTGCGCTCCCGCAGTTTATTGGTGCAGTGCAGCAAAAGCCGCCAAGTTACTCTGCTATAAAGGTTTCTGGCGAAAGAGCCTACGATCTGGCACGGGCAGGCGAAGTTGTGGATCTGGCATCAAGGGTCATTAGAATTGAGTCGCTACAAATTGAAAAGCATGATGATCTTGGTGAAACCACGTTTATTGTGCAATGCGGCAAAGGCACTTATGTACGCTCGATTGCACGGGACTTGGGCCGAGTGCTGGGATGTTTGGGACATGTGACGCTTCTGCGCCGACTGGCTGTCGGGCCTTTTTCTGAAAACGATGCGATTTCGCTGGAAAAGCTGGAGGAATTGCGCCATAGGGGCCTCAGCGAAAACAGCCTCAGCGGCATCCTTCGCCCCATCGAGACCGTGCTGGACGGCATCCCTGCACTGGCCGTGATGGACCCGGAAGCCGCTCGACTCAAACAAGGCCAAAGAGTTTCCTTAGAAGACTTGGGCGTTTTGTTATCGGATGCGACACGCATCCAGGGGGCGGAGGCGGTTTTGGTCACGCATCTGGGCAAGCCCTTGGGCCTGTTCAAAATTGAAAATCGCGTGTTCAAGACCTTGAGACAATTCAATCTATGATGTCCGGAGAATACCCATGACGATGACTGCTGAGCGCAAGGCCGCTCTGATGAAGGAATATGCAACCAAGCCCAACGACACGGGTTCGCCTGAAGTGCAGGTGGCGTTGCTGACCGAACGGATCAACTACCTCACGGAACACTTCAAGGGCCACAAGAAGGATAACCACTCGCGTCGTGGGTTGCTCCGCATGGTGGCCGGCCGCCGCAGCCTGCTCGACTATTTGAAGTCGAAGGACGAAGGCCGCTATCAGGCGCTGATCAAGCGTTTGGAAATCCGTCGTTAGAGAAGTTTTCTCCCTCATCGCCCTTGCGATGGGGGAGTACGGCGAAGCCGGGAGGGGGTTGTCTCAACCAACTCGGTCGATGTTGTTTGAATAGAAAACGCTTGAGTGCGTTGCAACACCCCCTCCCCACTGCAGAGTACTCCCCCGGCCCAAGAGGGCCGAGGGAGAAAAGAAAATTAAGTATGAGCGGGTGGACCACCGAAGCGCCACCCGCGTCCCCGACAACAGGTTCTGGCAATAGGGCTGAAACCGAACGTCCAAAGGGGATGCCGTCCAGACGATCGGTGTGCAAAGTGGCGGCGAAGGACAATGAAAGAGATAAAACTACATGTTCAACATTGACGTTGAAGAAATCCAATGGGGCGGCAAGACCCTTCGCATGGAAACCGGTCGTGTGGCCCGCCAGGCCGATGGTGCCGTGATGCTGTCGATCGGCGAAACCACAGTTCTCGCCACAGCCGTTGCCGCACGGGCCGAAAAGCCGGGGATCGACTTTTTTCCGCTCACTGTAAACTACCAGGAAAAGACCTATGCCGCCGGCAAAATCCCCGGTGGATATTTCAAGCGTGAAGCGCGGCCGTCGGAACGCGAGACATTGATTTCGCGTTTGATCGACCGCCCAATCCGCCCTCTGTTTCCCGATGGTTTTCGCATTGAAACACAAGTCATCGCCACCGTGATCTCGTATGATCTCGAAAATGATTCCGACATTGCAGCGCTGGTTGCAACCTCCGCCGCCTTGACGCTCTCCGGCATACCTTTCATGGGCCCAGTGGGTGCAGCGCGCGTCGGCATGATTGATGGTGAGCTGGTTCTCAATCCTACCAAGGACCAGCAGCTGCTGTCATCGCTCGACCTTGTGGTTGCAGGCACGCAAGACGCGGTATTGATGGTTGAATCCGAAGCCAAGGAGCTTTCGGAAGAAAAGATGCTGGAAGCCGTGATGTTTGGTCACCGTGGTTTCCAGCCTGTGATTGAAGCAATTATCCGTTTGGCCGAACGCTCATCACGCGAACCAAGGGATTTCCAGCCGAAGGACCATTCAGCGCTTTATGCTGCGGTGAAAGCCCAGGCTGAAGGCGATCTGCGCAAGGCCTATGCCATTGCCAAGAAGGAAGACCGCCAGAATGCTGTTGCTGCTGCGAAGGATGCGGCCAAGGCACTATTGGTGAAGAAGGACGATCCATCGGCACCATCGGATCAGGCTTTCAGCGAAAACTTCAAGCATCTCGAAGCCGACATTGTGCGGAACGCGATTCTCGACACCGGAAAGCGCATTGATGGCCGCGACACCACCACTGTGCGTGATATCATTGCCGAGGCAAGCGTGTTGCCACGCACCCATGGGTCGGCCCTGTTCACACGTGGCGAAACCCAGGCACTGGTTGTCACCACCCTCGGCACAGGTGAAGATGAGCAATACATCGACACGCTCGACGGCCTGACCAAAGGCAAGTTCCTGCTGCACTACAACTTCCCTCCCTACTCGGTAGGTGAAGTCGGCCGCATGGGTGCCACGGGCCGCCGCGAGATCGGCCACGGCAAACTCGCCTGGCGGGCCATCAACCCCGTGCTGCCGTCGGCTGCGGATTTCCCTTACACTATTCGTGTGGTGTCAGAGATCACCGAGTCCAACGGTTCGTCTTCCATGGCGTCGGTGTGCGGTGCATCCCTTGCACTGATGGACGCCGGCGTTCCGATGAAAGCCTCATGTGCCGGTATTGCCATGGGTCTGATCAAGGAAGGCGAGCGCTTTGCTGTACTCTCCGACATCCTGGGTGATGAAGATCACCTGGGCGATATGGACTTTAAGGTTGCCGGCACCTCAGAGGGTGTGACCGCACTTCAAATGGACATCAAGATCACCGGCATCACCGAAGAGATCATGCGTGTCGCTCTGTTCCAAGCCAAGGAAGGCCGCATGCATATTCTGGGGAAAATGTCGGAAGCGCTGGAGAAGGCGCGCCCCGGTCTTGGCGAACATGCACCGCGCATTGAGCAGATCAAGATTCCAACCGACAAGATCCGGGAAGTGATCGGCACTGGCGGCAAAGTCATCC
>JANNNG010000073.1:0-6277 GCA_031398425.1 Hyphomicrobiales bacterium | reverse complement strand
CCCCAGTTGATGGCGGCTTGCGCGGCTGCACTCGCATCCAAGCCTTGGGTCTTGGCCGCCCAGATGGCAAGCCATATCAGGCCTGGAACATAGAGCACGGCTGCGCCGGCAATGGTGGCGAGAACAGATTTCAGGATTGTGCTGACCCATCCCGACTCAACCAGCTTGCCCACGACATAGGCAGCGAGAATGAAACCCACAACATACCCCATCGAAGAAGCAGGCAGGAAATAATCAAGCTTGGCATCGGCAAGACCCGATTTTCCACCAGCAAAGAAAGGCAGGCCGATGGCGCCTTCGATGGCATAGAGCAGAAGCGTTGCAGCCCCAAGTCTGGCACCATAGGCCGCACCCACACCAAGCACAGCAAGCGTCTGCAAGGTCATTGGCACGGGCCACATGGGCACGGTGATTTGGGCTGCGGCCGCAACCAGCAGGCTGCCGACAATGGCAAGCACCGCATTGCGCACGAGATTGGACGACTTGGCCTCAGGCCAGATGCGGTTTGCAAGTGTAAGGTTCGACATTGTTGGTCCCTGCCTGGTTGCGCTATGAGCGGCGTTTTAGTTCAGTAAGTATGACAGTGCAACTGCTGGCTCATCACACTGCCTTTGCTGACAAAACACGCATCAGATTCTGTTCATGTATGGCGCGATAGGGCTCGAACATGTTCACCCAGCCGCGTGACAACGGCCCGGCGATCAATTCCTCGAGTGGCTGCTTGCGCAATATATTATCGCTACGGCAGCGTTTGAGCATGCGGATATACTGCTGTTGGGCCTTGATCAGTCCCTTGTCGTAGCCACCCGCTGCGATAATGTCGGGGTCTCCGTGATTGGGTAAAATGAAAGCGGGATCAAGCGCTGCCATCCTGTCGAGATCAATGAGATGAATATCGAAGAGTTCAGGCTCACCCACATATGTGACCGTATCTTCCATAGTGTCGCCAGCAAGCAGAATGCCCGATTCTGGAATCCAGACGACGGTTGCGTCGTCGCTGTGAATGTTGGCTTCGATCAGTTCAACGGCAATCTTGCCGACATCAAGCGTCATGCGGCCAGAGAACAAGCGGTCCGGCAGCACCAGCGGTTTGATGGCAGGCGGGCCGTGGTGCATTGCGTTTTCGATTGCGACCTGGTTGTGACGCATATGCTGAAACGACTTGCGATTGGCGAGCACGGGACTATCTGCGAAGACCAGCGTGCCCGCAACATGATCAAGATGCCAATGACTGAGCACGACGGTAAAATCAGAGACGCCTTTCGCAGAGAGTGTATCACGAATGAATTTTGCATGGGGTACCGACACATGTGTGTCATAAACCAGCGCGTGTTTGCCGCTGACAATGGCATAGGACGCAATGCCAAGCGACAGCGCGCCATCGTCCACCCAGTTGGGTTCGGCCATGAACTGCTGGCCCGCAACACGGCCATCGTAGAAAGCGAAGATGTTGGGATGTGGTTCGAGAACGCGCAGGTACCTCAGCGGATCGGGGATCATGGCCTTGGATCAATAGGCGTTATAATGCCCAAATCCAACACATCCTCAATATGTTTAGCCACCGCCAGCAGTTTGGCATCGCTGCGGTTGGCGGTGATGATCTGCAACCCCACGGGCAGACCCTGTTGCGTAAAACCGCAAGGGATGGAGATGGCCGGACAGGCACAGAGCGTGGCAACCGCTGCAATCAGCAACCAGTCCACATAGGTCTCGAATTTCACGCCGTTGCACCGACTGACATAGCGCTGGACCACCGGGAAAGGCGGCACGATGGTGGCGGGGCAGAGCAGAGCGTCGTACTCATGCAGAAAATCATTCATGCGATGGAACAATTCGCCCCGCTGTGCTTCAGCCATGGCAATTTCTTCACCCGTCAAGGCCAGACCTTTTTCGATGTTCCAGATCACATCGTCCTTCAACTCATTGCGATGGTTTTGCAACAGCGTGCGCATGCCCGTTGCAAAGCTCAGTGCACGCAGCGCCTGAAAACACGCCATTGCTTCGTGCAAGTCAGGGTGCGCTTCTTCAACGATCACGCCGCTGGCTTCAAGCTTGCGTGCAGCCGCCATGACGAGCTCGGCGATTTCAGGATCAACCGGAGTGATGCCCAGATCACGCGACACCGCCACGCGCCTCGGCTTCCAGTGATTCTGCATGACGGATGAAAACGAGTGCTTGTCTTTGGGCAACGACAAGGGATTGCCCGGTTCAAAACCGCTCATCGCATCCAGCAGCAAGGCAAGGTCAGTCACATTGCGCGCCATCGGACCTTCAACACCCAGTGTACCGTCTATCTTTCCGTGTACGGACGATGCCACGCGCCCTGGTGAAGGCCGCATGCCGACAACACCACAGTAGCTTGCCGGATTGCGCAGCGAACCTCCCATGTCGGAGCCATGCGCCAACCATGCCATGCCGGTGGCGAGTGCCACGGCGGCACCTCCCGATGAACCTGCTGGCGTCAGCTTCACATCCCACGGATTTCGTGTGATGCCGAAGACGTCGTTGAAGGTTTGACCGCCTGCACCGAACTCCGGCGTGTTTGACATGGCATAGACAATGCCACCTTCGGCCTCCAGGTGTTTGACGAGAATGTCGGAAGACGGAGCCACGCGGTCTGCAAAAATGCGCGAACCTTGAGTAGAGCGAACACCCTCGACATCGGTCAAATCCTTGATCGGCACGGGAAGCCCCGCCAACATGCCACGTTCATTGATTGGTCGCAGCATCATCTCGCGGGCGCGTGAGCGTGCCCGGTCCAGGCACAGTGTCACGAGCGCATTGACCTTGGGGTTCACCGCTTCTATGCGGCGCTCCAGTGCATCCAGACACTCCAGCGGCGAGAGGGCTCCCGATTGCAGCCGGAACACCACATCAACAGCGGTCATGCGCAGGATATCACTCACGTCACTTGGCCCTCACAATCTGGCCCCAGTGAATCGTGTTGCTGGCATGGGGTCAAGCGCATTAGAGTGTGGGCTGATATTCGCTATTGTATGGAGACCTCCGATGAACGCACCCGTCACCTCGCCTTCCCCTGGCATGAACAAAGCGTGGGTTGAACGCCGCAATAAGGCCGTGTCACGAGGGGTCGGCATGGGTGCCGCCGTGATGGCGGAAAAAGCCGAGAATTCGGAAATCTGGGACATTGAAGGCAACCGCTATATTGATTTTGGCGGCGGCATTGCCGTGGTCAACACCGGGCACCGTCACCCGCTGGTAATGAAGCGGGTCTATGAACAGCTGGAAAAGGTGACCCACACCTGCGCCATGGTCATGCCTTATACGCCCTTTGTCGAGGTGTGCGAAAAGCTCAATGCAGTGGCACCCATTTCCGGTGATGTGAAATCAGCGCTTGTCACCACGGGTGCTGAAGCCGTCGAGAACGCAGTGAAGTTTGCGAGAGCCTATACGGGCCGCAGTGACGTGATCGCCTTCCATGGTGGCTTCCATGGCCGCACATTGCTCGGCATGGCGCTCACCGGAAAGGTGCTGCCCTACAAGGCAAAGTTCGGCCCCATGCCCGGCGGTATCTGGCACGTGCCGTTTCCGGTGGAACATCGTGGCATTTCCGTGGAAGATTCGATCCACGCCATCGAGTTGTTGTTCAAATGCGACGTGGAAGCAGAGCGCGTGGCCGCCATCATCATTGAACCGGTGCAAGGCGAAGGCGGGTTTTACATCGCGCCGAAGGAGTTGATGGTGCGCCTCCGCAAACTTTGTGATGACCACGGCATCGTGCTGATTGCCGACGAAATTCAATCGGGCTTTGGCCGCACGGGCAAGTTCTTCGCCATGGAACACTATGGCGTGGAGCCGGACCTGATGACCGCCGCCAAATCCCTGGCAGGCGGCTTCCCCTTGGCTGCCGTCATCGGCAAGGCCAAGATCATGGACGCGCCCGACCCCGGAGCCATCGGCGGAACCTATGCCGGCAACGCCATCGCCTGTGCGGCGGCCTTGGGCGTGTTCGACGCGTTTGAGGCGGAAGACCTGTTGGGCCGCGCGTTGAAGCAAGGCGAAACCATCATGAAGAAATTACAGTCAATCAAGGCCAAAGGCCGCGGCATGCCCATGGGCGACATTCGCGGCCTGGGTGCGATGTGCGCCTTCGAACTAGTCACAGAACACGGCGGCGACAAGCCTGACGCTGCGGGCACGAAGGCATTGGCAGCGAAATGTATGGAACGCGGGCTGTTGATCCTCACCTGCGGCATCTACAACAACACAGTGCGCATGCTGACCCCGCTGACGGCGAGTGACATGGTGTTGAATGAGGGGCTGGATATTCTGGAGAGTGCGATTTTGGGGAATTGAGGGTGTTGTAATTCGTAGTTGTCCAATTGATCTTGTGGAGTAGCTCAACTTGCAAAAAGGTACTGAATGAAGTCTATTGGTATTATTGACCCGACGCGAATGGCCAGCATTCCCGCGCGTCACCACGCTGCCCACGAATTCTGCTTCCACCTTCACGATACCATGGCGCACACTCTAGTTGACTGTGAAATGAAGGGCGGTAGCGGCGTCAAGTTTCAGATAGAGTCAGATTTAGACCGCGAACTGCTCGAGAGTGGAATTAACATTATTGATTTCTTCGAAAAAACAGGTCGAGGAAAATTGGAACGCCGTGTCGTGTTAAATCGAACTTCGATTGCACTCTACTCAGACATTTTGCATTTCATCTATGAGGGCTTGATTGCGCTAGAGAAGAGAAAATTCATTGTCGCATTTGCACTCTTCAGAAAGCCCTTCAAGGAGGGAATGCTTTTGACGGCCCGGATGTGTGCTGACGAAGACGAATTTTTTGAAAAGATGAAAGTAGACGCCAAAAATCTGTTGAATAGAAACGATCTTGACAAAGATGGAATTATCAAACTTCTGAACAGTGCGGCGATCAATTTCAAAGAAATGAGCTATGTCAACCCGGAATCGATTTACGCAGCTGTTTTCGACCGCAAAAATAAAAATGGGCTAGCTCCATTGTTCGACAAAGCAACCCACCTCATAACTGAGAACAATCAAATTCAGACCGAAAATTACAATGTAAATTTCATATTCAAGGATCCAAATGACGATGATGTTTACGACAGTATTTATCCGACCTTAGCAATGCTTTTGAATTTCTTGAGCAACATGCAAATTGAACTCTATGGCCGAATGAATGCTGCAAACAATAAGTTGACTAGCTTACAACTATTTCAATCCATCGGTGTCTACGAAACTTTATTTTCAAAAGGTCAGTCGCGCATAACAAATTTTGTGAACCGCAGTTTCAAAGACTTCCTTGTTTGCCCGCTTTGCTCGAGCAAAATAAAGGTGAAGAAGAATGCTGTTCCCCGTCTATTTATCGGAGAGAGCTTAGATTGCGATAGTTGCGGAATGAGCCATCACTTTCCATTTTCATGGCTGCTATCGAAGTTGGACCTAAATTTCCTAAAAAGTTGAAGGGAATTACGGTGGAATTACGGTGACACTGCTGGACTGCACCCCACAAGTGGGACACGATAATTTCGGTGAAAGTGCGTGCAAATTTCACCCTCACCCCAATCGCTCTGCGATCCAAAACTTGATCAATGACTGCCTTGTCACGCCCAAGGTTTGCGCTTGACGATCGAGAGCCTCCACGATCCAGGTGGAAACGGTGACAGTGGTGGAAACGGTGGTGGAAACGGTGACAGTGCACTTTATTGGGAAACGGTGACAGTGCACTTTATTGGCACTAAGGTAGGGAAACGGTGACAGTGCACTTTATTGGCATTAAGGTATGCCGCTTCAATCTTCTTGTTGCAGGCACCCACTCCTGCCCCGCCCCCGTGGGGCGGGGTTCAAGTTTTGGATTGTGCACGGCCGTGACGCAAGTCCACCGTCCTCAGATGCCATTCGGCCAGACGAAATCCGGGCGCAGGCCGCCGTATACCGGCCGTCCGTCGTCGGGCTTGGCGTAGCCTTTGGTCTCATCCCAGAATGCGTGATAGGTCGCAGCTCCCGGAGCATTGGTATATTTCATCACATTTGGCACCGCGACGCGGATCCTGCTTTGCTTGTCGTCGAGCATCAGTACGCCGTCGCATTCCTTGCAGAGGCAGATTTCCAGGGGACCGGGATTAGCCGCATTGAACGGCACGCGCTTCATGCCGCCTTCGTTCGAGGCTTTCAGATCACCATGCTTGAAAAAGACAACATGGGTGGTGTGCTGTCCCGTGACGGATTTGCAGACATTGCAATGGCACTCATGATTGTCGATCGGTTCGGCGTCCGAATAGACTGTTACATGTTC
>JANNNG010000004.1:0-14930 GCA_031398425.1 Hyphomicrobiales bacterium | reverse complement strand
ATACAAAGGTTATTGGTTGCCGCAGGTTTATTCCTCCAATGGTGCCATCGAAGAATATTGGGCCTGCCGCCAGAAGGCAGTTGTGCTTGACCTGTCGCCCTTGCGCAAATTTGAAGTGACGGGTCCGGATTCCGAGGCGCTGATGCAATATGTTTTGACACGCGACATGAAGAAGCTGTCGCAGGGGCAGGTAGTCTATTCTGCCATGTGTTACGAGAACGGCGGCATGATTGATGATGGCACCGTGTTTCGCTTGGGCCAGGACAATTTTCGCTGGATCGGTGGCGATGACTACGGCGGTGTGTGGATGCGGGAATGGGCTGAGAAGCTCAATCTTAAGGTCATGGTGCGCTCGTCGACGGACCAGTTGCATAACCTCGCGGTCCAAGGCCCGAATAGCCGCGAGATCATGCGGCGCATGATCTGGACGGCTGCACACCAACCAACCATTGATGAACTGGGCTGGTTTCGCTTCACCATTGGAAGACTGGGTGGCCCAGAAGGTGCAGCGCTTGTTGTATCACGCACGGGCTATACCGGTGAACTGGGTTTTGAAATTTTCTGCCATCCGAAGGATGGCACTGCGGTGTACGACGCCGTGTGGCAACACGGTGAAGAGTTCGGCCTCAGGCCCATGGGCCTGGCCGCACTGGACATGGTGCGTATTGAAGCTGGACTGATTTTTGCTGGTTCCGATTTTTCTGACCAGACTGACCCCTTCGAGGCCGGCATTGGTTTCACCGTGCCGATGAAATCCAAGACTGACGACTTTATCGGGCGCGATGCGCTGATACGGCGCAAGGAAAATCCATCGCGCAAATTCGTCGGGTTGGACATTGATGCGAATGTGACTGTAGGTCATGGCGATTGTTTGCACATAGGGCGTGCACAAGTGGGCGTTGTCACGTCGTCGATGCGCTCACCGCTGCTTGGCAAAAACATTGCGCTGGCGCGTGTAGACGTCGCGCATGGCGCAGTTGGCACTGCCCTTGAAGTGGGGAAACTTGATGGCCAACAGAAACGTTTGCCTGCTACAATTGTTGGTTTGTCGCACTACGACCCGAAGAAAACTCGCCCGCAGAGTTAGTGCGTGATTGAGTTAGCTGCGAATGGGCGTGAGTTTCGGTCGCACGCAAATATTCTGAATTGACTTCCATTGAAGTTGGTGACAGTCTGCGATCGCGGGGCGCAAGAAGAAACTGCTGGCTGATACCAACTGTGGTAAGGTCGATTGCAACGTTACTTGCGAAACGCCGCGCCGCGAAATGACATAGCCTCTCTGCTTGATTTGTATGAGACGCCGTAGTCACAGCCAAACTCCAATATTGACTTTGACGATGCCGATGAGAGCGCAAGCCTTGATTGAAACATATTAGATTTGGAGTGCCCGCTTCGGTGTGGGGGTGTTCGCTTGCGCGAGCCACCAGACGGAACACTCAGCCGCAATTCGCATGCAAGTTTTGGCAGCTGAGGAGAAATTCGCAATGGTTCAAGTCACCTATCCCGGCGTTTACATCGTTGAAAAACCCAGTGGTGTGCGAACGATCACAGGTGTTGCAACATCCGTTGCTGCCTTTGTCGGCTACACCCGGCGCGGAGAACCCAACAAGGCTGCCACCATCACCAGCTTCGCGGATTTCGAGCGCAGCTTTGGCGGTTTGGCGCTGGACAGTCCGCTGTCCTATGCCGTGTGGCAGTTTTTTGCCAACGGCGGCACGCAAGCTGTTATCGTTCGGGTTGCGGTCGGCCACGTCACTGCATCATGGGCTTTCAGCGATGCTGCGGTACCTGCGCTTGACATCAGCGCATCCAGTCCGGGGTCCTGGGGCAATGACTTGCAGATCACCATTCAAACTGCTGCCCCCGATGTTCGCAATCCCGATTCCGAATTCAATGTCATCGTGCGGCAACTGCAAGCCGATGGTGTGAGTTTCGCAACCATTGAAACCCACCGCAACTTGAGCATGGACCCGCTTTCGCCGCGCTTTGTTGAATCTGTTGTCAATCATGGCTCGACGGCCATCCGCGCCACCCGACGCGCAGGGCTGGTGTTTGCCGATGAAGGATACGCAGTCAGCGGCACAGCGCCTACATTTCCTTTCAGTCCCACTGACTTTGTGATTGCAGGAGCTGTCAATGAAGGGGTGAGCGGCAGTCGGTCCTTCAGTCTCACACTGGGTGGTGCGCCATTCGCTGACATCGCGGAGCTTGTGACTGAAACCACAAATGCAATCGCCGCAGTGCCAGGCCTTGCTGCCTTGATTGCAGCTGACGAAACGGCAGCAGATGGATCAGCGGGTGCGGGGCATCTTCGCATTCGGTCATTGACGACAGGGCAATCGTCCGGCGTCGTCATCGCTGGTGGTGCTTTTGGCGGTCTTGCCTCCGGGCTTCACATGGGTCTTGCCAATAGCGGTCGCGAGTTCAGTGGTGCCGTTGAACATCGGCCTGTCGCAATCGCCAACCTGGCACCCGCCACTGCGGGTATTGATGGAACCCGCGGCACAGCCGTTGATTTGATCGGCAGCCAGTCCTTGAAGACCGGGATCTACGCATTGCTTGATGTTGATCTGTTCAATCTTCTTCTCATCCCGGAAGTTTTTGACATGACAACGCCGGGACCTGAAGTTGCCTTGATTGCGGCGGCCATTGCGCTTTGCGAAGAACGCAGGGCTTTCTATATCATCGACGCACCGGCCAACCGGACATTGTCAGATATCAGTACCTGGGCGACGTCTGCTACAACGTCACGCAATGCGGCGACCTATTTTCCAGCTGTGCGCATTGCTGATCCGCTCGATGGTCTGAGACCACGCGTCATGGCACCTTCGGGAACACTTGCCGGCATTTATGCCCGCACCGATGCACAAAGGGGGGTGTGGAAGGCTCCCGCTGGCACCGAAGCCACCCTGAATGGTGTGATTGATCTCGCCACGCCGGTGAATGATCGCGAAAATGGTCAACTCAACCCGCAGGGTGTCAATGTCTTGCGCAATTTTCCTGCTTATGGACGAGTGGCATGGGGCGCGCGTACGCGAAGGGGTGCCGATGCGCAAGCGGATGAATACAAGTACATTCCGATCAGGCGTCTGGCGCTCTTTATCGAGGAAAGTCTCTATCGCGGCACCCAGTGGGTTGTCTTTGAGCCGAATGACGAACCACTGTGGGCGCAGATCAGATTGAACCTCGGCGCCTTCATGAACGGCCTGTTCCGGCAGGGAGCCTTTCAGGGCATCACACCATCTGATGCCTATTTCGTGAAATGCGACAAGGAAACCACGACTCATGCTGACCGCAATCTGGGCATCGTGAATATTCTCGTGGGCTTTGCACCCCTGAAGCCTGCGGAATTTGTCGTTATTGCCATCCAGCAGATTGCTGGCGATCTGTAATCGAGGGAGAACATTGATATGGCTCAGTTTGCAGTCAATACGCATCGTTTCGACCCCTACAAGAATTTCAAGTTTCGCGTGAAATGGGATGGCCGGTTTGTTGCGGGCATCAGCAAGATGGGGGCGCTGAAGCGCAGCACTGAAGTGGTTGAACATCGAGAAGGCGGCGATCCATCGACATCGCGAAAATCACCCGGTCGCACGAAATACGAGGCGATCACGTTGGAGCGCGGTGTCACCCACGATCTAGATTTCGAAGCCTGGGCCAACAAGGTTTGGCACGCTGGTGCGGGTCTCGGAGGCGAAGTGAGTCTCAAGGACTTTCGCAAGGACCTCATCATCGAAATCTACAATGAAGCCGGGCAGCTTGCGCTTGCCTACAAGGTGTTTCGCTGCTGGGTGTCCGAGTATCAAGCCTTGCCAGACTTTGATGCCAACGCAAATGCCGTGGCGATCCAGACCATCAAACTTGAAAATGAAGGCTGGGAACGGGACGGCGAAGTTGGCGAACCGACGGAACCCGTACTTGCTGGCTAAGGTCTGACGTGAACCAGACAGGAGCCTGTAGCAACCGAAAGGATGGATATCGCAGTGCGCGCATTCGGCCAACTTGACGATCTCGATCTGGACTTGAGCGGGGCCTACCGGCCTATGGCCGTTACTGCGTTGCTGGCGCACTGTGCAGGCCCTGATTGCGAACACTGGCAGGCGCAGCCGGTGGGTGCGCGCACTGCAACGCTGTTGCAACTCCTCAGTTTGAGTGCAGGTGCAGAAAACCTGGAACTGAATGCGACCTGTGTTGATCCTCGATGTGGCGAAGTCTTCAGTTTCGATTTGCCTTTGTCACGGCTTTCAGCGCTTGCACCGTCTGCGGACGAGATCAGTCTCACCCTCCCGGACGGGCGCGCATTGGCGTTGCGCCGTGCGACGGGACATGACCTTCTGCGCTGGCAAGCAGCGCGGCCCGCCACGCGCGAACAAGCCATGCAATTGATGTTAGACGACCTGGTGGTGCGGGGCCATGCCGAAATCGATGACGAATTCGCTGTGTCGAGCGTTTTGGATGCGCAAGATCCGTTGGTGGCTTTTACGCTCTCGGCTGAATGCCCGGCGTGTGGCGGTTCTCAGGACGTTGCCGTTGATCTCGAAGGCCTGGTGCTCACACATTTTGATCGCTGCCAACACGCGCTGCTGCATGACGTGCATCGCCTCGCTGCACATTATGGCTGGAGCGAACAGCAGGCCATGGCGGTTCCGGCGCGGCGTAGGGCGAGTTATCTGGCTCTCATTGATGGAGCGAGCCCATGAGCAATTATTTTGATGCTCTCATGCGAGCGAGTGGATTGCCGCTTGGCACAGCGCCTGTCATTGGCCCGGCTCGCCAAGCCGCGAAGCTCGTCAATGTAATTGAAGCCATGGTGCCCGCAGCACAACCACAGGCGAGCGTGGTTCGCCCGGCACAAAGTGCCATTCCCGCTTTGCCGACATTGCAAAGGAATACAGCAGCGTTCGCAGGGGCCGCGTTGCCGAATGATGTCAATTTGAGCGCTACATCGGCCACCACGGGACTGACTGACTTGCCGCCCCATGTCGTTCAGGAAGCTGTACCGCCCATTGTCGTCAGGACGCAGGATGAGCACGGCGCGAGGGTTGGAAAAAGCCCCGAATTACAGTCGACAAATCTCGGTGATCGCCTCGTCCAGGCGGCGGTTCGCTGGGTCGCTGCTGACCCGCCAGACAATGTCACGGCAGCGACAGCCCTACAACCGTCAGAGCTCGCCAGTTCGACTGCCGCGGTCACAGGTTTTACAACCGAAGTCCAGCAAATGGACACATGGCGTGGGCCTGATGAAATTCCAGCGCAGTTAATCAAGTCGCAAGGTCACGTGCAGGAAACACGGGTCAGAGAACGTTCGGACGCCGCGCAAGTTGCAATTGGACTTCCAAATCCGCTGCAATCCGCAACCCTGCCACACCCGCACAGGCCACTGCATTTTCAAGAAGAGCAGGTTGATATTTCAATCGGCACAATTCACCTGCGCGTTGATGCGCCTGCACCGCCCACCGTGCAGACAATAACCATACCAAGACAGCAAACCGACGCGTCTGCCAGGCCGCACTCCGGCTTGTCCCGGCGTGCTCTGTACAGGATATGAAGCATGGCGCTCGCTGACTCCGGCATGGCAATCGGCGCGGTGACAAGGCTGGCACAGGATCATCTGCTGCGGCGCAGCTTCAACGTTACGGTGGGCAAGCCTGAAGACGCTGTCGGCAATGAGCCGAACAATGAAAAGCTCAATCTGTTTCTCTATGAAATCATGTTTGATGCCTCGATGCGAAATCTGCCACCGCGTGCGGGAGAGCCAACGCCGCTCTGGATGGTTCTGAAATACCTGCTGACAGCTTTCGACAGCACGGCCAACAGCGATACCATTGCAGCGCACAACCTTCTGGGTAGAGGGGTTTCCGCCTTGCAGGACCTCAGCTTTCTGCCCCTGGATTCTCTGGTGGCTGCAGACGTCACTCTGGCGCTGGAAAACAGCCCGGAACCCCTGAAGCTCACTTTTGATGAAGCCGGCGTGGAACTGCTCTCGAAGGTCATGCAGGGCAGTGATGAGCACTATCGGCTGTCGGTGGCATTTCAGATCAGGCCCGTGATGATCGTACCCCGGCAACAACCGCGCGGCAGTCTGCTTGTCGGCATTGACTATACGCAGATTCCGCAAACTGTCATCGGCACGGACGGCGTACAAATCGAAACTGTACCAACACTTGGTGCACGCCTGAAGCGCCTGGAACCTGAGCGCTTCGAAGTCGGTGACACATTGACCATCTTTGGTGAAGACCTTCTGGGCAATGATCTTGAGGTTATTCTGGGCAGTGTCGTGCTGAATGTCGTGGAGCGCAGGCCAGATCGTCTGGTTGTAACGGCGGAAGGCATTAGCGGCATTCCGATTGCGGGAGGGGGCACAGTTTCGGCAGGCGAAATTCCTCTCATTGTGCGAAAGCGGCTGGCGTCTTCACGCACACGGACCAGCAATCTCCTGGCTGCACGGTTGCTGCCCAGCGTCGCGGGTGCATCGCTTGCAGGCAGCACGCTCACCATCACGGGTTTTTTGCTTGGCAGCGACAGTGACGATGTGAGTGTGATGCTCTACCGGGCCGACGGCAGCGGCACGGTGCGGCTCACCGGCGCGCTTGGCAGTGTGGCCAATCAGCAGACATTGACTGTTGCAGACGTCGCAGCACCCATCCTGTCTGGTCCCTATCGCATCCTGCTTCATGTCAATGGTCAACAGGCGCTTGCGAGCCCCAGTGTGGTGGTGCCATGAATATTCCGCTACAACGCCAACAGGGAATGCCTGTGTCTTTCATGCCGGGCGTGCGTGGTCATGATCTTCTTGCCCAATATTGGCTGGCCCAGGTCATGCTACGATTGCGGCGCGAAGTGTGCTGGTTGTGGCGCGAACGCAGCCTGCAATCGGCGGGTGATTTCAAGGCAGAAACGGTGTTCCCGCCGCACATTGACCGGGCCTTGGCAGCACTTGATATTGCCCGCTACGAACAGGAGCGGGATGAGTTTTTTGCGAAGGATGAAACCGCCCGCCACCTGACGAAACGTCTCACGTCGTTGCCAATGAAATCACGGGTCGCAAGACGTGGCTCTTTCGGATGGGTCGTGGCGCAACTCGAATTTTCGCAGGTTGAGTGTTTTGTGCTGGCGCTTGCCCTGCTGCCCAGTGTGGATAGTGCTGCGGGACCGGTCATTGCGAGCTGCCTCAACGACGCTTCACGCACCAGCCCCACTCTGGCATTGGCACAGAGGCTGTGGGACGATCCTGAAGATATTCTGACGTGTTTTGATCCGGCCCATCCGCTGTTGTCGCGCGGACTGGTCACAGGACTTGGCGGCTCCGGCACGGTGGATTGGCAAAGTCCGTTGGGTGTGCCGTCACTGGTGGCGCGTGAATTGCTGTTCGCGGGTCAGCCGTTGCCGCAGGCTCTGCAGGCACCAAAGCCGGTTCCCTTGCCAGGGGTCATCGGGTCGAGTGCCAAGGCACGTGTGGCGGCGGCCTTGGAAACACCGCGCCGCACAGCATTGCCCTTGATCGGACCAACAGGTGTGCCGCTGGCCGGGACGGCAGCAGCCCTTGTCGAGGCCTGCGGCGGAAGCCTCGTCCAGCCCAGCGTGGCCTTGCCTGTCAACCAGCTGGCGCCTGTGCTCACGCTGTGTTGGCTCCGCGGACATGCTCTGTTTGTCAATGCCTCTATGCTCATTGAACCGGGATCACATGAGGGTGCGAACGCCGTGCCAGTCTTGCCAGGCGTGCCAGTCACCATCATGGTTGGTGCATCTGACCGTAGCCAATTGCGCAGCATTGGCGAAACCGCACCGCCCATTGAAGTGCCAGCCATATCCTATGCCGAGAGGCTGGCGTGTTGGAAGGCCATGCTTCCCGATCCGCACCTTGCGGACACAATCCCGGAACTGGCCCGTCATTTCCGCTATGAGCGGCCAGCCATTGAGCGGGTGGGAGCGGAAGTTGCGCGACTCGGGCATCAGCCCACTGCAGCAGATGTGTTCGCAGCAGCGCATTTGGACCTAGATGTAGGCGCACTCGCCCAACGCGCTGAGCCACGCTTTGGCATCAGCGAACTGATGTTGCCCGAAGCACAGACACGGCAATTGAATGAGATCATTCTGGCCATGCGCAATCTTACCCGCGTGCACTATGACTGGGGTACTGCGAAAGCCTGGAATGAAAGCGGGTTGACGGCCTTGTTTGCAGGTCCGCCGGGCACAGGCAAGACCATGGCCGTGGAAGCTATTGCAGCTGAACTTGAAATGCCCTTGTACCGCATAGACCTTTCGCAAGTGGTCAACAAATACATTGGCGAAACCGAGAAGAATCTTCGCCGCCTGTTCGACGCAGCTGATGCCGCTGACATCATCCTGTTTTTCGACGAGGCCGACGCGCTGTTTGGCAAGCGCACCGAGGTCAAGGACGCCCATGACCGCTATGCCAATCTGGAGATCAGCTACTTGCTGGAACGCATGGAGCGCTTCAAGGGCATGGCCATTCTCGCGACGAACCGCAAGAAGGACCTGGACGAAGCCTTCATGCGCCGTCTGCGTTTCGTGCTCGAATTTCCGCAGCCGGGCCCGGCGGAACGCTTTCGCATCTGGCATGGTGTGATTCCACCGGGTGTTGATGTCAGCGCCGTCGATTTCGAATTTCTGGCCCAGCGTTTCGCGCTGTCTGGTGGACACATCCGTGCCATCGTGTTCCAGGCCTGTCTGCAGAATGCCACCCGGGACGCTGCAAGGACGCTCGACATGCTGGATGTTCTGCGTGCCGTGCAACGTGAATATGTGAAACTGGATCGTGCCATCAGCCTTGAGCAGTTTGGAATTTATGCCACAGCCATCGCTGCGGGGAAGGGGCAACGATGATCAGGCGCGTGCACATTGATCGGCTCGACATTGATGTCAGAGGAATACCGGTAGCCACGGCCTGGTCTGCAATGCAGCTTCTCGGCCCAGCCTTGAAGCAGGCGCTTGAATCTCACGCGGTCGTATCCCAGCGCGGTTCGTCGTCTGATGCGCTAGAGGCAGGCCGCGTCATGAGCAGCGCAACTGTTCAGCCGCAGACTCTCGCCAACCAGATTGCAGTTCAGATTTCTTCAAGAACGCTTGGATTGAAATCATGACGCGGTTGCGAGGCGCACTTGTCGAGTATGGTTCGGGGCTCATTGGCCCCATACCCAATGTCGTAATATTCCAGTTCAATCCAGAATCCTTGTCGCGCAGCTTGCAGATTCCGCAGCGACCAACCGGTGCCACGCAGCGTGAAACTTCCCAGGCTGGCGAAAAGACGTTCGAGAAAATCACCTTGAAGGCACACTTCAGTGCGGCTGACATGCTGGCAGAGGACAAGGTGCTGGCCAAGTTGTTTGGAATCGGTCCGCAACTGGCAGCACTGGAAAAAATGGTTCTGCCGAGTGGCAAGATTGCAGGGCTGATTGGCGCCACGATTGATGCGATTGGCGATGCGCTGGGGGGAGGGGGCGGTGATGATGCTCCGGCCCAACCAATACCGCGCGAAAAGTATCCGCGCATCCTGTTCATCTGGGGGTTGACGCGTGTGCTTCCTGTAACGATCGATTCCATGAGCATTTCCGAACTTGAGTATGACTCGCTGCTCAATCCGCTGCGCGCCGAAGTCGATATTTCAATGGGCGTGATTGCTGTTGATGACTGTTCAGGCGATGCGCTTGCCAAGGGTGCGCTGGAATTTTCCACCCTTGCAAAAGAGGCTCAGGCCATTGCCAATCTCGCCAACACGGCCGAGCAAATTGTTGAATTGATACCCCTGTAAGAGGAAGCCCGATGTTTCTGTCCAATTCACGTTACGCCAATGTGGCCCAGACCGCGGCAAAGGCGGGTACTGGCGAAACGGTCATGGCCCTGAAGCTGCGCCGCTTGACACCGGTTGTGGGATCTCCCCGCATGGTGGAGGGGGGCGACCGGCTTGACCTTTATGCCCACCAGGTCAATGGCGACGCCACACAATTCTGGCATGTTGCCGACGCCAACAGCGCACTTGATGGCCAATCGCTGGTGGCAACTGTTGGTGACACCCTGCTGGTGCCGAAGGCCTGATGCCATGAGTGAAACACGCTTTCGCATCTGGTTTGGTGACACGGCTGCAACCGAGGAACAATTGCGCCGGGTCGAGCGCATTGAAATCACCCAGGAAATGGATGCGATCTGGGAAGCGCAGCTTGAGATGGTTCTGTGCCTTGATGAGAATGGCAGGTGGCTGCATTGGCCGGGCGATGTCTCAGCGCCTTTCTCGCGCTTGCGGATCGAGATTGATATTGGCAATGGCCGCTTTTCTCCGCTGATTGATGGCCCGCTGGTTTCCGTAGACGCGTCGCTCTCCTCCTCGCCCGGTCGCAGCACGGCGATCATGGTGGTGCGGGACGACAGCGCGTTTCTCAATCGTGACGAAGATACAGAACCGCCTTTTGAACATCGCCGGGACAGCGAAATTGTGTCCGAGTTGTTTGCTCGTTTTGCGGAAATCCGCGAAACGCGCATTGAAGGCACGGAGGCTGCGCTGGAAGCAACGACACGGCGGGGAACCGTGTTGCAGTTCCTGCAGGAACTTGCACGCGTCAATGACCGCCACGCCTATGTATTGCCCAGCGACACGCGCGGTGCCAGTGTAGGTTGCTTCCTGCCTGATCCTGTGGGGCCAGCGGACCTGCCGCCGCTCCGCCTGATCGGCGCTGGGCGAAATCTGGCCAATGCCAAAGTCGTTGAAGACCCCGATGGTGCGGAGCGCACGCGAGCGCAGTCCCTGAGCGTTGACGATCAGGGAAGTGTTAGCTTCGAAACCAGTGCAGCCGATCTCGGCCTGATTGGCGATCTGCCAGCACGCCCCGCAGACTTGACACCTCGTCGGTTGTTGCCGCCGACCGACAATGTTCGACCCGACGCGGCAGCGGCTGCAACAGCGCGTGCACGCCGGGCTGGCTATGTCTATCAGCTGACCAGCGATGTGATTCCAGGTTGCTATCCGGCAGTGTTGACGCCCTATCAAAAAGTGCGTGTCGATGCGGGGGCAACACCTTACAGCGGTGACTATCTTCTCACCAAGGTTGTGCACCGCATCTCACCCTCCGTCTATGCGCAATCCATCGAGGCGAAGACTGACTCGCTCACCGCCGTTTCTGGTTCTCAGGTTGCCGAAGCGCTCGGTGGCGGGCTCAGCATGTCGGTTTCTGCAAGCGGGGGAATTTTCTGATGGCTGGGCTTCTCGAAGACACCGTTGGTCGTCTCGTTGAACGGGTCGGCACCACCTATTATGGCAAGTACCGGGCCATCGTCACCGATGTCGATGATCCACAAAACGCCTGCCGCGTTCGCGCCACCGTGCCTGCGGTTCTGGGTGATCACCCGTGCGCCTGGGCCATGCCTGCAGCGCCATTTGCTGGCGATGGCCATGGCTTCGTGATGTTGCCGGAAATCGGCTCTGGCGTGTGGATCGAATTCGAGGCTGGGAAATTGGATAATCCCATCTGGAGTGGCGGCTGGTGGGCCGGTGGTCAGCGACCCGAGCCACAGGGTGCAGGTGTGCGCGTCATCGTTTCGAAGCAGGGCCACAAGATCGTGCTCGATGATGATGCAAATGAAATTCTGATTACCCATGGCAGCGGACCGGAAATCAAGATGTCATCGGATGAAATTGTCATCACCGTTGGTTCCTGCAACATCACGATTGGGGCAGATTCAATCTCGCTCAACAATGACATGATCAAGCTGGGTCTAGCGGGCGTTAGTCTGGTCAATGGCTCCATGAGTTTCGGGGTGCCACCATGACGCCGATCCTTACCACAACAAGCACGGTCATGTGCCCGCATGGTGGCCAGGCGCAGCTCTTCACCAGCAATACGGATGTCAAGTTCGATGGTGCCTTTGCACTGTTGCAGACAGATGTGCATCCCATTGTGGGCTGCCCTTTCGCCCCCGTGGCACCCTTGCCTTGCCTGACAATTCGCTGGGTGACGGGAGCGGTGCAGACGAACGTGAAGAATGTTCCGGTGTTGCTGATGACCAGTGTTGGATTGTGCCTGAACGCGGCCCAGGCACCGCAAGGCACGGCCATTGTCGTGCAAACGCAACAGCGTGGCCTTGGAACCTGAAGGAGGAGCGACCGATGACACTTTCCACTGGCCGTCACCTTGCATTTCCATTCCGGATCGGCAGTGATGGCCGAACAGCAACGCCAACCAGTGATGCTGCCCACGTACGTGATGAGGTTTTGCAACTGCTGTTGACCAGCCCCGGCGAACGATTGTTCCAACCTGATATCGGGGGCGGTGTGCGCAAGCTGGTGTTTGAACCGGCATCGGAGACGTTGCGCAGCATCGTCAAGGCCCGCATCACCAATGCGCTGTCGCGCTGGCTTGGACACCGGCTGACGGTGGAACGGATCGAAGTGGTTTGGAACAGCCCTGATGCAACGATGGAGCTGACTGTTGCTTACCGTGTTGCAGGCAGCCCCGACCAGCGTGTGCTGCGCTTCCAGCGCAAGTCAAGTTGAGGGAGAATGCCCGTGGGCGCGATCATATATCCCGACCTTGCAGCCGACCGCGCTGACCAGCTTCAGGGACGTGGCCTGAACGGGATCAGACTTGCTTTGGTTTCACTGCCACCAGGCTTCAACCCCGGCCATGCGGATGTCGCGCTGCATTTCTACACAAGCCTGCACCTCGCGGCGATCCTTGCTGACATAGGCGGCGATGCGGTACGGGTGCGGCAGATTTTTCGCATCCGCGGCGGAAGCCGCATTGTCGCTGGCAATCTTTCTGGACAAGTGCATGTCAGCAGTGTTTCGGCGGTTGATGCGAACACCTTGATGCTACGCGTGTCACCCGTGGGAGACTATTCAACCTACACATTGGAACTGCTGTGGGATGGAAATCTGATCGATCCGTTTTTCAGTCGGATTGATTTCAAGTTCCGGCCCGGTTGTTTCACCAATGACTGTGCGCCGGTCCTCTCTGGAATGCCGATGGCATCAGGTCCTGCCATCGACTATCTGGCAAAGGACTTCGATTCATTTCGCCATACGCTGATTGTTGCCATGGCCGAGCGCGTGCCCGGCTGGCAGACCTCCAGCGAGGTTGACCTCGATCAGGTGCTGATCAGTCTGTTGGCCGCGTCTGCCGATGAACTGAGTGACTATCAGGACAGGGTGATGGGCGAGGCAACGCTGGCGACCACGCGACAACGGGTTTCGCTTGCCCGGCATGCGCGATTGGTTGACTATCATATCGGCGAGGGCCAGCAGGCCAGCACCTGGCTGGTGCTGGATATTGCGGGCGGTGTTGGGCCTTTTACGCTCGACAATGAGGAGCTTGTCACCTGGACCGGAACAAATCCGCCAATCGATGATGCGATCTTCTTCACCTCCCGGCAACGTCGTCTGCCGGTCACGGAACGACAGCGGCTCGACCCGCTGCTGAATCGGCTGAGGTTGCACACGTGGCGTGACGCCCAACCTGCTTTGGCGGCTGGAACGACCAATGCCGACCTTGCCCCGCCATCAGGTTTTGCCAATCAGGCTGCAGCCGATGGCTTGCGCAACCTTGTCCGTGCGGGTCAATGGCGCGAGATGATCATTCAGGAAATGCTCAATCCGTTGACAGGTCTGCCTGCAGGTGCCCGGCGTTCCAAGCGACAGCTGTTGCGCCTGCGCAAAGGCAATGACGCGGCGGAGTCCGTTTTTGATCCTGTCACTTTGACATGGATCGTTCGTGTTCACTGGCGCAGTGAAGATGCCCTGCGTCAGGATTACAGCTTTTCCACTTTCGATTCCGGTCCGCCGCCAACAACAGTGAACGATGTGTCCATGTTCTTTGGCAATCTCGTGCCGGTGTACGAGGGCCGACCGATGCTTGTGCATTTCCACGAACCGGGCGCGGTGCTTGCCAGTGATACGGCAAGGGAAAAATTCCGCACATTCACGCGGCGTGGCCGGAGGGACAATGACTGGGTGCTCGCCCCCTTGCCGGACGAAGGTCCGCTGGCTTATCGGCCTGTGCCACACGGTGCTGTGGCGGGTGAGGAGCCAGCACGGTCCACCCTCGTTATCGAGGTTGAACCTCTCGGTGCCGCACGAGAAGGCTGGGACGAGGTTGAAACGCTCGTGCACAGTGATGATTCAGCCGAGAATGGCGATCACTTCTTGGTGGAAACCGACGAACGCCGCCGGACGACCTTGCGCTTTGGCAATGGCATCAATGGAAGGCTGCTGCCGCAAGGAGCGGTTGTACATGCGGAATATCAGATCGGACAGGGTGCGCACGGAAATGCGGGTGCCGACAGAATTGTCAACTTCCGCGATCTGACAGGCGCACTGGGTGGCGCCGTCGATGCTGTGCGGAACCCCTTCGATGTGATCGATGGTCGCGATCCGGAACCTGCAGAACAGGTGCGCCGGTTTGCGCCTGAGGCGTTCCGTGCACGCCAGCTTCGCGCGGTCACCCTGGCCGACTACGTCCGGCGCGCCGAAGAGGTGGAGGGAGTGTCACGGGCTGTTGCGCGCTATGGCTGGACAGGCAGCTGGCGCACGGTCCGCGTTGTCATCGATCCCGTTGGTTTTGCAGCGCAAGGGGATGCCGAGTCGGAGGCGAGGTGGGATGCCTTGCGTCCGCGCATCGATGCCCATCTGAATGCCGTGCGCCTCATCGGCGAAGACCTTGAACTGCGGTCACCGCGTTATGTGCCATTGGACATAGTGGTGGTCGTTTGTGCGGAACCCGCCTATTGGCGCGAGGACATTCGCTTTGTGCTGGAGCAGGAGTTTTCGGATCAATGGACATCGGATGGAAGACCGGGCTTCTTTCATCCCGATCAATGGACCTTCGGTCAGGCGCTGCATCGCAGTGCCATTGAAGGGCGGGTGCACCGGATAACAGGCATCGCCCACATCGTGCGGATCATCATGAAACGGTTTTCAGCAC